>CAVABU010000032.1:0-22081 GCA_963586965.1 Gemmiger formicilis
GGTGTAGACTGCATAAAATAACAAAAAGATGCAGTGTATGGACTGCATCTTTTAGTTAAATAGTGTTATATTGCCATACTGTAAGATGGCATTCGTCAAGGCAAAGTAACCTATAAAAAGTCTAACATTTGGGGATTCTTCTGCTTTTTAGTAATGTGTCTGACCTATTGCCCGAACATATGAATTTCCCTCATAATTGTAAGTTGCGTGGCGAAAGAGTTGTCAGTTATAAGAAAAATATATAATTTTGTGGCAATTCTTTAGTAGAAGATGCGATTTAGTTGCATTTTGAGCGATTAACAGGATAAGTAATATGAAACATCTGATTATTCTTGCCGATGGAAGCGCTGACTGGCATTGCCCTTCCCTTGACAATAAAACCATATATCAGTATGCCCACACTCCCAATATCGACCGTCTGGCAAAGCAGGGCAGATGCGGTATGCTGAAGACTGTGCCTGAGGGTTTTCATCCGGGCAGTGAGGTGGCTAACTCTACCATCCTCGGTTATGACCAGCGCAAGGTCTATCAGGGACGCGGTGTCCTCGAGGCTGCCAGCATCGGTTATGAGATGAAACCTGGAGATATGGCCATGCGGTGCAATCTCGTGTGCCTCAATGGCGATATCCTAAAAAACCATTCTTCTGGACATATCACCACCGAAGAGGCTACCGAACTCATAAAATGTCTCAATGATAACCTGTCTACTGACAAGATACATTTCCACACTGGTGTGCAATATCGCCATGTGCTTGTCATCAATGGTGGCGATGCACGCATCACGACTACGCCTCCTCATGACGTGCCACTGCAACCATGGCGTCCGTTGCTCGTGAAGGCTGATGTGCCAGAGGCAAAGGAGACGGCAGACACGCTCAACGAACTGATATTAAGATCTCAGGAAATACTCTCTAAGCATCCCGTAAACCTTCGCCGTGCGGCTGAGGGCAAGGATATGGCAAACAGTATCTGGCCATGGAGTCCGGGTTATCGTCCCGACATGACTCCGCTTTCGGAGTCTTATCCCGTCATAAAGCGTGGTAGCGTCATCACCGCCGTAGACCTCATCCGTGGCATTGGCCACTATGCAGGTCTGAGGATTATAGATGTGGAAGGTGCCACAGGACTCTACAACACCAACTATGAAGGCAAGGCCAAGGCTGCCATCGAGGCTCTCAAGACAGATGACTTCGTCTATCTCCACATAGAGGCTCCCGACGAGGCTGGCCATGAGGGCGACATACCGCTGAAGATGCGCACTATCCAAGACATAGACTCCAAGGTCGTAGGTCCGATAATGCAGGCTGTAGCCGACTTTGACGAACCCGTAGCCATAGCATATCTTCCTGATCATCCCACACCATGCGCCCACCGCACGCACACCTCCGACCCTGTGCCGTTTGTCATATACAAACCTGGTGTCGCCCCCGACAGTGTCAGTGCCTTTGACGAGGACAGTTGCCAGGATGGTTCCTACGGCGTGATGGAAGGACTTGATTTCTTACCCGAATTCTTGAAATGATGAAATATTACAGCACCAACGGCAAAGCACCGCTCGCCTCCCTTGAGAAAGCAGTGGTCAAAGGTCTTGCAGAAGACCGCGGTCTGTATATGCCTGAGCATATCAAGCCGCTCCCCAAGGAGTTCTTCGACAATATCGAGAACATGAGTTTCCATGACATAGCCTTCACCGTGGCACAAGCGTTCTTCGGTGAGGATGTGCCTGAGGATGACCTTCGCAGAATCGTCTGCGACACTCTCGCCTTTGATGTGCCAGCAGTGAAGGTTACCGACAATATCTACTCCCTGGAACTCTTCCACGGTCCCACGCTTGCCTTCAAGGATGTCGGCGCTCGCTTCATGGCGCGCATGCTCCAGCATTTCCTCCAGAAGGGTAGTGGAGAGGTCAATGTCCTCGTAGCCACATCTGGTGACACGGGTTCTGCCGTAGCCAATGGATTCCTCGGCGTGGAAGGCATCAAGGTGTATGTGCTCTATCCGAAGGGAAAGGTCAGCCCTATACAGGAATGCCAGTTTACCACTCTCGGACAAAATATCACCGCCATAGAGGTAGACGGCGTCTTTGACGACTGCCAGGCGCTGGTGAAGAATGCCTTCATGGACCAGGAGTTGAATGCGAAGATGAAACTCACCTCTGCCAACTCCATCAATGTGGCACGCTTCCTCCCACAGTCATTCTATTATTTCTATGCCTATGCGCAGATGAAAAAGCGCGGACTTGCCGACAATCTCGTGATGTGCGTGCCGTCAGGCAACTTTGGTAACATTTGTTCGGCACTCTTCGGAAAGCGCATGGGTCTGCCAGTAAAGCGCTTCATCGCTGCCAACAATTCCAATGACATATTCTATAAGTATCTGCAGACTGGCAATTACGAACCGAAGGCTTCCGTACAGACCATAGCCAATGCTATGGACGTGGGCGCCCCATCCAATTTTGCTCGCATCTATGACCTCTATGGCAAGTCGCACGATGCCATAGCAACCGATATCAGTGGCGCCACATATAGCGACAGTCAGATAGCCGATGCCATGCGCGAGTGCTATGCAGACAATGGTTATGTGTGCGATCCTCACGGTGCTTGTGGATATCAGGCACTCAAGGAAGGACTCCGTGAAGGCGAGACTGGTGTATTCCTCGAGACAGCCCATCCAGCCAAGTTTAAGTCTGTAGTCGACGGCATCCTCCACACTGACATAGAGATACCACAAAAGTTGCAGGCATTCATGAAGGGCACCAAGCAGTCCGTATCTCTGCCCAATGACTATGAGGCATTCCGCCAGTTGCTTACTCGATAATCTCAGCATAGGTTATGACGGCAAGGTCATAGTCTCTGGAGTGACTCTTAGTTTGGCTCCAGGGACTATGGCCTGTCTTCTTGGCAATAATGGTACGGGCAAAAGCACTCTCCTCAAGACCATAGCGGGATTTCTCCATCCTATATCAGGCAATATATCCTATGGCGACCGCCCTCTCAGCGACTTGTCTCCACGCGAGATGGCTACCACCATTGGCGTGGTACTCACAGGAAGGACCGAGGGACAGATGCTCACCGTAGAGGACATGGTGTCGCTTGGTAGGTCGCCCTACACGGGTTTCTTCGGTCGTCTGACGTTTGACGACCATAGGGTGGTGGACCACTGCATGCAGATGATAGGCATCAGTAACTTGCGTCACCAACCATTGTCGAGCCTCAGTGATGGCGAATACCAAAAGGCGGTCATAGCCAAGGCTCTTGCTCAGCAGACTCCCATCATCCTTATGGACGAACCCACAGCATTTCTTGATTTCCGCAGTAAGGTGGAACTGATGGAGATGTCACTCCGACTGGCGCATGATGAGGGTAAGACCATCCTCATGACCACCCACGATGTCAACCTTGCCCTCAAGATTGCCGACACCATACTTCTTATGCATGACGGCAAACTGACAGCAAGTCCCGATAACGAGCAGATAAAGGCTTTCATAGGCGATAGAGCCACCCGATATCTCTGAATATATCTGTCAATCCCCATTCCTCAATCCCCCATTAATGAACAACCCCTTTCACTATACTCCCTCTGCCAGAATGCTTGAGGAGCAGCGTCTTCTGATGCAAAGGATAGAAAGACTATGCGTGGAAGATAGCGCCTTCGCTGAAGAGGTGGGGAAGGGCAAGATGTTTGGCATCCTCATAGCCCATGATGAGGCTGACACTGCACGTCAGACAGTCCTTACTGCCTATTCGGGTCAGATATGCGGGCGATTTGACGTGCATGGTTTCATACCCGCAGTATTCGACTATCTTGCTCCCGACGGCTATTTCAAAGTGCATGAGCGGGAGATATCTGCCATCAATAGCCAGATAGCCGATATGCAGTCATCACAAAATCGGCAATCTCTACGGCTCGATCTGCAACATCTACAACAGTCTGCCACCGCCGACATCGATGCCTACCGTGCCGTCATGGCTACTGCCAAGGCAAAGCGTGACGCGCTGAGGGCAAGTGGCAATGCGACGGAAGAACAGTTGACTGCCGAAAGCCAGTTTATGAAGGCCGAACTGCATCGCAAACGTAAACAGTGGAAAAGCCGTATCTCTGAACTTCAGACACAACTCGATGACATAGATGCTGAAGTGCGAAAACTAAAACTCCAGCGCCAGCATCTCTCTGATGCCTTGCAGCGATGGCTCTTTGAGCAGATGACTTTTACGGATTGCCATGGTGTGGAGAAGAATCTATTGGCGATATGGCAGCAATATTCTTCCTCTGACACATCATCACTACATCTGCCACCGCTTCCTCCTTCAGGCAGTGGAGAGTGCTGCGAACCCAAACTCATCCACTATGCCCACACTCATCACTTGGTGCCAGAAGAGATCGGCATGTTCTGGTGGGGACAGTCTCCCAAGGGTGAGGTGCGCCGTCACGGCTATTTCTATCCTGCCTGCCAAGGCAAGTGCAAACCCATATTGCAGTTTCTCCTTGACGACCCTACACTGAGTCTTGACCGCAAGACACCGCAAGGTGAACTAAAAATCCTATATGAAGACGCATCCTTCATGGTGGTGGACAAACCCTCGGGCATGCTCAGCGTGCCAGGCAAGGGTGGTGCAGAGAGTGTCTTCTCTATATTGCAAGGCATGAGAAAGGAGTGCACCCAACTGCAGATGGTGCACCGCCTGGACATGGACACGAGTGGACTGCTCGTCGTGGCAAAGACCGCTCGCGCTCACAAACATCTGCAACATCAGTTTGCTACTCATCTCACCTGCAAGACCTACACGGCACTACTTGAGCATGACATCACAGGCGAGGGTAGGGTAGACTTGCCCCTAAGTCCCGACTACGCCGACCGCCCACGTCAGATGGTGGATGCAGAGCATGGTAAGACTGCCGTCACATTATATAAGTCCGAAGGAGCCAACCGCATCCTCTTGACTCCCCTTACGGGTCGCACCCACCAGTTGCGTGTGCACTGCGCTCATCATCTCGGTCTTGACAATCCCATCAAGGGCGACCGCCTTTATGGCACCTCAGCCCCCAGACTCTATCTTCATGCCACTGACCTTAGCCTTATTCATCCCGACACAGGTCGTCGCATGACCTTCCATTCTGATCCCACCTTCTGATTAAGGAGGTACGGCGCCCTCGCCGTACCATCTCCAATAAGTATTAGATTAGAGAAGTACTTTCTTGCGATGGTACGGCGAGGGCGCCGTACCTCCTATGAAATGCATTCTTTACATATTATAAATGCCGAGAAGTCGGGGTGAAAGTTTGTTTTAAGTAGCTTGAAACTACTATCTCAAGCTTTGAGATAGTTGTCTCAAGCTTTGAGATAGCTATCTCAAACTTAGAGATAGTTGTCTCAAACTTAGAGATAGTACTTTGTAGTTAGCCTCCGTAGGTTTTTATGTCAGCCTTGTGAGGAAAGGCAGTTACTATTGTGCGTTAAGTTGCTTGAGGTATTCTGATGGTATCATGCCATATTCGGCTTTGAAGCAACGGCGGAAGTAGGCTATGCTATTCATGCCCACCATAAACGAAATCTCGCTGATGGAGTATTTGCCCTCGAGGAGCAGACGCTCGGCATACTGCATCTTGTATTTGCGTATGTACTCGTTGGTGGACATGCCCGTGAGTGCTTTCATCTTGCGATAGAGCGTGCTGGTGCTCATAGCCAGTTTGGAGGCGAGCATGTTGACATCCACATCGCCACTTATGCCTTCACCGATAAGGCTATCCAACTTATCAAAAAACTCCTGGTCTATCTCGCTGAGCGACTTGCGCAGTTGCTCTTGTTTCTCCTTTAAGTCTTCCTTAGAGTCCTTATCAGTGTTAGCCGTCTTCTGAGCATCAAGCATGCGTCGCCTTTGCGTCAGCAGATTGTTTATGCGACTCCTTAGTAGCGAGTGTGTAAACGGTTTGGTGATATATGAGTCGGCGCCTGCATCATAGCCCTCCTCTTTCGCCTCCTGCGAGTCTTTTGCCGTCAATAATATAATAGGTATATGGCTCGTGCGCACGTCCGACTTGAGTATGTGGCACATCTCATTGCCGTCCATGTGAGGCATCATCACGTCGGAGATGATGATGTCTGGTATGCGGTCGAGCGCCTTGCCCAGACCCTCCTTGCCATCAGAAGCCTCGATGGTGTCATACTCATCAGCGAAGGAAGAGGTGATATATTCCCGTATGTCGTGATTGTCTTCCACCACGAGCATCAGCAGACGTCCTGGCGTGCCGTTGTCAGAGGCGTTGTCTGATTCATTCACACTATTCGCCTGTTCCTCAGCAGGTGTATCCTTCTTGCCGTGAAGGGCAGTGGGATATACATTCTGCTCGTCCAGGGTGACTATAAAACTGCTACCCTGCTCGATGCTACTTTCCACCTTGATGGTGCCTTCATGCAGTGTCACAAGGTTTTTCACCAGTGACAGACCTATGCCTGTGCCCGAAGCCTGATGCGAGCCATTCTCTTGATAGTAGCGGTCGAAGACGTGAGGCAGAGCGTCTTTGGATATGCCATATCCTGTGTCGCTCACGGTGATGTCCACGAGATGCTTGTCGCCAGAGCGACGTCGCTCCACGCTGATGTCCACTGTGCCCGAGTCAGTGTATTTGATGGCGTTGCTCACGAGATTGTCCACGGCGATGGCTATCACCTCACGGTCGTAATACATGTTGATGGGATTCTCAGGTGCTACGAATCGTATTTCGACATTCTGCTTGCGATTGAGTTCCTCATATTTCAGACTTATCTCGTGCACCGTGTCCACGATGTTGCCCTTTTGCACCCGCAGAGCGCGGTTGTTGGTCTCAGTCTTGCGAAACTCCAGTATCTGCGTTATGAGTTCGTTGAGTCGCACGGCACTCTGATGTATGACCGCCAGTTTGTGTTTGGCAGCCTTGGCGATGTCAGTAGAGTGTGAGAGATCATCGAGCGGGCCGAGTATGAGAGTGAGCGGAGTGCGCAGTTCGTGAGCGATGTTGGTGAAGAAGCGTAGACGATCCTCATTATATTGACGGTCTTTCTCATGATTCATCTTCTCCATGTCGAGCATATACTCCAGGCGCATATGGCGGTTGTAGCCACGCAGAGCGGTGTAGATGCCCATGATGACGATGACGGCATAGAGCAGTTCTGCCCACCACGATAGCCAGAAGGGTGGTCGGATGGAGATGGTGAGTTCAGCCATCTCATCATTCCACGGTTGGTTGTGCATACGGCTTCTCACGAGCAGTCGATAGGAGCCTGACGGGATGTCACGCATGGTGATTTGTCCATCATCGCACATCATCCATTCATCCTGCAGTCCCTCCAGTTTGTAACTGTATTCGATGTAGGGATTGAGAGCGTAGTTGAGCGTATTAAATGTGATGTTAAATGTATTCTCATCATGACTGAGCGTGATCTTGTCCCTATTGTTGAGGTTTATCACGCTGTCCTTGTTCTCCTCGATATTGCCAAGCAGAGACATCGACACGATGTGCGGGCTGGGACACTTGTGGCGTGCGAGTACCTTGTCGGGAGAGAAGAAGCATAGACCGTTAGCCGAACCGAAATAGATGTTGCCACGTGCATCTTGTGCCACACTACCATTATTGAAGTTGGTCTGCATCACTCCGTCCTTTCGGTTATAGTTGACAATGCTTGTGCTACCCTTTGGCAGACAACTGATACCACGATTGTGGCTCATCCATATGTTGCCTGCATGGTCTTGCGTGACTGCCCGCAGGTGTATGTTGGTCAGTCCCGAGGAGGTATCATATGTCGTGGGTTGCTGTCCAGGTGTCGTCCCCATGCATATGAGTCCCTCATTGGATGCCACCCATATGCGCCCCTCTTTATCGCAGAAGATGTGGGCTATGTCGTTGGTGGCAAGGTGCAGTTTGCCCGTGTGCTCCGTGCGATACCATGCCAGGAGTTCCATTCGCGGGGAAAACACCTGTATGCCTATGCCGTAGTATCCCACCCATAGGTTGCCGTGCTTGTCCTTTGCCATTGCGCGGACATAGCGGTTGCCGATGTCAAAGTGGCGTCTCATCTGCAGTGTCTTCAAGTCGTAGGCATAGAGTCCAGTGCTTGTGCCCATCCACATCACGCCGTTCTGCTTGTCTTCGAGAAAGCATCTCACGTCTTCACCACCTGATGGTAGAGGTGTCATCTTACCATTGAGATACACAAAACCGCCACGGCTGAATGTGCCTATCCACAGTTTGCCCGTGGAGTCATATTTGGCAGTCTGCACGCTCGTGCCCATGTTGATGTTGCCCGAGCCTATCTTGACCATGTTTCGGTCATACATGCACATGGTGCCACCGTCTGTTCCCGTCAGGATGTGACCTGTGGGCGACACGGCAAGAGCCATTATCGAGTTTTCCGTCATGCGTGTACCCTTTGGCGAAGATGTCTCGTTGGCAATGCCGAATAGAGGTTTTACTCTGGTCAGCACATTGATGCCACCACCATAGAGGCCCGCCCATATGTTGTGATATTGGTCTTCGATGATAGTTCTGATGGTGTTGCCCGTCAGTCCGCAGTCGGAGTCGCCCTCCTTTATCATCTCCACGCGCGCATTGCGATAACTGTCGGCAGTATTGCGGTTGACGCTGATGACGGCTATGCCATTCATCTCCGTGCCCACCCAGATGCGTCCGTCAGAGAGTTGGGTGATGCTATAGATGCGGTGATTGCCTATCTGCTGGTCTGCCACGTGTATGAATGACTGATTCATCGGGTCATACACGTCGAGTCCTGCTGCAGTGCCCACCCACACCACGCCATTGCTATCTTTATAGATGCTATAGACGCAATTGCTGGCGAGGCTGCGCTTGTCTGCTTCATCATGACGGAAGTGGCGTGCCGTGCGATTGTGCGTGTCGATGATGGAGAGTCCCGTGTCGACATGTCCCACCATCACTGTGCCGTTGCCCATGTAGGCGGCGCACCACAGTTGGTCATCGGTCATGCCCTTCACGTTGTCTTTATTGTAGTGGACGAACTTATACGTTTGCAAGTCAAACAAGTCGAGTCCTTTCCAGTAGGTCGTAAGCCATATCTGATAGTCTTCACCGAGGCACAGCGAGGTGATGTCATTGGTGGCTATGCTTGACTTGTCCTTGTCGTCGTGACGATAGCAAGTGATCTCGCCAGTGTCATAATTAAAGGCGTTGAGGCCATCATTCTTTGTGCCGACCCACAGTATGGGGGCATAGCGGTCGTCTATGACACAATTGAGTTCGCTTGACGAGAGCCCGCGTCCTTTCACCTTATTCTTATAATAGCACGAGAAACGTTTGCCGTCAAATCTATTGAGTCCCTCATCCGTAGCAAACCACAAAAAGCCGTATTTGTCTATGGTGGCTTCCGAGATGTAATTGCATGATAATCCCTGTTCGGTGCCGAGCGGTAGCACGGAGAGATGTTGACCCAAGGCAGAGCATGTCGTCAGAAGTAATATGACTGCAAGTAGTGTTCTTGGCAGATGCATGATGGTTTTTAGTAAGTTCTTGTTATAATTATGTTGCGAAGATAGCCAAAAAGGAGAAATAATCGCCTATAATAGGGCTACAAATCGTTCATTGCACGATTTATGCCCTATTTATGCATGATATGTTATTGGTTGGAATGATGGTAATTACTTAACTTTGCCCCGGTGACGAAAGAGTTCACACCGACTAATAACGCATTGATAAAAATCTAAAACTCTAACTTACGTATTATGACATTTAAATCATGCAATCCTAAGTTTGCCCTCGTCGGGGCAATTGCACTGGGTGGAATGATGTTCCAGTCGTGCAGCGATGACAATGGTTATGCTGCCGTAGACGGACAGGCGCCAACCATAACATTAGCCAATAGCATTATCCATGCCGAACCGGGTAGCAGTTTCACCATCGAGGGAGAGGCTGCAGATGCTGACGGTCTGAAGAGCATCCGCCTCAAGAATGAGGGCATGAAGCTTGACAAGACCATCAACCTGCTCGAGATTTATGGTGACAGTCTGCTCCATAAGTACAAGTTGGCGTATGCCTACACATGTGCGAAGACATGGACCGATGACGACAACTTCCCATTGGAAGTGACCGTGGAAGATGTGCTGGGTCACACCACCACACAGACAGTCAATGTCAAGGGTGATGGTGACTATCAGGCACCAGTCTTCACTGCCGCGCCTTCAAGCAATATCACCGTGCTGGTGCAGAATCCTAAACTCAAACTCAACCTCGCCTTTACCGACAACAAGAATCTGCAGTGTCTGGTCATCAATATCCCTGACCTTGACATCAAGGACTCACTGTTCTATACTGGCAAAGAGTGTCAGGTGATGCAGACTTACGAGTTGCCTGAAGAGGAGGCTATCTATAATCTCCGCCTCCGCCTCTATGATGCTGCTGGCAACATGACCGAGGTGAGCGACACCATCAATGTGAGCGAATTGCCAGACTTTGATAAGATGTATCTTGCTGACGTGAGCGATGTGACTTCACTCAATAGTGACCTCTATGGTGTGCCTATGCTCATCGACCATGTGGGCGAATATCAGTATCGTGCACATTATTATAATCAGAAGGCAGGCACAGGCATCCGCTTCATACCACAGAAGACAGACTTCGAACCTATCTGCTTCGGTCCTAATGAAGACAATCAGATAGTAAGTTCGCCAAGCGAGGCAAAGGAGATTATCCTGCCAAAGGTGGGCTATTATGAGATCAACTTCAATACCGTGAGCGGTGAGTACGACGTGAAGGAGTGGACTCCTACTGTAGCGTCTATGACACTCAATGGTACTACCATCGCTCCAGAAATCCAGGACGGCTCAGGCGACCAGCCTGCACAGATCTGCTTGGCAGGAGAAGGACTGCCTGGCGCAGGCAACTGGACTACCAATCAGAATGACGGTGCCTTCATCCTCAATCAGAGCACTACCAATCCTTATCTGCTCTATCGTGAGATGAAACTCGAGGCTGGCACTAATGTATGCTTCACTATCAGTCAGACACACTGGTGGGGATGGTGGCCAAATCCATTCTGGCGCTTCGACGGATCGGATGATAATGAAGCCAATGTGCTCAATGATGGCGACAACATGAAGACTGTGACCGTGAAGACCAGCGGTACTTATCTCTTCGAGTTTGACTATGCTCTGCTCCGCTCACGCATCACACTCGTGAAGGCAGACTAAGCCATGATGAAAGTATAACCTAAAGCATTCACAATTTTTAAAGTAAAGACTCAAATGAAGAAAAAACATATCATAGCTTTAGCCCTGGCTTCGACCTTCGCCCTCACGGCAAGTGCCCAGAGCATAAAGGTGACTGGCAATATAGTAGATGCCAACAACGAACCGATCATCGGTGCTGTCATAAAGGTGAAGGGCACATCCAAGGGTGCCGTGACCGACATCGACGGCAACTATGTCATCGATGCCGACAAGAATGCCACACTTGTATTCAGTTCGGTGGGTATGACGGAGCAAGAGATTAACATCGGTAGTCGCTCCAATATCAACGTAGTGCTCAAAGACGATGCCAACGACCTCAATGAGGTGGTGGTCATCGGTTACGGTCAGGTAAAGAAAGGCGACCTCACCAGTTCTATATCTGCTATCAAGGGTGACAAACTCGAGAAACTTTCTACGGGTAACGTGATGAATGCCCTGCAGGGACAGATCACTGGTGTGCAGATCACAGGCGCTGGTGGTCCTGGATCTTCACCACGTGTCATCATCCGTGGTGTCAGCACAGTCAATGGTTCGGACCCTCTCTATGTGGTGGACGGCATGCCTGTGGGTGACAATATCAACTTCCTCAATCAGAATGACATCGAGAGCATGCAGGTGCTCAAGGATGCTTCAGCCGCCGCCATCTATGGTACTCGCGGTAGCAATGGTGTCATCCTCGTCACTACTAAGAAGGGTAGCAAGGGCACTACTAAGTTTAATGCCACTGCCACAGTAGGTTTCCAGACTCTTCACAAGCCTTCTCTGGCTGGTGCTTCGGAGTATGAGCAGGTGCTCAAGACACGTTACACCAATGATGGTGCTACTCCTGTCTACAATGGTATAGAGAATATCACCGACGCACAGGGCACTGACTGGTGGAAGGAGAGCATCAAGGGAGCAGCCTTACAGCAGAATTATGACTTCAGTTTCTCTGGTGGCAACGATAAGTTCCTCTATTCTGCTAGCATCGGCTACTACAAGCAGGACTCGCAATATAAGACTGGTGAGTGGCAGAAACTCTCTGCACGCTTCTCGATGGAGTATAACTTCAATAAGATAGTAAAGGCAGGTGTGGACTTCACTCCTCGCTATGAGCAGTGGGATGACACTCCAAACCTCATGGGTAGCATTCTGACAATGGATCCTACCACACCAATATATTCCGACAAGAATGACTCCAATCCTTACTCCAACTATGCACGTAGCAACAATAACCAGGTGTGGAATCCTGTGGCTACTATGGCACGCCTTGACTCTGGTGCCAGCGAGTATGGACTGCTTGCCACTCCATTTGTGAGCATCACCCCGATAAAGGGTCTTACCTTCCGCACACAGTTTGGCATGAACTCTCGCTTCCGCATTACGGATAAGTATAATGTCAACTTCTTCATCGACAACCTTGAGAAGAATGACAACAACAACTCTGAGCGCAAGATGGAGAACTGGGTGGACTGGAACTGGACTAACACTCTCACCTACATGACCACCTTCAATAAGAAGCACAACCTCAATGTGATGGCTGGTTACACCATGGAGCGTTTCCAGGACTATTGGGCTTCCGCATATGCAGAGGATATCCCTAACAACAGTGAGACCATGAGATACCCAAGTGCTGGTACTAACAACATGAAGGCTTATGGTAAAGACACCTTCTCATCACTCATCTCTTACCTCGCACGTGTGATGTATAATTATGATGAGAAATACTACATCACGGCTACTGCCCGTATGGATGGTTCGTCTAAGTTCTCTGCTGGCAATAAGTATGCTACATTCCCTTCAGTGTCTCTCGCATGGCGCGTCACAGGTGAGGAATTCATGAAGAAGCAGAACATCTTTGATGACATCAAGGTACGCTTCGGTTGGGGTAAGGTAGGCAATCAGAATATCGACAACTCCGCATATCTGAGTTCTATCACCAATACCGACTACGTGTTCGGTGGCGACCGTGTGACAGGTAGCACTATCGGTTCGATAGGTAATACCAAACTGAAGTGGGAGACCGTGGAAGACTGGAATATCGGTCTTGACCTTGCTCTCCTCAAGAATAGACTGAAGATCACTGCAGAATACTTTGAGAAGACTACCCACGACATGCTCCTCAAGAAGGACAACCTCCTCGTGTTGGGTTATCCTATGTGGAATGGACAGATGTGGGAGAATATCGGTAAGATGAGCGCTAAGGGATGGGAACTCTCTATCAACTGGAATGACCAGGTGAGAGACTTCACCTATGGCATCGGCCTTAACCTCTCTTCTGTGAAGAATAAGGCTATCAAACTCAATGGCGACTATATCTACACTGGTACATTTAATGGTGACTACATCATCCGCAATGAGGAAGGACAGCCACTGAGCCAATTCTATGGATATGTGGCAGACGGCCTCTTCCAGAATGAGACTGAGGTGAAATCTTATACTAATGAGTATGGTGTGGCTATGCAGCCCAATGCACAGCCTGGTGACATCCGCTATGTGGACATCAATCACGATGGCACCATCGATGAGAAGGATAAGACATACATCGGCAATCCATTCCCAGACCTTATGGTAGGTCTCAACCTCACCGCTGGCTACAAAGGCTTTGACTTCACAGCCAACTTCTATGGTACTTTTGGTAATGACATCTTCAATACCAACTGGGCACGCTACTCAGGCACTGAGGGACAGAATGTATATGCTGGCACACTCGAGGCTGCATGGCATGGAGAAGGCACAAGTTACAAGATACCACGCCTCTCCGTCAATGATGCCAATATGAACTATAAGCGTCCTTCTTCCTTCTTCGTAGAGGACGGCTCTTACTTCCGTTGCAAACTGCTGCAGATCGGTTACACATTCCCAAGAAAGTGGTTTAACAATAAGTTTGGCATGCGTGTATCCTTCTCCGCACAAAATCCATTCACCATCACTGGCTATTCAGGCGAAGATCCTGAGGTTGCCTCTATGGGTGCAGGCGTTACCTCTGCAGGTATAGACTATAATGGTTATTCTAATGATAACAATGTCTATCCTAATCCGAGAACATTCCTGTTTGGATTAAACCTGACTTTCTAATAAGAAATACATCAATAAACTAAAAACTGAAGAATCATGAAAAGATATATTATTGGTCTAACATTAGCCTCTGCGCTTTCACTTGGCATGACCTCTTGCTCCTCATTCCTCGAGGAACCTCTCCGAGGCACACAGGACAAGGAGAACTATTTCGCCAGCGAGACAGAGTGCGCCAAACAGATTACGGGTTGCTATCAGGCTCTTGCCTTTGATGACTGGTGGCAGGTGTATAAGTTTTATGTCTGCGGTGACATGTGTACGGATGACGAGTGGATGGGCAACACTACTCAGGATCCAGGCGAATATCGTGACCTCGCTCACTACACTGGCAACACCATCAATGCAGGTAACTGTGTGACCAACTTCTGGCAGTATCGCTACAAGGGCATCCTGCAGTGCAACATCGCCATAGAGGAGATACCTAATGTTAACATGGACGAGTCTCTGCGCAATCGCTATGTGGCTGAGGCTAAGGCTCTGCGCGCATTCTATTATTTCGACCTTGTGAAAAACTTTGGCGGTGTGCCTCTCGTGCTCGGCTTGAAGATGCCAAGTGAGGTGGAGGGTATCACACGTGCCACTAAGGAGGAGACCTATGCTCAGATAGAGCAAGACCTCATAGATGCTATCGCCGTGCTGCCAAAACGTAGCGAGTATGCTGATGCTGACATGGGACGCTTCACCAAGGGTGCCGCTCAGGGTTTGCTTGGTAAGGTATACCTCTATCAGGAGAAGTATGACAAGGCTAAGGAACAGTTGCTTGCCGTATACAATAGCAATGAGTATCACCTGCTTGACGACTTCAGCAAGGTGTGGAATATGGACTACAACAATAGCGAGGAGGGCCTGCTCGAGATACAGACCAATAGCACTCTGACCTATAGTCTCGGTGAGCGTATCTCCGTGGTGACTGGTTCTCGCGATGACTCTGGATGGGCTTGGGGTCTGCCTACAAGCAATCTGGAGAAGGCATTCCAAGATGCAGGTGACGACATCCGTCTGAAATACACCATCATCAAGCATAATGCCACTGAGGTGCCTGGCGATCCTACATGGACTGAGGACAATCCTTATGTCATATCTCCAAGCAAGCACAAGAGTGCACGATGCAACATGAAACTCTATATCCCTATGGATAAGCGTCCATCCAACTATGATGCACCGCACATCCCGCTCAACTATCGTCTCTTGCGCTATGCTGACGTATTGCTGATGCTTGCAGAGGTCGAAAATCAGTTGGGTAATGACTCTGAGGCACAGAAGTATCTCAATCAGGTGCGCTCTCGCGTACATCTAGATAATGTCACCTCTACAGGCAAGACCCTGCGTGATGCCATCCGTCAGGAGCGTCGCTTGGAGTTGGCTCTTGAGAACAATCGTCTCTACGACCTCCGTCGTTGGAAGGACGACAATGGCAAGTATGCTATCCAGAATGTGATGGGACCTAACGGCAGTTTCGTAAAGTACAACCTTGAGGAGAATACCGACGAGTATGAACTCTCTAACGAGAAGGAAGCCACAAATAAGGGCTACTACTTCAAGGAAGGACGTGACGAACTGTTCCCAATCCCTAACTCTGAGATTACGATGAGCAATGGCTCTATCACACAGACACCAGGTTACGAATAAGAATAGGTTTTGTTAGATTGTATTTAGGTATGTGATTAGTTAGTTTATGACCATTTCCCTCACCGCGTAGGGCGGTGGGGGAAATTTAAAAATCCGCATTCTCTCCTTATGAAATTACCTTTACTCATTGCCTCCTTGCTGGCATCTTCGCTGGCATCTACTGCACAGACCAGTTACACTGTTACTATCAACCCTAAGACTACCTATCAGACTATACAGGACTTTGGAGCCAGCGACTGTTGGACAGCTGACTTCGTAGGCAAATATTTCAATGACGAACAAAGGTCAAAGGCTGCACAGTGGCTCTTTAGCCAAGACTTTGACTCTGACGGCAATCCTCTCGGCATCGGACTCTCCATGTGGCGTGTCAACCTCGGAGCAGGTAGTGCAGAGCAGGGCAGCAGTTCGGGCATTGATGACCAGACACGTCGTGGCTACTGCTATCTATCTGCTGATGGCAGTTATGACTGGACAAAGTCTGCTGGACAACAATATTTCATGCAGAAGGCGAAGGATTACGGCGTGGACCACTTCCTCCTCTTCAGCAACTCTGCCCCAGTGCAGTTTACCAAAAACGGCAAGGCTTGTGCCGATAATGGTGTTAGCGGTAGCAATCTCAAGGATGACTGCTATGGCAAGTTTGCCGACTTCCTCGCTACCACTGCAAGCCACTTCATTGACGAAGGATATAATATCACCCTCATAGACCCTGTCAACGAGCCCCAATACAGTTGGACAAGTGGTCAAGAGGGTTCTCCATGGACTAACGAGTGCATAGCCAAACTGGCACGCGAACTCAATCAGTCTATTGATAGCAAAGGCATATCTTCGCAGATACTCCTGCCTGAAGCATGCCAGTGGAAAGCTCTCTATATGGATGGCACGGAGGCTCGCGCCAACAATCAGATAGAGGCATTCTTTAATCCTGCCAACACATCTACATATATAGGAGACCTCGCACATCTCCGCAAGGCTATAGCAGGTCATAGTTATTGGACCTTTGGCAATAACAATGACTTGAAGACTGTGCGACAGAATGTCTATGACAAAGCGCAGGAATACGGACTGGACGTGTATCAGACGGAGTGGAGTATGCTTGATGCTGCTCCTTCTTCCTCCGCAGGATTTCCTGCGAGTTATGATGCTGCGAGCTACATAGACATCGCCATCTATATGGCAAAACTCATCCACTGTGACCTCACCTATGGCAATATGTCGTCATGGAGTTACTGGACATCTATGGCTCAGCAACAGTACAGTCAGAAGAACCGTTTCTATCTGCTCCGCATCAAGGGTGGTGACAACACGGACACAAGTAATGAGTCATATAGCGATGCCTCGTCAGTGAGTGACGACTATGCTGACATCTCGCAGGGTGGTGCCGTGAGCGATAATGCCAACTTGTGGGCACTCGGCAACTACAGTCGCTTCATTCGCCCAGGCTACAAGCGTGTAGACCTGAGTCTCTCAGAGGGCGAAAACCTCAATGGACTGATGGGTTCGGCATATGTCTCGCCTGATGGCAAACGTCTTGTGGCTGTCTATGTCAATATGGGCTCAAGCGACGTGAAGGTCACCATGAATGTGGATGGACAGTCTAAGGCAAGCAGTTTCTTGCGCTATCGCACCAGTTCGAATAATAAACTCAAATACATAAAGTCTTCCACTGCTAATCTTGGAAAGACTATCAGTCTGCCCACCAAGAGTATCAACACCTTTGTGATGGACTTTGATACGCCTATACTTGACGGCATAGACCATGTGACAGTTGATGATAATGCCACTGATGACAACATATATTCTATCGATGGTCGCCTCGTGCGCCATGATGCATCAAGTGCTGAAGGACTTGCCAAGGGAATATATGTACGCAATGGTAAGAAGTTTATAGTAAAATAGTAACATCATGATATCAAATATTCTTCATAAGACTGCATTTGCCACCATACTTCTATCGGCCATGGTCGGCAATGCTTACGCGCAGTCCACTCAGTACACCATACTCACCAATTCTCCACAGCAACACATACAGCACTTTGGTGCGAGCGATGCTTGGAGTATGCAGTTTCTTGGTCTATGGCCAATGAAGCAGCAGGAGCAGATAGCCGACTGGCTCTTCTCCACGGAGAATGATGCTACTGGCAAACCGAAAGGTATCGGTCTGTCTATCTGGCGCTTCAACCTCGGTGCGGGCAGTGAAGAGCAGGGCGATGCGGCGCAGATAAATCCTGGCACAAGAACCCAGTGCTTCCTCAATGCTGATGGCACTTACGACTGGACGAAGCAGGCTGGACAACGCAGTTTTCTGCGTCTTGCCAAAGAGCGTGGCGTGCCTTATCTCCTTGCCTTCTGCAATTCTGCACCAGTACACTTTACACAAAATGGTCTCGCTACAAATACTGGACGCGGTGGTACATATAATCTCCGCCCTGATTGCTATGATGACTTTGCCAAGTTTATTGCCACGTCAATAAAAGGTCTTGAGCAACACGACGGCATACATATAGACTATATCAGTCCTATCAACGAGCCCGATGGACACTGGAACTGGCTCGGTCCAAAGCAGGAGGGCTCGCCTGCTACCAATAGAGAGGTGGCACGTACGGCTCGCGAGGTGAGCAAGGCTCTGAGGAAGGAGAAACTCACCACGCAGATACTCATCAATGAGGCGAGTGACTATCGCTGTATGCTTGGCACGCACGAGACTGACTGGCAACGCGGATATGAGATAGAGGCATTCTTTAATAAAGATAGCGTGCAGACCTATGTGGGCAATGTCAAGCAGTTGCCACATCTCATAGGTGGTCACAGTTACTGGACTAACACTCCCGTGGACTTTATGCGTGACATGCGTCTGAAAGTGCGTGAGGCTTGCCGTAAGCACAACATCAAGTTTTGGCAGACAGAAATCTGCATCATGGGCAACGACCAAGAGATAGGTGGTGGCGGTGGCTATGACTTCAGCATGAAGACGGCTCTCTATGTGGCTCGCGTCATACACCACGACCTCGTCTATGCTAATGCAGAGAGTTGGAGTTGGTGGCGCTCAGTAGGCGGTGACTATAAGGACGGCCTTATCCGAGTATATAGTAATGACAGTTGGAAGACTGGCTTCGCATGTGACTCCAAACTGATGTGGGCTCTTGGCAACTATAGTCGCTTTGTTCGCCCTGGGGCACAGCGATATGACATCGCCACCATATCGGCTGAGGGAAAGACTATCGATGAAGGATATAATGACCCCACAGGCGTGATGTGCTCTGCTTATCGCAATGCTGACGGCAAATGGGTGGTGGTAGCAATCAACTATGCTGAGGCTATGAAGCCAGTGGCATTCCGCCTCGATAATGGCACCGACATGCAGTGGCAGATGTATCGCACAAGCGACGTATCTTCTGAGAGTCTTGCTCCAGTTGGTACCTGCTCGGGTGAAACTACCCTCATGCCAAGAAGCATCACCACATTCGTACAACAGTAATAATAGTAGTTGCTGCGTCCTCGCTGCAACCAAACGAGGGCGCCGTACCTCCTATAAGAAACCATAAATTATGAAGATAACAACCACACTCTTTTCTCTCGCCTTGGCTTCGATGCTTGCGGCATCTCCTGCTACGGCTGAGGCAGCCAATGCCAGTGGCACGTTTACTACAGGCAACAAGACTTTCCTTCTCAATGGAAAACCGTTTGTAGTAAAGGCTGCCGAATTACATTACCCTCGTATACCACGTCCCTATTGGGACAATCGCATAAAGATGTGCAAGGCTCTCGGTATGAACACCGTGTGCCTCTATGTGTTTTGGAATATCCACGAACAGCAGGAGGGCCAGTTTGATTTCACTGGCAACAATGACGTGGCAGAGTTTTGCCGTCTTTGCCAAAAGAATGGCATGTATGTCATCGTGCGTCCTGGCCCGTATGTATGTGCAGAGTGGGAGATGGGCGGTCTGCCATGGTGGTTGCTGAAGAAGAAAGATATCCGCCTACGAGAATCAGACCCTTACTTTATGCAAAGAGTGGAAATCTTTGAGAAGGAAGTGGGCAAGCAATTGGCTTCGCTCACCATACAGAATGGTGGCCCTATCATCATGGTGCAGGTGGAGAATGAATATGGATCGTATGGCATAGACAAGTCATACGTCAGTGCCATACGCGACATAGTGCGCAAGAGTGGATTTGACAAGGTGACGCTCTTCCAGTGTGACTGGTCGAGCAACTTCCTCAATAATGGTTTGGATGACTTGACATGGACAATGAACTTTGGTACGGGCGCAAATATCGATGACCAGTTTGCTACTCTCGCTAAGGTGCGCCCAGATGCACCAAAGATGTGCTCTGAGTTTTGGAGCGGATGGTTTGATAAGTGGGGAGCCAACCATGAGACACGTCCTGCAGAAGATATGATAGCCAACATCGACGAGATGCTTTCCAAAAATATCTCCTTCAGCCTCTACATGACACACGGAGGTACGAGTTGGGGACATTGGGCTGGCGCTAACTCGCCTGGTTTTGCACCTGATGTGACAAGTTATGACTATGATGCTCCTATCAGCGAGAGTGGACAGACCACGGATAAATACTGGAAACTGCGCCAGGCTATGGCTAAGTATGCCGATGGTGGCAAACTTGCTAAAGTGCCCTCTACCATCAAGAGCATGAGCGTGCCTGCCTTTGAGTTTACCGAGGTGGCTCCTCTCTTTGCTAATCTTCCTGAGGCAAAGAGTGAGAATAGTCTCAAGACGATGGAGGAATACGACCAGGGATTCGGTTCGATACTCTATCGCACCACGCTGCCCGCCATCCCAGAGGGTGCCACTATCAAGGTGAGTGACGCCCACGACTATGCACAGATGTATGTGGATGGCACGTATATCGGCAAACTTGATCGACGCAATGGTGAGAAGGAACTGGATCTCCCTGCCTGCCCTAAGGGCGCAAGACTCGACATCCTCGTAGAGGCTATGGGTCGCATCAACTTCGGTCGTGCCATCAAGGACTTCAAGGGTATCACTGACAAGGTGGAAATATCCTACGACGCAGATGGCAACACTTGCACTTATGACCTTAAGAAGTGGATGGTCTACAATATCAATGACACTTACTCGTTTTATAAGAACATGACATTCCATCCTATAGCAAATGCAAAGGATGTGAAAGACAGTAAAGGTCAGCGCCAACCTGGCGTATACCGCGCTACATTCAATCTCAAGAAGACCAATGACACATTCCTCAACTTTGAGACCTTCGGCAAGGGACTCGTCTATGTCAATGGCAAGGCTCTCGGTCGTATATGGGAAATCGGTCCGCAGCAGACGCTCTATGTGCCTGGTTGTTGGCTCAAGAAAGGACAAAATGAGGTGATAGTGTTTGATGTCATCGGTCCAAAGGAGGCTCGTAGCGAAGGCCTTGACACGCCATTGCTCGACCAACTACAGGTAAAGAAACCTCTCACTCACACCGATAAGGCGGCTTATGATAAATTCAAGGACGCTACGCCTGTGGTAAGTGGTAGTTTTAAGCCAGGCAACGGATGGCAGGAAGTGAAATTTGATAGTAAGGCAAGTGGTCGCTATGTGTGCATCGAGGCCCTCAATGCCATAGATGGCAAAGACCTTGCCTGCATCGCTGAACTCTATCTGCTGGATGAAAATGGAGAACGTCTATCGCGTGAACCATGGACTGTGGGATATGCTGACAGTGAGGATGTGGCAGGAGTGAATCGCTCTGCCGACAAGATCTTTGACCTCCAGGAGTCTACGTACTGGAGTACTGAGGAAGGAAAGAAATTCCCTCATGTCGTGGTCATAGACCTCGGTGCTAAGCACACTGTCACTGGCATGCAGTATCTGCCACGTATGGAGAGCACGGTGCCTGGTGCTATCAAGGACTATAAGGTGTATGTGAAATAAAGGACGTTATACTTTGTACAAAAATGAAACGCAAAATACTATTGTCACTCTTTATAGCCGTAGCCTCAGTGGCTACGGCTCATAATGACTATACTGGTTATCTATTCGTGTATTTCACTGGCAACCACATCAAGGAGGAGGCAGTGTGCTATGCGCTGAGTCCCGATGGCTACAACTATACCGCTATCAATGGTGGTAAACCTGTCCTTGACTCACGCGTCATCAGTTCTACGGGTGGTGTGCGTGACCCTCACATCC
>CAVABU010000033.1:0-21912 GCA_963586965.1 Gemmiger formicilis
ACAAAATAGTAAAAATCATAGAAACCAGACTTTTCGTCCGATAATCCCTAAATGACTATTTTACAATTATCCAATCTTTCAGTTCTCTATTCTTCTTGGAGAATTCAAGTGCCAGACTGATTACGCTTTTGTCACTCGCCTTGTATGCATCAGCATAATGGCGAGATTTCATCTGATTGCAAGCAGCTGCAATTCCACCATTGTTGTCCATTTTTAATTCCATAATATAAACATAGGAAATATTCTCTGCCACTAAGTCTATCCTTCCTGAAGCCATCTCCAATTCTTCCTTAATCTCGAAACCGCATAGGTAAAATATATTCTTCAAGATAAAACGGAAATGCTCTTCAAATACGAACTGTTCCTTCTTTTGCGTACTATAAGGCGTTTCCGCTATCAATGCCTGTAGACAAAGCATAGCGTCATCTATGTTTCCCATACCTAAATGCATCTTTAGCTTCTGAATGGCTGAATTTACTACAGAAGACGATTTGTGCATCATCATAGGCAATACTTGTTCATACATGGCTTTTCTTACCTCTCGATTAGGATATCCCAATACATAGTTGTCTCCCTTGACTGACTTAATGGTAAGATATCCTGACTGATAGAGAAATAGCTTTGGCTCGTCCATGTTGACATCACTCATCTCAAGATAGTCTGCATCTATAAGGCTCCCGTCTATCTGATGAATTTCATGGATAAACTTACTCAATAATTTATTGAGCATTTCATTGGAACCAGAGGCTATCCAGTAGGAATTCAATTTATGACGGTTCAGTGCGTTGAGCACACTGAACGGATTGTATACATTCTTGAGATTTTGAGCGAAATGATAACCATCATACATAGTTTTCAATTCTGCAATAGCTCGCTCTTCGCTTATGTTGTAACTAGATGCAAGTCTGAGGATCTCCTCATGGTAAGATGTCGAAAGCTCATCATGGGTCAGTCCGCATATAGTAGAGTATTTGTCATCAAAGCTTACATTGGTCAGCGTATTGAGCATGCTGAAAAGGCTAATCTGTGTAAACTTCGTGATGCCTGTGATAAACACGCATTTGATGCAATAGCCATAGTCCTTGAGACCTGTGAAAAAGTTACGATATATTTCCCTGCATTCATCATGACTGTCGGTTTCAAAGGTGTGCTGTAGAGGAACATCATATTCGTCTACTATAACTGCTATCTGTACCCCTGATTGTTCGTAAGCTCTTTGGATAATGCCATTCAGACGATTGCCAAGTGACTGCTCATCGGGATTCTTTCCATAGATTTGTTCATAAGCGTACAATGCTGTATGTAGGTATTCCTTAAGCGTCTGAGCGGATGAACCACCTAAACTCATACTTAGAAAGATAACTGGGCGCTTGCGCCACTCCTTCTCCATCTGCACAATCTTAAGCCCTTCGAAGAGGTCTTTCCTTCCTTCAAAGTAACACTTGAGAGTAGAGCACAACAATGACTTGCCAAAACGGCGAGGACGGCTTAGATAATTATATTTGTCTCCATTAGCTAATTGCCACACCATGTCCGTCTTGTCTACATAAAGGTATCCACCCTTACGCATTTCTTCAAAATCCTGTATACCCAAAGGTATCTTTCTATTTTGCTCCATAGTTGTGAATGTCTTTGTCTTCATTAATGGCGTTTATCTAACCGAATCCGATAATGAACGCAACTCATCTTGTACAAAGATAATAATTAATTTCGTGATGACGACACTTTGAATCTCAGAATCTCCAAAATACAAGAATACCTTCAAAACGCTCTATTGTATTCTTCTCCGTCTTTCTCCTTGCGATATATTGCCACGTTGATGCAGATGTGCATTAGGCAGAAGAGGAGGATGTCTACGATGATCATCAGCGTCTGTGAGATGTGGGAGGCAATGATATAGTTGATGACGATTATTGCCACGGATATTGTGAGCAGTGTCACCATGGTCATAAATGGCGATAGTCCTGCTCGTAGCAATTTGTGATGGATATGATTCTTGTCGGGTAGGAATGGGTTGCGATGGTCACGGATGCGTGAGAGAAATACGCGCACCACGTCAAACATTGGTATGACGAGTGTGCTCATCGCCACGATGCCTACATTGTGGAAATAGGGATTCCACACGGGCTGGTCTTGCCAAAAGTGTAATATGAGAAATGCCAGTGTATAGCCTAACGTCAGACTACCAGCATCGCCCATGAATGTCTTGTGTGTCTTGCCATACACATTATATCCGAAGAAGACAACGACCACTCCGAGATATGCAGTAGCAAGCAGTGCCCATGTCATGCTTCCTGCCTGTATGTTGAGCATGGCCATGACGATCAGGGCTATTATGGACAGTCCTGATGCAAGTCCGTCGATGCCGTCTATGAGGTTGATGGCATTTGTCACATATACGACAAACAATATCGTCAATGGCATACCTATCCACCATGCTATCCTGTGGATAAAAAAGATATAACTGAGGTCAGAAATCCATAGCCCACTGATGCAGAGTATCAATCCTGCCAACACCTGCACAATAAACTTTGTGCGGTAGCCCACACCATGTATGTCATCATAGAGTCCGATGGCATATAGTGACATGGCACCACTGAGATATGCCAAGAAATGCTGCACTGTGACACTATTCCATAGCGCATCGTGGTGATAGTCCAGTCGCACGAATACTACGAGTGCCGCAGTGATGACTATCGTGGCAATGGGCAAAAATACCGAACCTCCCAAACGTGGGATGGGTATGACATGCACCTTTCTGCTGTCGGGCATGTCATATAGGTGCAGTGATTGTGAGAGTGACACGACATGGGGTAGCAGTATGAAGGCCGTCACTGCTGCAATAGCGAATATGATGATTAATGCGCTGAACATCTATTATGCGTTTTATATTCAAAAACGCACTTCGTCTTGTTTTATTGTGAAGCCAATAGAGGAATTTTGCCGTATGGCTTAAAACTTCTTGAATTTCAGTCGCAATTCTTTATTTCTTAGTGTCATGTCGCTACCCGTAAGCCTCTCCTTGCAGAAGTGCTCCTCCAGGTGGTTGATGCCACAATTGCTCAGATTGCCACTCACTGCATCCATCGGTATGTCGCCACCATCCTCGCCATTGTCTTGATGTCCGTGGGAGAGATATGGTGACGACAGGATGAGGCTATCGCTGGTCTGCTGAAATCGGCAATAGAAACTCTCGGCATCATAGTCCTTGATGAGTACCAATTTGTGCTGCACTCCCCAAAAGATGTGCCTATTGCTATAGTCTGTCACTCCGCCTGTCGCCAGTGTGTCTACCTCCTCCAGATGCCAGAATCCATCCAACTTGCCATTGTCACTTGACTCTATCGTGCATGACGATATGCTGACGATGAGGCTGATAATGGCGGTATATATATAATATGTGTATTTGCGATGTCTCATCTCTTGTTGCTTTTCTTATTATTGCTTAGTATGCTGTGCTTGCTCACTGTGATTTGTGCTCCTGCATTGTGACCCAACATCAGGTCGCTGCCGAAGTCCATGCCATAGCCCAGTCTGACGCCCCATCCATTGTTGAGTCGGCAATTGCCCTCGATGAGGAAACTCACATTGTGATGCATCTTGGTAAACGGATGGCTATAGGTGCCCCATCCTTTCTGATAACTCACCAAGGCTCTGTATCCAATTCGCGCCGTAGGCTGTCCGTCAAATCCCAGGTGATATGCCACGAAGCGATTGTTCTCCACTTCCACTTTGCCGTCAGTATTATATATAGGTGAACGGTATAATGGATTGCCTATGACTTGTCCCCAATGCTGCCAACCGCCATATATGTCGTGATTGTAATAATCGTCGGTGCCAGCCACGTGGTCGGGGATATTCATGGTGTGATCATGATTGTAAGGTCCGCTTTGATATTTGGTGTAGAGATATTCGAAGACGATATTGCGTATCCACCTGCCATTTTTCAGATTCACCTCTGCTCCCCACAGCATGTCCTTGAGGGCATAGCGGAAAAAGCGACTGTCTTTCTTTACCGTCCATTCGTCTCCCGTGCCGTAGCCGTCATAGTCAAGCAGAAACATCTGGCTGTGGTCTTCAAAGAAGTGGTCGGCATAGATATGGGCTGCCCAGTGGTCTGTGTCATAGTTGATGCGCATGAGATAAGATCCGAGTTGATTGCCCGCCACATTGCCATACATGCCATCGCGTGCGTCGGCGCCACTGGGAATCAGCGCATGCCAAAATCCTTTCAGTCCTTTCTCTGTAAGTTGCTTTTCGAGTCCGTCGCCAGTTTCCTTGTAGGCATTACCACCAAACTCGGCTGCCATCTCCAGTCCTAACTCGATGCTCACGGGGAAAGACTTATTGCTATTGCCTATCCTTATGTATCCCGCCTTGCTATGATAGAGCACGTGGTCGGAGTATTTGCTCTGCCGATGGGTGAAGTCCTTCTGCCAGTTGCCATCGGTCATCATGCCATAGGCGATGTGTCCCTTCATCTGTATCCATCCGTTGGCAAAGGGCAGAGTCCAGTATTTAGGCAATGCCAGTCGCACCTGTGGCACAGGACGGGCATTGATGCCAAACGTCTGGCTACCACTTGACAGAGTCTGATTTTTCATCTCCATCTCTCGTTCCTTTGCTCCTATCTCCAGTGCTCCGTGCATCCATCTTAGTTCGGCAAATGCCTGCTGCACCACTAATGTGGACGTGTAGTTGGCTGCCACTGCCACGTCTACGCCGTAGCCCCACTGCCACTTTCTTGCGCTATCGGATGTCACTGGGCGTATGGCGGAGAGGCGCAGATAGCCGTTGTGCTTGTCAAGTGATGAGAGTCCGTGCTTATTGGCATTGAGCCACAGTGGCGTCTTGTCATTGGAGACACTTGCCTGCGCCTCTATCCCTATGTCGAGTCCGTCGGCGAGATGCTCCTCTTGCGCTGATGCCTGCGTAGGCAAGAGTGTGGCAGAGAGTATGCTGACCATGAGTTTTATGTTCGTCTTCATTTCTGTGTGCAACTTATCTTACATGTGAAACTTATTGATTTCATAGTAGTTGCAGCGTCCTCGCTACAACCTCATAAACTTGGGTTATACATCTTCATGTAGTACAAAGGTAATAATTAATCGCGTGGCGACAATGCTCTTTAGGGAAATTCCCACACCTGTTAGGGGAAATCCTTTTGCACGGCAAATATTGTTGGCTACATTTGCAATAGATAAAAAACAAAACACCACGTAAACGGTGCATAATAAGAATAAAACAACAAAATAAAAAACCATACACGATTATGAAGAAGTTCCTATACACGATGGCAGTGCTGCTCGGGATGGCAGTATCATCACAGGCAATGAGTTACGAACAGGCACGTCAGCAGGCTCTGTTTCTTGCCGACAAGATGGCATACGAACTGAACCTTACGGAAGAGCAATATGAGGCATGCTATGAGGTAAACCTCGACTATTTCATGGGCGTGACATCTGCTGATGACCTTTATGGCGAATACTGGACACGACGCAATCTTGACATTAGTTATATACTGCTCGACTGGCAATACCGCGCGTTCCTTGACGCATCTTATTTCTATCGTCCGCTCTATTGGAATGCAGGCTACTGGCACTTTGGCATCTATGCTCGCTATCCACACCGTGACTATTTCTATTTCGGACGTCCAGCCTTCTGGTCCACCTATCGTGGCGACCACAGTTGGCACAGACGTGGAGGTGAGTCTTGGTATCATGGACGTGACTTCGCCAAGGGAGGATTTCATGGCAATGGTCCTGCCAATGGCAGAAGCAACCGTGGACAGGCATTCTCTGGTATGCGTGACGGATTTAATAAGGGTGACTACGGCAGAGGAACAGACTTTGGCAAGAATCGTGGCAACGACCGCAACACCAATATGCGCGGACAGAGCAGCACACGCTCCACAGTGGGCAATGTAGGTACACCTAATCGCAGTGACCGTGGCACGGTAAACTTTGGTGGTTCGCGTGACTCTCAGTCGGGTAGGGTGGTTTCATCACAACGCTCCGTAGGCAGCGGTAGTATCAATCGTGGTTCATCAATGTCACGTCCTTCAGGTTCGTCAATGGGCGGTTCAGTCTCAAGAGGCGGTGGTTTCTCAGGTGGTAGTTCAGTCTCAAGAGGCGGAGGCTTCTCAGGAGGTAGTTCAGTCTCAAGAGGTGGCGGTTTCTCAGGCGGTGGTTCTCACGCAGGTGGTGGCGCAGCGTCTGGCGGCTCACATGGTGGTAGAAGATAACATAAGGATTTGTAGCAATGACATAAATTAGTATTATTAGACGTTTTTCATTTTCGATGAGAGGAGGGCAGCAGTGGCTGGTCCTCCTTTTTTCGTATATCAGATATATGATACATCCTCATATAATCATATAGTTAGAAAGGGGAAAAGAGATGACATAGCTCTTTGAGAAGGATAGCTCCTATAACCGCACACCAGCTGGTGTGCGACTGCACAGCAGCTGGTGTGCGGCTGTCTGGCACGTGCTGTGCGCTCGTCGTTCGGCTGTTGTGCGATAAAAATATAATGGTACGGCGATGTCGCCGTATCTCCTACTGCTCGCCTTCTTCCTCTGCTACTGCCTGTGGCAGCGCCATCTTTCTGAGATGACGTCTCACGGCATAGAGCTTGAAGATGTTGACCAGCGCAGCAAAGGCATACACCAATAGGGCTATGCCGAAAAAGAGGAATGGCGCATCGGCAATGCTCTTCGGATAGATTATAGCCACGATGCCGAAGATGAGCAGTAGGGTAGGCATGATCCAGTATGTCACGCCGCACTTGGTGCCAGCAGTAGTGGCATTGAGAGTCTCATATTCCTTGATGTTGCGCATGCCCACTATCAGTGCGGCATACTCGCCGATGGCACCGAGGATGATCATCGCAGCAAAGATATACACTGTGTAGGTGATAAAGGTGGTAGGCATCAGAGCCAATATGGCTCCGAGTATGGTGCAACCCACGCCCGCAATAGGGATAGTAGGTTTGTGTAGCGGTGTCGTCTCAGTGCTTTCACCGCTTTCGCCGTCAGCGTTGGCGGCACTCTGCAGGAGCATCTGCTTCTCTACGCGACTGCGCACCACGAAATAATAGACCAGTGAGATTATACCCGACAGGAAAAACATGGCGCCGATGCAAATGGTCAGCCATGTCACCATCTCTTCACGATATTGGATCATCAGTGCGCCAGCGATGGCTGCTACAAGGACTCTTGCCAAAGATGTTTTCATATTCTTGTGTGATTTTTATGTTTGTTATCTCTCGTCGTAAGACCATTATAATATAATGTGTAGGCAAAGTTAATCAAAAAATCCTTACTGTAGAAACATAGTAATGTGAAAAGAATAAGTTGTGCAAGTTCGCCCTGTATTTTTAGGCGGTTTTGCTGATTTCTTTGAAGGAGCATAGCGGGCTATGTGACTGAAAAGAAGTCGCGAAGACGTCAAAAAGACGGGGTGGATCAGATAAAGAAACTGATATTGGTATATATAATAAAACTTGCTCAAGTTATTTTTTGAACATTACATGGCACTATTGTTTTTATATTTGGATGATAGCGGATTATTTGCTAACTTTGCAATTGCCGAAAGCGAATGCTGAGGTGAAATTCGCTTTGTCGGCATGTTGTTTTAATTGTAACTATGACGGTAAAAGAAAAGATTGTATCATTCGTTTGGCAGCATTTCTTACTGCTTATTTCGCTTTTTGTGATGACCCTTGGCGTGGCTATATGTGTGAGAAGCCAACTCGGATCGAGTGTCATATCCACCATCCCCTATGTGTTTCAGACGGCTGGCACTCGCATACCAGGCATACCACCACTCTCCATCGGTCAGTACACTTACATCATGAATGGTTTCCTCGTGCTGGGACAGATACTTGTCTTGCGTCGCAATTTTGAGATGGTGCAGCTATTCCAGTTGCTCGTAGGTTTTGTCTTCGGTTCACTCATCGATATCAATATGTTGCTCACCACATGGCTTGTGCCCACCGCACTGTGGAGCAAAGCAGTGGCGCAGGTGGCAGGATGCATCATCCTCGGCGTTGGCATCGCCTTTGAGGTGAGATGCGGATCAGTGACCATGCCAGGCGAAGGCTTCCCCGTGGCGATAAGCAAAGCCACAGGACTGGAGTTTCCTAAGGCGAAGATTATGGTCGACGTCTCGCTCGTGGTGCTTGCAGTATTCTTCAGTTACCTGTTCTTCGGAGCTTGGCAGTGGTATATTGTCGGCATAGGCACGCTCTTTGCCATGGTCTTCGTGGGCAATGTGGTGCGCATCGTGGGTAAGCACATCGGATGGTTTGACCATATATTGGCTTATCAGCCAGGATTCCGTCGCTATGTATTCGGTTTGTTGCGCTTCATCAAGCGATAGAGCGGAGCGATGGCGACAGAGAGAATAGATAAACTTGACAACCAAAATAAAAACATTTATGAAAAGATTACCATTAACTGTACTTGCATTTGCTGCCCTCGTGATGGCTGCTACTGGATGCAAGAATTCCACAAAGAGTCAGTCTGCTGACTCTCTGCTCGCTGACTCCGTAGACACCGTGGAGGCTGTCATCACTGACAATAGCCTCGCGGTTGATAGTTTTACTTGCCGACTGAAGCAAGGCACAAGCGTCACGAGTAGCATCTACATCGACTACCCTTCGGGCGATGACGCTTTCTCGCAGACGGTGAAGACTTTTGTGGCTTCACAACTCAAGGAAGTGTATTTCTCACGCAATAACTCCATGGATGAGGACAAACACAAGTATCCATTCTATAAAGGAGGTTTGGACACGCCTCAGCAGATGGTCGATTACTATGCCAAGGGCGTGAAGAAGTATCTTGTGGAAAACCAAAAAGAGATGATGTCTTACTCCGATGGTGAATCCACCGAGGTGCCTCAGATGGAGTATTCGCTCGAGATACGCAAGGTGTCAGAGAATAGCAAGTATGTCACCTATGACATCACCTATACCTGTTATACGGGTGGTGCCCACGGATCATTTATCAATTATCGTCGCAACATCAGCAAGGCTACCAATGTGGCTATTACTCAACTCGTAGACTCCACACGCACTCGTGCCTTGCAGAGCATTCTGCGCCGTGGCGTAGTAAACTATTTCCGCGATTGTGGCGAGACTGATGCCAACGCATCCAATATCAACAACTATCTCATCCTGCCAGATGAGAGCAAGGGCATGATACCGCTTCCTGTCAACACTCCTTATGTGGAGAATGACAGTGTGAGCTTCATCTATCAACAATATGAGATAGCCCCTTATGCTGCAGGACTCGTCAACTTCAAGGTGGCACTAAAGGATATCAAACCATATCTCACCAAGGAAGGCAAGGCTATGCTGGAATCTGTGCGACAAAATGCTCGTAGCAATGCCGCCGCAACTTCTAATAATAGTAAGCAAAGTGACCAAGCTTTGCCTATTATGAAATAATACTATTCGATAGGAGGTACGACGCCCCCGCCGTACCATCAAGTGAGATAATGGTAATGTAGTAGGTGCTGCGTCCTCGCTGCACCCCTCAAGCCAGAAACCTCCTTTGCGATGGTACGGCGGGGTCGCCGTACCTCCTACTATTTGCTGCTTGTGATTACGATACGATAGACAAATTGTAATTTTATTCAAAAATAAGTTGCAATTTGTTGTATGTTATGGATATATTGTTTATCTTTGCCATTGGAATTTATGACTACGTAGACAATTAACGATTTTACACAACCATAACATTTAGAGCCTATGAAATTTAATTTTACTTCTATCTCGAAAAGAGTGGCAGCTCTCTCACTCGCCATTGTGGCGTCACTCGGTGCCTTTGCAGGTGACGATACGTATTACTATGCCTATAGGTACAAGGCGTATCCGCTTCCCGCAGGAGCAGGAAAGATTTATAATGACGAGAGCAACAACGATTACGAGATATCCGAGATTACAGACTGGACAGACGAGGTGAACAAGACGGGTGCCTCCACTTCCATCCTCGGATGGTCATATTTCTACACCTATGCCAAACCAAATGACGGTTGGCAATATGCCGGCATCGCATCGGGCGTGAAGGATGCGGATGGCAACTGGCAGGTTCTGCGCGACGAAAACAATGTGATAAAGATTTCGGAGACTGCAAATCCTGGCGCGCAATATGTGGCATTCCATAGTGAATACAAAGAAAAAGAAGAGGATGCGCTAAAGCTTATTCCCGAGGAAGCCGACACCGTGTCCTATATCCTCTTCTGCCGTGTACGCCCAGACTATGCTTCAGGTCATGACAATGCCGGCAAGGTCTACACCGACAACCCTACCAACGACTTGGGCCAAACCGTGACACTCACGGCCGTACCTACGCTAGAGAATGGCAAGTTCCTCTATTGGACAAAGAATGACAAGGAGAACGGCGAGCAGATTACTGACAACCCGTTGACCATAAACGTGACTGAGAAAGCCACTTACTACGCACACTTCACTGGCGACAACTGCATCCAGATGAAGGGTGATGAGGGATGGATGATATGGTATAGCCCCTACACCTATCTGATGGGCAACCTCGACGGCACATCATATTGCTACCGCTTTAGCACAAGCAAATTTAATGACTCTAAGGAGGAAGACGGCACACGTCTGACCTACATCACTCCTGAGTGGGGCAACTACAGCATGTATGGCACAGTGCCACACTTCCTTAACGTCACCGAACCATTGCTCCTCGTGACCAATAATAAGACTCCAAGTTCGGTTATCACAAAGGACTACGCTGGTAGCGGATGGACTGGTGAGAAGGGTATAGACACTGACACCATAGAGGCAGAAAACTATTATTATCTGGCTGACATAGAGTCGCTCTCATTCAAGCGTTGCACAGACTATGTGCTCCCAGCCAACAAGATGTATCTCGCCATCGAGCAGAAGAATTTCTTGGCAGACGAAGACGTGCCAGAGGTCATCTACCTCGGCGAGGAGGCTGCCAAAAAAGCCACTGGCATCGATGAGGTGGAATTCAGGAAGGCTGTAGACAATGCTAAGGTGTACAACATCCAAGGCATGGAGGTGAAGAACCTCGGCAAGGGCATCTACATCTGCAACGGCAAGAAATACGTCAACAAATAAGCCCCAATACACAAAAACGCCATTCAGATCAATAAAAGTCTGAATGGCGTTTCCTGTTTTTGCACTGACAACAACCATAAAGGAAATACCTTTAGCCAACTACAAGTTTATTTATATATATGAAGAGATACATAGCCTCGCTATTAGTCTTTCTCGCATCGGCAAGTGCCTTTGCGCAGAAAAACGAGCCGGGTTACTTCACCGGCAAGGTGGTCGACGCCAACGGCGAACCACTGGTAGGAGCCAGCATCACCATGAAAGGCAAGAAGGCTCTCGGAGTGACTGATGCCAACGGACTGTTTCGCATCGAGTCAGGAGGAAAGTCACAGCAGACATTCATCATCAGTTATCTGGGAATGTCGAGTGTGGAGAAGGTGCTCAAAAGTGGCACCGCAACCACTATCACTATCCTTGACAGCACACACGAACTCGATGATGTGGTGGTGACTGGTTATCAGACCATGAGTCGTCGCGAGAGTGCGTCGGCAGTGGTGACAAAGAAGATGTCGGACATCTTCTCGCCTGACGCCATGAGCCTCGACCAAATGTTGCAGGGTAAGATTCCAGGCATGTCGGTCATGATGAGCAGTGGCGAACCGAGTTCGACTGCCACCATCCGTATCCGTGGTAACTCCACCATCAATGGTAACAAAGCTCCAGTGTGGGTGGTCGATGGTGTCATCATGAGCGAGACAGTGCCATTTACTGCCAGCGACCTCACATCACCTGATGCCACCTATCTGATAGGTAATAGCATCTCCGGTCTCAGCCCTCAGGACATAGAGAGCATCACAGTGCTCAAGGATGCATCAGCCACAGCCATCTATGGTGTGAAGGCTGCCAATGGTGTCATCGTGGTGACCACCAAGAAGGGTAAGGAGTCAGCACCGCAGATAACGTATGATGCCAACTTCAATTACAACACGCGTCCGCGCTATTCGCAGTTTGACCGTATGAACTCGCAACAACGTGTGCAACTCTCCAAGGATATCTATGACGCACGATTGGAGTATCCTCGCGTGCCGACACAGGAGAGTTATGAGGGTGCACTGCAGCAGTTGCTCAATAAGACTATCACCCAGAGCGAGTTTGACTCCATGGTGAAGCACTATGAGACAGCCAACACGGACTGGTTTAGCCTGCTCTTCCGCCCTGTCGTGACACAAAATCACAATGTGAGTCTCAATGGTGGCGCTGGCAAGGTGAGATACTACACCTCAGTGAGCTACAATAATAGTCCTGGTATAGCACGCGGTTCGAGCAGTGACCGCTTCACAGGGCTTGCCAAGGTGTCGGTGAAGATAAACCGCATCTTTGACTTTGATCTGAAACTCGATATCAGCAACTCCGTCAACAAGGGTTACTCCACGGTAAGTCCATTTACCTATGCCTTTAATACCTCGCGCGCCATACCGTGCTATGGTTCTGATGGGGCACTCTACTATTACAACCGCAGTACACTCTCCACGCGCACCATATCATATAATGTGCTCAATGAACTCGACAATACAGGCCAGAAGAGCGTGACGCGTCGCATGGGTGGACTCATCAATCTCAATGCACACATATTGCCAGGATTGTCCTATCGCGGTACGGTGTCCTACTATTGGAACAACAATAATATAAACACTTGGGCTACGGACCACTCCTATCAGGTGGCTTCGCTCCGTGGCTATGACTATGGCGCATATGAGCGAGGTGACGACATGTTTAGCAATAGCGTCATCCCCTATGGCGGTACTTATAATGCCTCCAACACCCGTAGCCACTCCTATACTGTGCGCAACACGCTCAACTACATACAGGAGTTTGCCTCCAAGCATGAGTTGAATGTCATGGCGGGTATAGAGGCACGCTCGGAGAAATATGACGGATTTAGCAAACTCTCATATGGTTGGGATCCGCAGTATGGTCAGACGTTCTCGCCTGTCTACACCAATAACTATCTGAGCCGTCTGCAGTGGGGATCCTTTGACCCTAACATCACCGACAAGATTACTCAGGTGGCATCCTTCTTTGGCACTGCAAGCTACACCTTTGACAATCGTTATGTGATCAATGGCAACATCCGTTCCGACGGTTCTAATAAGTTTGGTTCTAATCCCAAGTATCGCTGGTTGCCTACATGGTCAGTGGCAGGCAAGTGGATAGCATCCAATGAGAAGTTTATCCAGTCACTCCACGTCTTTGACAACCTGTCGCTCCGTGTATCATATGGTCTGCAGGGAAATATCATCGACTCTGCCACGCCTAATCTCATAGTAAAGATGAGTCGCTACAGTGACACCACCAACTGGCGTCCAGGTAGCATCTATGCACTGCCCAATCCTGACCTTAGATGGGAGAAGACTAAGTCCTACAATATCGGACTCGATGTGGCAATGTTTCGCAATAGACTCAACTTCACCCTCGACATCTACCGCAAAAACACCAGCGACCTCATCACCGACATGCGCGTGTCGCCCACCACAGGACGTACATCATTGTATATGAATGCTGGCGATGCAGTCAATAAAGGTATTGAGGGCGTTATCAGCGTGGACATCCTCAGAGGTAAGACCTTTGACTGGAATATGTCATTCAATTTCTCCCACAATACCAACGAGATACGCTATAGTTATGTGGCTGACCTCACCGAGACGGAGACTATCAGCAATATGCTCTCGGGCAATGTGGCAGTGGAAGGACAACCTCTCGGTACTATCTATTCCTATCGCTATGCAGGACTGTCGAGCGAGAATGGTTATCCACTCTTCTATGCCAAGGACGGTAGACTGGTGCATGAAGGCGATGCCCAGGCACTGGAACTCGTGCCATGTGGAAGTATTTATCCCGACTTGACTGGTGGATTTGACACACGACTGACTTATAAGAAGAACCTCAGTCTGACACTCGGATTTTCTTATCAGTTTGGTGGTGTGAAGCGCCTGCCGTCAATCTATAGTGGCGTGTCAAGCGCCTTTGACCCTACGATGAATGTGTCGACAGAGTTTCTTAATCGCTGGCGCAAGCCAGGTGACGAGGCACACACCAATATCCCAGCACTCTATGACTCGCGCATAGCAGACTCCTTCCCTGTGTCACTCAAGGCACTCTATGATGAGGGTACGTATGCAGACGTGTCGATGGTGACATGCTATGACTATAGCGACCTGCGTGTGGCAAAGAGCGATTTCCTGAGATTGAGAAATGTCACAGTGAGCTATCGACTGCCTCACGAGTGGCTCAAGAAGGTAAACCTCAAGGAGTGCACAGTGCGATTCCAGGCAAGCAACCTCCACGTGTGGAAATCATCCAAGTGGGGAGGACTTGACCCGGAGACGGCATATGCCAATATGCCTATAATGCCAAGTTATAACCTCGGTATCAATGTGGGATTCTAAGACAATGAAAAGCAATAATATGAAACAGCATATCTTATTTCTCGCCACCGCAGCCTCTCTGCTATGCAGTTGTAGTGGCTATCTGAAAGATGACTCCGGTGACCTGCTCATACCAGAGAAGGTGTCGGAATATGAAAGTGTGCTCTATGGTGAGGGCTATCCCAATGACCTGACAGGAAGCATAGAATGGATGGATCTGATGACCGATGACGCAGAGTGCTCGGTGAGTGTGCATCGTCCGTCGCAAAACACGACGGGTGATGATAATGCATATCTCTCCACAGGCCGTGGACCATTCTGCTGGGCACAGGACATAGAGTATTACATCACCACATACTCTCAACCCTATGAGAATGCCTATAGCAATATCATGGCGTGCAACATAGTGATAGAAAACTATAAGACGATGGTGGGCGAGGACAGTGAGCGCAACTATGTGGCTGCGCAAGCCTACATGCTACGTGCATACGCTTACTTCTGTCTGGTCAACTGGTATGGCGAACCTTATAACGAGGCTACGGCGTCTACTGATAAGGGTGTGGTGATACGTACCCATAGCCAGGTGGTGCGCGACCAACCAGAGCGTAGCACCGTGGCTCAGGTCTATGACCGCATCAATGTGGACCTCGACTCAGCATTATATCTCTTTGACAATGCCAAGCGTGAATCTAATGTGTATAAGGTGTCAAAAAAAGCAACCCAACTGCTCAAGAGCCGTGTGGCACTGTATCAAGGCAAGTGGGATGATGTCATAGCTTATGGTAGCAAACTCTCTGACGATGACTATAATCTCTATGCCATACAGACAAAGACGCAGACACAGTTGACCCATGATGCCAAGTTTGCCTTCATCAGCCAAGATAATCCAGAGGTGGTGTGGATATTTGGTGGTAGGCCGAGCAGTCTTTATAATGCTTACATGTATAATGGTTATTTGATTAGCGGTGCTGCCTTTGCCACATCGCAGACGGCATCCAATGGCCTGATACGTCAGTATGGCGATGGCGACAACCGCCTCTATGCTTTCTTCGCACAGGATGGTGACTACTGTTGGCGCTATCTCGCTTATAAGCACTGGACATGGAATGACTACACACAGGCATTCCGCACATCGGAGGCTCTGCTCAATGTGGCTGAGGCAAGTGTGCAGAAGGGTGATAATGATGAGGCCATACGATTGCTAAACCTCCTGCGTAGCAAGCGTATCAAGCGGTCACGCTTTGTGGCTCTGAAAGCATCAGACTTTAGCGGTAAGGATGACCTGCTGGAATATGTGCGCACGGAGCGTCGCCGTGAACTATGCTTCGAGGAAAACCATCGTTGGTGGGATCTGCGTCGCTACGGATGCCCGGCATTGACTCATGTGTTTTATTCATCAAAGGATGCTGCGCCACAGACTTATAAGTTGGAGCAGGGCGATAGAAACTACACACTGGAATTGCCAAAGTCGGAACTCAACTACAATACCAAGATTGAGCAAATCAATCGCCGTGTGGTGTCGCCACAATAATCGTCTTACTATAGGAAAGGATTTCACATTATGAGAAAACATAAACTATCAATTATAGTCTCAGTGTTGGCGACAGTATTTCTCTCCTCATGTTCGGAGGAGAAGATTGTGCCCAACATAGACACTTCTAATGAATATGAGGCGCGCCTTGTGGAGCGATCCACCAAGACCGAAGGTGATGCCACAGTGTATTCATGGTTCAAGAAATATGGCACGGCATTTGTGTATGACTTCACAGATGATGAGTTTCACTGGCAGTGGGCGAGTCAGATAAGCGACACCTATGTGCCGTTTGATATGACCGATGCTGATGACCAGGCGAAATATCAGGACTTCATAAAGAAGATAGATGAGGGATTCATACAGAGTTTCACCGATGAGCGACTCAAGTCTACGTTGCCGTATCGTGTGTTTCTGTGTAAGAAGCTCAATCCTAATGTTTCGTCAATATCCGACAAGGACACCATAGCCATGACCAATTCCCAAGATGCCATCATCGTGGCTTATGAGGGACCTTCGGGTCAGGCTTATTCGGCAAATACCATCGGCAATAGTATGACTAAGGCTTTCGGACTATTCTTCTATAACAAATTGACTGTAGAACCTACGGAGTTTCTCGATAGTCGCACGCAGTGTCGATTTAATCTTGTCACCACTCCTACTGATGAGAAAGTGTCGGCAGAGTTTACTACGACAAAACCGTTGAGCACAAACACCTCCGACCCTGTCTACAAAAATCATGATGCCAATGTCTGTGGTTATATCCGAGGCTACTTGTTTACCTATGTGAAGCAACCTACGGAGGAGCAGGACTTTGCCGATTACTTTGCTTTCATTACGTGCAATAGCAGTGAGTACATACGCAAATACTGTCACAACTATTGGCGCATAGCGTGGCGTGCTACAATCTATATGAACTATTGGAAGGAGCATATGGGTGAAGACCTCATGGAGACCCACAATAGGAAGTATGCCGATGATCCGCTCAAGGCAAAGGATTTTAATTATTAAAAAACAAACATTACACAATAACAGGAGATAACATTACCCGATTATGAAAAGAAAAGTTATTATTATCGTGGCTCTTATAGCCTCGGCAATGTCGTTCGCACAAGTACCTTACAACATCAAAGGCGTGTGGCAGAAGGGTGTCGGCATGAAAGTGGCACTCGTGGAAAAACTCGACAAACAGACGCTGACGCTTGACTCCACCATTGTGGCAAGCGATGGCACATTCTCACTCAAGGGCGAACTCGACAAGATGAAGGGACTGTCACTGAACCATGGTGGTAGACTCGATAATGTGTTTATTGCCGGCCAACCAGTCATCAATGTGGAGATCACCAGCAAGATGGAGAAAAATCGCAAGGGAGAAGATTGCGAAGTATCAACGGCAAATATAGATGGAGGCAAGGAGCAGCAGGTCTTTGATGAGTTTACCACGATGTATATGACAAAGACCATCTGCAAACTGGGATTCATGCTTGCCATGTCACAAAATAGGGAAGACTCTATCAAACTGGACTCCATCAACAAGGCATTCACCGAGATGCTTGGCAATCTGGAGGTAAAGATGAATCAGAGCCTCAAGGATAATAATGACGTGTGCGCTACACCTTATTTCATTAATACGACTCTATTGAGCGACTATAGCCTGGATGACTTGAAGGGTTATTACAATGGTTTGACGGATCAAGTCAAGGCAAGCAGTGCGGGTAAGGAACTGAAGGCAAGTCTTGATAGATTGGGACAGGTCAATGTCGGTGGTTATGCACCTGACTTTACTCTGACTACCCCTGACGGCAAGAAGGTGAGTCTATCACAATTCCGTGGCAAGGTGCTATTGCTCGACTTCTGGGCTACATGGTGTGGTCCTTGCTTGCGCGAGATGCCTAACGTGATAGCCCTCTACAAGAAGTATCACTCCAAGGGACTAGAGATACTTGGCGTGTCGCTCGATGAAGAGAAGTCTGCCGACAAGTGGCGCCAGATGATTAAAGACCGCGGCATGAACTGGAATCACGGTTCGTCACTCCAAGGATGGGATTGTCCAGTAGCTAAGATGTTTAATGTGACAGCCATCCCGAGAATGTATATCATCGACAAGGACGGCAAGATCATAGCACAAGACTTGCGCGGTGAGGCCCTTGCTGACAAGATGGCGGAGATATTCCAATAAGTCTTTTTCACACCCTTTGACGGCAAATGTCAGATGTTTTGCATACCTTTGTATGTGAAACTAAAAACAATGACATACAAATGAAGAAGACAACACTGATTATGACGCTTGCCCTCGCGACTACACTCTCGTGGGCAGGCAACAAGGACAAGAGCCTGACAAAGGCGCAGGCTGATGTGGCTGCAAAGGAAGTGATAGACGAGTGGAAGGCAAGTGAAAAGGCTCGCCTGGCTTATATCGTGGCAGAGCAGAAGGTGCATGTGGACACCATCACGATGCCTATACATTGGCAGACATTTGGCACAAAGCCAGCTGATGGACGTGCACTCTTCATCTCGCTGCATGGCGGTGGTAACGCACCACAAAAGCTCAATGACCAGCAGTGGAATAATCAGTGGTATCTCTACACACCAAAGGAGGGAGTGTATCTCTGTCCGCGTGCTCCATATAATGACTGGGATATGCACTTCAAACCGTTGCTCAATGAGTGCTATCGCGATGTCATCAACTACTGCATTACCTATATGGATGTGAATCCTGATAAGGTCTACATCCTCGGTTATTCTGCAGGTGGTGACGGTGTGTGGCGCATGGGTCCACGTATGGCAGACACATGGGCAGCTGCATCCATGATGGCAGGTCATCCTGGCGACGTGCGTCTTGAGAATCTGCGTAACACTCCGTTTACTATATGGTGCGGTGCTCTCGATGATGCCTATGGTCGCAATACATTGGATGCACAGCGCATAGAGGAGATGGATTCACTCCAGCGTCAGGATCCAGAGGGATATAAGCACTACGGACAGATTGTAGCGGGTAAACCTCACTGGATGGATCGTGTGGACACATTGGCAGTCAGTTGGATGGAGCAATACAAGCGCAATCCTTATCCCAAGAAGGTGGTGTGGCATATGGAAGACCAGCAGGCACCAGCATTCTATTGGTTGAAGGTGAATCCTGATGAGGCAGCACGTCACAAGGAAGTGCGTGCGTCATATGATGGCAATACTGTGACTATCACAAAGTGTGACTACAAGCACCTCACTGTGTGTCTCAATGACCAGATGATGGACCTTGACAAACCTGTGCAGGTCATCTATGGTGGCAAGAATGTCTTCAGTGGCAGGGTGAAGCGCACACGCAAGAATATGGAGAGCAATCTCCAGCAGAGAAAGGATGAGCGCTACGCATTCCCTGCAGAGGTAACTGTCGAATTGTAATAAGTGATCACATGGCAAGAGTAAAGATAAAGACTACAGAGGGCGACATCATCGTGCGCCTCTATGACGAGACTCCCATTCATCGCGATAACTTTCTTAAGTTGGCTGCCGAGGGTTATTATGACGGCACGCTTTTTCATCGTGTCATCAAGGACTTTATGATTCAGGGAGGTGACCCCGATAGCAAGAATGCACCTGCCGACAAACAACTTGGCGTAGGAGGTCCTGACTACACACTGAAAGCTGAATTCATCTATCCTCAACTCTTTCACAAGCGTGGAGCACTTAGCGCCGCCCGCCAGGGTGACGAGGTGAACCCAGAGAAGAAGAGTAGCGGTAGCCAGTTTTATATAGTGTGGGGCAAGACCTACAAACCGCAGGAGTTGAAGCAGATGGAGCGTCAGATGGCTATACAGGAGGAGCAAAACGTATTTAATGCCTTAGCTTACAAGAATAAGGCGAAGATAATGGAACTTCGTCGCAATCGCGACCGTGAGGCTCTGATGGAACTCCAAGAAGAGCTCATAGCCGAGACCAAGGCTATCTGCCTGGAAAAGGGTAAACCAACCTTTACGCCAGCCCAGATAGAGGCTTACACCACCATAGGTGGCACACCATTCCTTGACAACAACTACACCGTGTTTGGTGAAGTGGAGGAAGGTCTTGACATCGTGGAGAAGATACAAAATGTCAAGACCCGTCCTGGCGATCGTCCCGAGAAGGACGTGGTCATGACAGTGGAAGTGATGGACTAATCTTTTGTGATTATTTTCTAATATAGCGGTTGCCTTGACAAAGGGCAACCGCTATATTATTTGGAGGTTTCAGAATGAAATCGTAACTTTGTGGTGCATCTTATAATTGGAGGTAGATATGAAATATCCTATAGGCATACAGAGTTTTGAGACAATCATATCAGATGGATATGTATATGTTGATAAGACAGCCTTAGTCTATGATTTAGTTCATAATGGGCATGTTTACTTTCTGTGTCGTCCCCGACGATTCGGAAAGTCTTTGCTCGTCTCTACCCTCAAGTGCTATTTCGAGGGAAAGAAGGAACTGTTCAAGGGACTTGCCATCGATGAGTTGGAGAAAGATTGGAAGCAGTATCCTATCTTTCATTTAGATTTCAACGGCATTAACTTTACTAATGCGGGAATCTTGGACGAAACTCTGATGAAGTTTGTTGAACGACAAGAAGAGATATATGGAAGGGATGAATTTGCTGTAGGTTTGGGTGGACGATTCTCTTCAGTCTTAAAAGCTGCCCATGAGAAGACTGGGCTTCGTGCCGTTGTCTTAATAGATGAATATGACAAGCCCTTGCTTGATGTCTTAGACCAGGAATTGTGTATCACAATAGATGGCCAAAAGAGGAAGCTGGAAGAATGGAATAGGGAAGTGTTGAAAGGATTCTATTCTGTCTTTAAGGTTGCCGATGCTGACCTGCAGTTTGTGTTGCTCACTGGTGTTACCAAGTTCTCGCAGGTAAGCGTATTCAGCGGTTTCAACCAACTGGACGATATTAGCTTAGACGAGCGATATGAAGCACTTTGTGGTATCACAGAAGAGGAGATGTATTCCACTTTTGATGAGCCAATCAAGGCGATGGCAACAAGATACAAGGTGTCGGAGGACGAGATGAAATATAAGTTGAAACGAAAGTTTGATGGCTATCATTTCAGCCCGAACATGCTCGACATCTACAATCCCTTCAGTATCCTGAACGCATTAAATAAGAAAATCTTGGCCGATTACTGGTTTGCCACTGGTACGTCCACTTATTTGGTTCGCCTGCTGTCACATTGCAAGGAGAATATGAACGAACTGACGGGAAAATATTACCCTACAAGCAGTTTTGTGGACTATCGTGCCGACGTGGAGGCACCTTTGCCAATGATTTATCAGAGTGGCTATCTCACCATCAAGGATTGGAACATGAATGCTAATTCTTATCTTTTGGACTTTCCGAATGATGAGGTGAAAAACGGTTTCTTGACGATGATAGCTACGAGTTATTTGCAGTCAAAGCAGCCTGCTGATGCTTTTGTCTTGCAAGTGGTGGATGTTCTGGAGGCTGGCGACTGTGGTAAGTTGGAGAAACTTCTCACCTCCTTTTTCGCTAGCATTCCGTATAGCCAGCGCAGGAAGGATGACGAGCGAGAGAAGGAACGTTATTTCCAATACACCTTCTATCTTGTACTAAGGATGATTAGTTGTTTCACCGTCTATATTGAGAAGGAGCAAAGCGAGGGTAGGGTGGACTGCATCGTGGAGACTCCGAAGCATGTTTACATCTTCGAGTTTAAGCGTGATGGGTCAGCACAAGATGCTCTCGACCAAATAGATCGGATGGGATATGCGAGAGAGTACGCTTCGGACAGCAGAACCATTTGTCAGATTGGCTGCAACTTCTCGTCGAAGACTGGGACTATTGATGGATGGGAAGTGAAATGAAAGCGTGAGGATAAAGCACTTGCTGGCTCTATCCTCACGCTTTGCTT
>CAVABU010000034.1:0-21609 GCA_963586965.1 Gemmiger formicilis
GGCGCCGTACCTCCTATTGGGCAAAGCGGGGACGCTTCGCCTACTATGAATAGTTATGCAAAGATAGAAGAATGGTTACATTAGTAGTTGCAGCGTCCACGCTGCAACCAAGCAAACAGAAGTAACATGTAGGAGGTACGGCGACCTCGCCGTACCATTCGCTATTTGAAATATCCTCCTTTGAGATGGTACGGCGAGGGCGCCGTACCTCCTATTGGGCAAAGCGAGGACGCTTCGCCTACTATGAATAGTTATGCGAAGATAGAAGAATGGTTACCTTAGTAGTTGCAGCGTCCTCGCTGCAACCAAGTAAGCGAGAATTCTTCATTGAGGGGTGCAGCGGGGACGCAGCACCTACTACTTTACCATTATCTTGTTTGTAGGGTACGGCGGGGTCGCCGTACCTCCTAATGTTGCAGCGGGGACGCTGCAACTACTAAGAATACCATCATTCAATATTTCCATATTTCAATCTTAAAGAAGTTTCCTTCCTCAATGTAAAATCCCAGCATACTTGATGTAAGAAGTAAGCCAAGTCGATCGTGCGGCGGTCGCCAACAGATTGGTTGGCGGTCGCCAACAACATTGATGGCGGTCGTCAGCAACATTGATGGCGGTCGTCAGCAACATTGATGGCGGTCGCCGCAACATTATCATATAGTAGCCTCTTACAATAGTTAGACCTGGATGTTACATCCTTGAAATAGGCATCGCCCTGAAGGAGGGGTGCAAAGATTTTATAGTAGTTGCAGCGTCCTCGCTGCAACCTCTTGAGTAAGCATTAGTAATAATAGGAGATACGGCGCCCTCGCCGTACCACTCTCAAGAAAGAATCTCCTAAAAGAAAAACTCTCCTTTGCGTGGTACGGCGAGGGCGCCGTACCTCCTATGAATACCAATCTCCTTTGTGTGGTACGGCGGGGTCGCCGTACCAAATATTTTACTTGAGCAACTTCTCGATTTCCTCCAGTGGCAAGCCCTTGCCCACGATCTTGCCCTGTGGGTCTATGAGAAGAGTGTTGGGGATGGCGCGGATATTGTATATCTGACCTGCTTGGCAGTTCCAGCCCTTGAGGTCGGACATGTGGTGCCAGGGGATGGAGAGCGACTCGATGGCTTTCTTCCATGCATCGGCATTATTGTCGAATGACACGCCCACGATATCAATGTTCTTACCTTTGTTCTTATTATAAAACTCTATGTATGTCGGCATGGCAGCACGGCATGGGCCACACCAACTCGCCCAAAAGTCCACCAATATGTACTTGCCTTTGCCTGCAAAGTCAGACAGGCTGACGGTCTTGCCATCGGGTGACTGCATGGTGAAGTCAGTAAACTGTTTGCCTGGGGCTGTGGCTATCTCATTTTGCAGTTGCTGGGCGATGTCCTTCACTGTGGCATCATTCTGATATTCTGCAGGTATGGCGGCAAGGAGTTGTTGCTTTTCCTCTATGTTGCAGATGCGGCTATACTGCTTGAAGAGCATTATGCCGACAGGCAGCTTGATGTTCTCCTTCATGCAAGTCTTACGCATGGCATTTATCTCATTATCCAGGCGTGTGTACTCCTCACGCAAGGCATTGATGGTGTCCTCAGAGAGATTGTCACCGCTGGCTATGCGACGCAGTTCGTCCTGGCGGTTTTCTGATGGAGCGAGCTTGTCCTGCAAGTCCTGATAGATGTCATTGTCTTGAGTGCCACGCACGGAGTTAGCGGTGGGTGTGAGATGAGCCTTGATGGTGCCTTCCTCCACAAACATCTCTGCCCAGTGGAGTCGTCCGTCGAGTCTATAGTTGAGATAGCGCACCTCAGGATTGGCGGTGGTGCCAGCAAACTGGAACGCGCCATTCTGCACTTTTACGGAGTCAATATGTGACAATTGTCCATTGACAGCCTCACTGAAATAAATCATTGTGTTGGCAGGGATATCGGTGGTCGTACCGACTATCTGCCATGACTTTTGTGCAAAGGCGGAAGCCAAGGGCAGTGCCATTGCCATGATGCTAAGAATCAGTCTATTCTTCATAATAGGTGTAATATATGTTATTTTATGCACCAAAAGTACACAAAATGTTACATAATGCACACAATGGTATAAAATATTTGAAATTATTTTCAGTATTTACTCATTTATTCATATCTTTGCGACAAACATTAAAGATGATTAACATCTCAGCTAACTGTACATCCGAAAGACACAACGACTCGATAAGGGAAGGCCATAACAGGCCTTATAACTAATTTATTAACATCTAAAACCAAAAAGTTTATGAAAAAGATTTTACTCCCAGTGTTCGCACTCTTGTTGACAGCGACAACTATGAACGCACAGTCAGACGCAACGGATGAAAGTCAGATCACCCTTCCTGCACATGGAGTAGTCACCGAGACCACAGGTGATGCTACGAAGATTACTGGTGCTGACGAAGTGTATGATTTCTACGTTAATATGTACGGAATGGATATGGACGCAGCATTCTCACGCTTTACAGCAGAGGACCTCGAACCATATGTGGGCTACAAGGTAGTGGGCATTAGCGTGGCTGGATTATTCGGTAGCGAGACCACAGACTTCATGCTCAACCTAAATTGCAATCAGACTTTCGGTGAAGACGTAAAGATGAGTTCCAAGAATGTAGCCATTGCCAAGGGCGCAAAGTCTATTTCGTCTGTTCCTGCTATGAGCATCTACACATGGAATGACGCCATGTTTGAGACTCCATACATCATCCCAGCTAAGAAAGAGAATGCCGAGGAGGGTGACCCTGATAATCTGCAGGACGTATATGCAGGCTACTCAGTAAAGGATAGTGAAGGAAAAATCAATATAACACAACTCCTTGTGGCTCAACCTTATGATAGCTCTGAAGAGAATCCTGGTTGGTTCTGCCAGCAGACAGGTTCTTCTACACTTATACCAAGAATCTCTGGACTGGGACTTAACCTTCTCCCTGTGAAACTCATCCTCGAGAAGGGCGACGCTACTGGCATCGAGAGCGCAAAGACTTCTGCTGATGTGAAAGAGGCAGCACGCTACACCATGGACGGCAAGCGCATCTATCTGCCTGCTAAGGGCATCAACATCGTGAAGATGAGCGATGGCACTACACACAAGGTGGTGAACAAATAAACAATACTTTCATACCATAGCAATGCGCCATGAAGAGGGGAAACTTTCTCCCGGTCCTTCATGGCGCATAGCCACTTAATATATTTTACAATGATGAAACACATTACGCCATTTGCGTGTTTGGCTTCATTGCTGATGCTATTGGTAGGCTGTTCTGACAATAACGACGCTACCAATAGTTCACAAATCGTGCTCTATGACAATGCATTCAATGTGGGTAGCGCCGTCATTTGGCAAGGCAATCCCTACACCATCGCCAACACTCAGCCATACATCTGGCATGACACATATGTCAACGATCAGGGCGTGACCGTGACAGATGATGTGGAGGGCATCACCGTGAGCGATAATAGCACACAATTGGGCAACTACACGCTGTCGCTATATGAAAACGGACTTACCTACAATCCCGAACTGGCTTCTGCCAAAGGCAAAGGTGCCGTGGTGAGCATCCAACTCTGCTCGGATGACGTAAACGGAGTGAAAGATGGTACGTATACATATAGCGAGACCACGGAGCCAGGCACTTTCCGTGCTTACTGTTCGTCGGAATATCAGTCGCAGAAGACCATCAAACCGGCTGCCATCACCGAGGGTAATGTCAATGTGGCAAAGAGTGGCGACACATATAATGTCACCATCAGCGGAAAAACATCTTTTGGTGGTAGTGTGGAGGCAAAATATGAAGGCCCGCTTGAGGTATGCAAGATACCACAACAGACATCGCTCGAATATAGCGATGTGAGCATGGCGGGCATGATAGACTCGGTAAAGATAGAGGTATATTATGGCGATGTACTGCTCGGTGCTGCCACCGAACTCGATAATGGCAACCCTGATTATCCTGACTTTGGCACAGGACTTGCTTTCTTCTCTCTCACATCAGGCATGACGCAGACAGCATCGGCTGCAAAGAAGGACCAGGCAGACTTGGCACTCTATTGGGATGAGCCTGACAGTTGCTTCCGCTTCCAATCGCCCATCACGATGCGCGAGCACTTGGGACACAAGGCGGAATATCTCTTCCCCTGCCACACGAAATACATGAAAGCACCGAAGTCATTTACCGACACAGACTTTGAAAACCTTGACGCCACGGCATTCAATCCTAACATACAGGAGACTGACGTGGAGATACCTGTCACCACGGCAGACGACTTTGAGACCAGTTATGTATTCTTTGAGACTGGTCACGGAGTGAAGGGTGTGATGCGCTTGAAGCAATACACTCCACGTAGCGAAGGGTCATACGACTACTACAGCGTGATGACCTACAAATACGAGATTGGTCCGAAACTGCTCATGGACATAAAGTGTCCTGCCATAGTGTCCAATCCACAGATAAGATAAGACTCTCCCTATATACATTATATAATATATATAAGACATAAAGATGGACAATAAGTTATATAATCATATATGTCGCATGTTGCGTCCCATTGCCTTGGCTTTGGCTTGCTTTGCCATTATGCCTATGGCGGCTTCTGACATGGTGATGCCCAATATGCAACAACAGCAGACGCAGACTCTGCGAGGCATCGTGGTGGATGACAACAAGGAGACTCTGCCTGGCGTGACGGTGTCACTCAAGGGGTCTACGAAGAAGACTACTACTGATGTCAATGGTGCCTTCTCCATCACAATACCCAATGGGCAGAAGGTCGTCACGCTCGTGTTTACCTATATCGGCATGAAACCTCAGACTGTGCGCGTGACCGACATCTCCAAGGTGATGCACGTCACCATGGAGGAGGATGCCAACACCATCAATGAGGTGGTCATCACGGGTATGGAGGTCATCAATAAAGACCACATGACGGGTAGTGCCTCGGTGATCACTGCCAAGGATCTGAAAATGCAGGGTATCACATCCATAGACCGTATCCTCGACGGACGTGTGGCAGGACTCAACTCCACCACCATCTCGGGTGCACCTGGCACGCGATCACAGATTACCATCCGTGGTGAGAATAACCTCAGTGGCAACACCGAACCGCTATGGATCGTGGATGGACTGCCCATGACATCGGGCGTGCCTACCAGTTCGACGGGTGACTATGCGGGCACCATCATGCAAGATGGTGTGGGCAATATCATGCCTGACGACATCGAGTCGATAAGCATATTGAAGGATGCTTCCGCTGCTGCCATCTATGGAGCAAGGGCTGCCAATGGTGTCATCGTCATCACCACAAAAAAAGGATTCAGGTCAAAGACACAGGTGAGCTATAGTGGCACATACAACTGCTCCGTGGCTCCGCAAAACAATCTCAACTTCATGAACTCTGCCGAGAAACTGCAGTATGAGCGCTCCATAGTGGACAACTATGGACTGAGCTATGCCAACGTGACTGGTAGAGGTGGATACACCTACAAGCGAAGTGTCGACGGATATATCACGCCTGAGGAGTATCAGCAGGAGTTGCAGCGGTTGGCGGGCATCAATACCAATTGGTTTGATGTGCTCTTCCGCACTGCTCACTCGCAGTCGCACAATGTAAACATACGAGGCGGTTCGGATGAACTCACCTACTACACATCCATAAGCATGCAGGACCAAAATGGTATTCTCATGTCCAATCGTTATCAGAATACTGGTCTGCTCATGAAACTCGACTATCGCCCCATCAAGGGCCTCATCATCGCAGTAAACCTCTCTGCCAATGCGCGTAAGAATCGTGACAACGCCTCTGCCATTGACCCGTTTACGTATGCAATGTTTGCCAACACATACGAGCGTCCATATAATGATGACGGATCGTATGCCGCAGACCTAAGTTATCTGAGTAATAACTACACCAATGAGCGTGCTTCGGGATATGTATATGAGAAATTCAATATCGTGCGCGAGATGCGCGACACACGCAAGAGCACTGACGGCTCAGACGTGGAGTTTACGCTTAATGCACGGTATGAGATAATCCCAGGCTTGTCGGTGGAGTCTATCTTCCGTAAGGGTATGTCCTACAACACCACCACTACGGAGATAGATGCCGGCACTTACACGTCATGGGCAAATGAGCAGTTTGCCAAGACAGCTTACTCCAACTATAGCATCATGCCTGACCAGTATGACAATGGCCAACTGACGGAAGGATCGGGCAAAAACCATTACTGGACGATAAGAAACCAGATAGACTACTCATTCAACATCAAGGAGAATCACCTCTTCTCATTCCTGATAGCAAGTGAGGCGATGTCAAAGAAATACACCAATTTCAGTTACACGTCACCTATTTACTATAAGGATTTCCGCATCACTGGCGTACCAGCCTTCGACATACCAGTATCGTATGAGACCATGCGCACGGTGATAGGCAATATGTTTTCCACCAATGACGGACAGGACCGCAGCGTGTCATTCCTCGGTACGATGCGCTATGGCTATAAGGATCGCTATATATTCAGTTTCAATTATCGTGCTGATGGAGCCGATGTCATAGGCGATGGCAACCGCTTCACTCCACTATGGTCAGCAGGTTTGAGATACAACTTGCACAAGGAGAAATGGTTTAAGAATCCCGTGGTCAGCGAATTGTCACTGCGTGGTAGTTACGGTTTTACGGGTAACATAGACCGTACGGCATACCCATTCTCCACCATTTCATATGGTTCGCAGATGTACAACGGCAACCGCTTCGCCACAAGTTTCACCTATCCTAACCCCACCGTGAAGTGGGAGAAGAAGCGCGACATCAACCTCGGTCTTGACATGACGCTGTGGAAGAATCGTGTCAACCTGACCGTGGACTATTACTCCACACGCACCGACGATGTGCTGGAAACGCTGAAGGTGCCAGCATCTACTGGTCGCACAGAGGTGACTGCCAATGGCGGTGTGGTGACAAATAAGGGTATCGAACTCTATCTCAACGTGAAGTGGATAAACACGCGCGACATGACATTCTCCACATCAGTCAACCTCTCACGTAATAAAAATGTCATCGTAAAGTCTCACTACTCCTACTCCTCTTATCAGGAGGCCATCAAGTCGAATGTGACCAAGGGTGGCGTGCTCAACATCATCGGTGAAGAGACTGGCGGTATCTATGGATGGGAATTTGCTGGTGTGAATCCTGAGACGGGTAATCCACAATACTATCTGACAGAGGAAGGCAAACGTGCCTATGGACAGTTCCTGGAGCAAAACTCCAATAATGTGGCACGCTATCAGTATTACTTCGATGCTGCCAAAGATGGCATCCCTGACAAGATAGACTATATAAGGGGTTCTAATACAAATCCTTCGTTCTTTATGCCTTCCATGAAATATCTTGGTAGGTCTAATCCTAAGATAGTGGGTGGATTTGGCACGTATTTCAACTACAAGGGATTTGAGTTTAGCACCAACTGGACATTCAAGGCTGGACATCTTGTGCCAAACTTCAATGACTATCAGAATGCGCCAAAGAATCTTGCTACATTCAACTCGCAACAGGCTTCGTTAGGATATTCGTCAGACTTGGCAGTATCGGGCACCAACCGTGAGAAGAAATATCTCTACTACTGGCAGTTTGCTGGCGACATCACGGACGTGCCACGCTTCACGACCTCCAATACCGACTACTGGACATCCATCGTGACATCCAACAAGTATTCCAAGGGTGACTATCTGCGTATGACCAATGTGTCACTGAGTTATCGTCTGCCGGCACACATTCTGCGCAAGATGTGGGGCATGAACAACTTTACCATCGGTGTAAACGCACGTAACCTACTCACATTTACCAAATACCGCGGACTGGATGTAGGATCAGGTTCGGCATTCTCCTATCCTGTGGCACGAGAGTTTAATGTGAAACTCACCGTGGGATTCTAATTGCAAATACTATGAAGACAATGAAGAAAGACATGAGATACATAAAATATATCGTCGCGCTACTACTCTGCTTGCAGATGTCGTCATGCAACGAGTTTCTCACGCTGACACCTCACGACACCAAGGTGGTGAGTAGCGTGGAGGACTATCGCGACATACTCGCCAGTTATATGCGCTATCTGAAGACTCCGACTCTGCCCTCACAAGATGTGGTGATGGGCGTGGGACTGACCACACTACCATTCTATAGCAGTGAGGTGGATGGTTCGCTGTCAATATACACGGGTGAGTCAAACCTCACCACAGAGTCAGCATACTATTATGATCGCAACAACAACGTGTACACGCAGACAGGTAAGAACTCGCTGACATGGCTCAACACCAACAACTCAGCATGGACTAATATCTACAGTTTCCTTGGCCCTATCAACCTCATCATCAATGGCATTGCCACTGCTGACGGCACGGACGAGAATCTGCGCAATCGTGTGATGGGCGAGGCACTGACGTGGCGTGCTTATGCATTCTATAAACTATTGCAACTCTATTCGCCTATGAAAGACAACCGTCTGGGCATCCCCGTTTACCTCACTCCTGATAAGGGCATCGGTGAGGCTATGCCGGAGCGTAAGACACAGGCGGAGGTATTTCAGCAGATATTTAGTGATTGCCAGCAGGCTTTGGACTTGCTCACCAAGACTACAAGCAACGACTGGAACTATGCGTGGAGTGCCGACTTCCTGCACGCTATGATGGCAGATGTCTACACGTGGAAGGCTTGCTCTGGCGCAGCAGAAGACACCGACTGGCAGAATGCTGAGCAGGAAGCCACGACAGCTATGCGCGGACGCAATCTCGTTTCATCTACAGATATGCTCAAGACTATCTTCGACTGTTCGGACAACGCTTACAGCAAGGAGATAAAGAATGACGAATTCTTCATCCGCATAGTGGATGGACGCTATACTTATATATGCGATTTCCAGTATGCTTACTATGAGGATGGTGGAGTTGCCGACGGGCTTGTCAACACCAAGAACTATCGCAAGTTTGCCGACAATGACATACGCAAGAAGGCGTGGTTCTCGTCAGACGGCACCCATAATGACAAATACAATCTCATCGGTTCGGATATGTCACAGGGTTGCCTCATGCCATTCCGCCTCGCCGACATGTATCTGATAAAGGCAGAGGCTTTGGTGAGACAAGGTAAGACGAGTGAGGGCAAGGCCGTGCTTGACGAGTTTCGCCATCACCGCTACACTGGCGACCTTCCAACCATTGGCACGGACAAGGATGCACTGCTCCAGGCTATCCATGACGAGCGCTTCTATGAGTTTTATATGGAGGGCGACAAGGTGTGGCTCGACATGAAACGCTTTGGTGACACCATGGAGCGCACCATAGCAGGAGAGAAGAACAGGCTCACTTCGGATGACTTCCGCTATTGCTTCCCTATCCCTGCCAGCGAGATGGAGGCTAACAAGAAGATGGAGCAGAACCCAGGATGGGAAAGTGTGATAGTGTATTAATGACCAGCAGATAGATTTTTACGAATATGAACTATATGAAATCAAATATATTGAGAATGGCGGTCATCGCTTCGGCATCATTGTATGTGGCATGCACACCGGATGCAGAAGTATTTCATGACAATAGTCATATAGACCCTGCCATCGTGGACTCGGTATCAATATGCCCCAATCAGAAATATCTTATCGCCGACGGCAATGCGCAGATAGAACTCCAGCCTACGGTCTACACGACCAGTGGCACGCAGGTGCCCAACACGCGCATAGATGATGACTGGATAGAATATACCAGCGACACTCCAGGTGTGACTGCAGGTCGCACCATCTCCATCAGTGATGCCTCTATTGCCGGCAAACAGGTGACTGTGAAGGCAAAGATAAAGACTACGGGTAAGACCTCAGAACCGATAACATTCACGGTCGTGGCACCTAAAAAGGAGCAGTATGCAGATGTACGCAACATACCTGTCATCTTCCATATCTTGCAGACTAAGGATGACATAGACAACTATGGCGGAGAATTTAAACTGGAGCGCATCGAGATGCAACTCAAGCGCATCAACAATATGCTCAGCGGTGCTATATCAAAGAATCCAGTGGGCGTGAATAGCAACATCCAACTCGTGATGGCTGTCTATGACCAATATGGCAACAGACTTGTGGAACCAGGTGTGGAGCGCACCACCATCGCTGATGGCGCTTTTCAGAAGAAGGACGGTAGCGACATAGACTCACTGCTATTGGCTGAACGATTGCTATGGCCTTCTGATAAGTATCTCAACATATGGCTTGTCAGTGACCGTAAGGGAGTGGTAAGCGACTTTGCCAATGACGTGACGGCAAAGTGTTCGCCGGCATATGTCTATGATGGTGCCAAGGATATGCCAAAGGGACTGACCCTCACTACCTACGCTGACGAGACTCTCACCCCGTCACAGGCAGGCATAATCTACAAACTATCACAACTTGATGTGTCGGAGCGCAGTTTCTATGTATCAAACAATAACAAGAAGCAGGGCAATAATGAGTTAGGCTATTACTTAGGACTCTACTATGGACTATTGCCTACATGCAACTATCGCAACACGAAGGCCACTACCGACTATTGTGATGACACTATGGACTATGCCGCTACATCGACAGGAGGCAATCAAGACTGGTATAAGACTATGGACGGTTGCTATTTCCGTGCAGAGAATATCATGGATGACCCAAGAGGTGTGCATTGTTCAGTGTCACAAGACCAAGCCATCCGCATGCGCTGGTTTATGGACAATTGTCCAGGCAGGAATCAATATAAGTCAGATTACGCCACCACGGGAAAGTAAATATGCTATTATACAGTAGAAGGTGTAGCGCAAGAACGCTACACCTTCTACTATTTTTATATTTTTCAACTGTTAGGGCAAAGCGAGGACGCTTCGCCTACTATGGCTAACGCCATATTTCAATATTCTACGCTACTTTATTTAACTTCTTGATAATTGAGAAGATAAACAGTGCTGCCACAAGGCAGATGCACATCAGAGTGCCCCACACTACGTAGAGGTTATGTCCCCAAAGCATTGTAGGGATGGCTACGAGGAAGTTGCCTATTGCAGTAGCACCAAACCACAGACCCATCATTGTGCCCTTGTACTTTGTAGGAGCCACCTTTGTAACGAATGAGATGCCGATAGGAGAAAGCAACAGTTCGGCAAAGGTGAGGATAAGATATGTACCTACGAGCAGGTTAGGGTCGAGGTCAGCCAGATGCTTAGGATTGACTGCGTCAGGTGCTGGCAGATTAAGAGTGGAAACTGTCATGAGCAGGTATGCGATGGCAGCCACGACCATACCAAGACCAATCTTTACGGGAGCCTTTGGTTCCTTGCCCTTCTTAGCGAGCCAACCGAAGATGCCGATGCTCACTGGGGTGAGGGCGATAACGAAGCAAGGATTAAATTGCTGGAAGATAGGAGCAGATACTGTCACTTCCGAGACATTCAGGTAATTGTAGATGATATATGCAACAGCGCCAATGATGAATAAGAGAGAGATGAGGCGACCATTGCCCTTATTCTGGAATATACCGAAGAGACCGAATACGATGAAGATGCAAGCCACGAGGTTTGTCACATCCATTTCCATTGCGGTAATGCCATTGGCAGTAGTAGCCACATAGTCACGTGCGAAATAAGTCAGAGTGGCACCATTCTGATGGAAAGCCATCCAGAAGAAGATGACAACGGCGAAGACAAGGCACAAGCAAACGATGCGCTCCTTTGTCTCAGCAGGTGACATCTCGTCTGCCACTTCCTTTTGGGCAGCACCAGCCTTCTTCTCCACAGTCAGCACATGTGCAAAGGTGGACTTGAAAGCATAGTAGATAGCTATAGAGACTATGAGCGATGCACATGCCACAGCGAATGCGAAGTGATAAGAGTCAGCCTCGCTGATGTGGAGAGCCTTCTGTGCCCAATTCATGATGCCTATGGCTGCAGTAGGAGCAAACATGGCACCCACATTGATGAGCATGTAGAAAAGGGAGAAACCCGCATCACGCTTCTGTGCATATTTAGGATCATTGTAGAGGTCACCTACCATCACCTGAAGGTTGCCCTTGAAGAGACCCGTGCCAAGACTTACCAGCAATAGAGCTACTGCCATGGCAGCCATAGCAGGAATGTCTGCTCCCATAGGGATGGAAAGAAGCAGATAACCGATAAACATGATGAATATACCGATAGTCACCATCTTGGAGTATCCCCACTTGTCGGCTGCCGCTCCACCGATGATAGGCAGGAAGTAGACACAAGCCAGGAATGATGAGTACACTGTGCCTGCCATACCGGATGTCCATCCGAAGTTGGCCTGCAAGAAGAGGATAAACACGGCGAGCATGGTGTAGTATCCAAATCGCTCACCTGTGTTGGCTAAAGCCAAGGCCCAAAGACCTTTTGGTTGTCCTTCAAACATAATGATGTGTTTTTAGATTGTTTATTTAATTGTATTACTTGTATTCGTCGTTGTCTTGCGTAGGTCTATCAAGTAGGCTAGTTTTATTTCTATCGCGCCATGATTGGACTTACCGAAATAGTCTCGCTTGGATGATCCGTAGATATTACCGAGTCCGTAGTAATATCTGCCCTCAAGTAGGAAATGTCCCACTTTGGGATGTGAATACTGCAGGCCGAAACCTGCGCAGATGCCATAATCAAACTTTTTCTCTACTGGCATAGAGAACTGCTGTATGGTATTGTTGGCACGGTCGGTGGTGTTTGCATTTTCGAGAGTAAAATTGGTCTTGGTGGACTCTGACAGCATATAGCCAAACTGTGGTCCTGCCTGAAAGAAGAAACTACATCCCTGTCGCTCCCTACCCCACATGAGTTGTGCCATTATTGGTATCTGGATGTAGTTGATGCGACGGTCATACTGTTCTGCTTCGCCCGATGCTCCTATGACTGGTTCGGACTTGAGTGTGACGATATTCTCACGCCATCCCATCTGAACGTAATTCAATTCCGCATACACGCTACATATGGTCTTGAAATATTTCTCACTCGTATAGCGGAATGAGAGTCCACCAGAAACGCCTGGTTTGTATTTCTGCGTCACCTTGGGTGAGAATCCCACATTGGTCATCATGTATCCTGCGTTGACTCCGATAGCCAAGTCATTGCGGTAGTCGCCTATCTGCGCTTGCATCGACATGTGCGACATACACATCATGGCGATGACGATGATTAGGCTTCTTATATTTATTCTTTTGTAGTCTATCATATGATGTATTATACTGGCTCCACAATCTTACAAAAAGATTAGTAAGCCACGGATTCTATCACTCCGTCATTGCGGTAATGCACGAGTTGGAATGCCACGTTCTGATAACCGCCCACGGTCGATGCCTTCACAAATTTCAGCGGTGTCTGCATAGCATGGTAGCGTGACTCGCCGTTGAGTCCACGGAAATCCTTGCCATGCTCGGATACGCCACGGATAAAGAACTGTGCATGGTCAAAACCCGTGATGGCAAATCTTGGCACATAGCGCTCTTGCAGTCCCACGCCAAACCATTTATTGTAATTGGCTTCAAAGGATGCCACACGTCCCAAACCCTTATAATAATAAAAGGTGGAGGGAACATAGGTGTCATACTTGTGGAAGAGTGTCCTATAAGTGCTCTCATAGAGCAACCAATCGGTATAGCCGAAGATGGATATCTTGCAATCGGGCGCAAGTTGCATAAGTCGGTTGAGCCGTCTCAGGACGAGATTGAGTTCCTGTGAGCGACCTGTATTAAGTATCACGACATTACGTTTCTCCTTTATAAACGACTTATAGAAACCATCATCTGGCGTATCAAGATTGGTCACATGAGGTCTCAGACCTTTGGCTTCCAGACGTTGACGCAAGGCAGCGGTAAACTTTCCCTTAGTGCTTGTGGCATCATTGCATCCGATGAATATGGGATTGCAGTCCTTGAAGCGCTCTTGGAATGCTGCGATAGCCTTCTCATTGAGTTGGTCCTCCGTCTGATACACTTGCCATACATTGGAGTTTGTCTGCACGTCATTGGCAGAGATAGAGAAAGGTATGACGAGTTTGATATTGTTTGTCTTGCAAAAGTCTGCTACATACTTCACCTGCTTGGTATAGAGCGGGCCAAAGATTATATCCATATTGCGCATCCCCTCGTCAAGGAGTTTTACGCGGATATCGTCATCGATAGCCACATTGCAAGCATGAATCTCAGTACTGATGCCAGCACTTCGAAGCGAATCGCATCCCATAAGTAGTCCGCGGTAATACTCCACCATGCGCTTGCCGTCGCCATCTACATCATGCAAGGGCAGTAGCACTCCGACATTCACCTTCTTCTTTTGCACTGTGGCTTTGTTGCTGGCGGTCGTAGTCTTCACCTTGTCAGCGTAAGGTATAAACACGGTGTCGCCCTTCTTCAGTTTGAAGTCTGGTTGACGAAACTCAGGATTGGCAGCCATCAATTGGTCCACGGTGAGTCCGTAGGATGTGGCAATGCCATATATGGTGTCTTTTTTCTTAGCCTTGTAGATGTCTCTCCACACCGTGGTCTGTGCAAACAGATACAATGGCAACGCCAAAAGCACGGCGATGGATGTGAGTCTGGATATGATAAGCATAATCAACTTTTTACTTAAAGCAAGTGCAAAAATACAAAAAAAGAGTATCACAATCAACTATTTTGACTATTTTTGCAAAAGACATTAGCACAATAATGAAACACTACAGGATAATTCTTGTCATTTTGTTCTGCACATTGTCGGCCGTGATATACGCTCAAGACGATGTGCCCACGATAAGTCCCTCGGCGACATTTGTCACCTCTGAAGGTGAAGATCAGTCTGAATCTTACTCGGGTAGCGCTCCTCTCGAAGCGCATTTCTATGCAAATCCAGAAAACACTGATGGATGGACCACATACTACGAATGGCGATTTACGAGTGAGGGCGAGACTGCTCCCTACCTCATCAGATATGAGCAGGACACTGACTACACATTCACCAAGTCAGGTAGCACGCGCATAGTCTGCTATGCCATATTCACCCAAGGCAATGATAGCATCACCTACACGCAAGACTACTGGAGCGATATGACGCCCATCACCGTGAGCATATCGGAGAGCAAACTGGAGATGCCGAATGCATTCTCACCCAATAATGACAACATCAACGACTACTACAAGCCAAAGACGCACCAGAGCATCGTGGAGTTTAAGGCGGTGATATACAACCGCTGGGGACAGAAACTCTATGAGTGGACTGACCCTGACGGGCAGGGATGGGACGGCAAGTTTAATGGCAAGGATGTGGCACAGGGTGTCTACTTCTGCCGAGTGACAGCCCGTGGTGCAGACGGCATCAAATATGACATCAAGAGGGATGTCAACCTGCTAAGAAACATTGTGGAAAACAGCAGCACAAACAACAACAACTAAATGTCAGAGGATAACAAGATAAATGTCTGGGGAGCACGCACGCACAATCTCAAGAACATCGATGTGGAGATTCCCCGTGACAAGATGACCGTGATAACAGGACTAAGCGGTTCGGGAAAGTCTTCATTGGCTTTCGACACTATATTCGCCGAGGGACAACGTCGCTACATAGAGACGTTTTCTGCCTACGCCCGCAATTTCTTGGGCAACCTCGAGCGTCCTGACGTAGACAAGATTACGGGCCTATCACCTGTCATCAGCATAGACCAAAAGACCACCAACCGCAACCCACGCTCCACTGTGGGCACACAGACGGAAATCTACGACTATATCAGATTGCTTTACGCCCGCGCCGGCGAAGCTTACAGTTATGCCACAGGTGAAAAGATGGTGAAATATACCGAAGAGAAGGTCATAGAGATGATACTCGAAAGGTATGATGGCCACAAAATACAAATCCTCGCTCCTGTGGTGAGAAGCCGTAAGGGACACTATCGCGAACTCTTTGAGTCTCTGCGCAAGAAGGGTTTTCTCTATGTGAGAGTTGACGGAGAAGTCGTCGAACTGGCACGTGGCATGAAGGTGGACCGCTATAAGAACCACAACATCGAGGTGGTCATAGATCGTCTGAAGGTGCAACCGAAGGATGAAGATAGGCTGAAGGGATCCGTCAAACTTGCCATGAAGCAGGGTGACGGACTGACGATGATACTCGACAATGAGGACAACAGTCTCAAATATTACTCCAAGCGACTTATGTGCCCCACCACTGGCATTTCATACTCTGACCCTGCACCTAACAACTTCTCATTCAACTCGCCACAGGGTGCTTGCCCTCACTGCAAAGGATTGGGCGTGGTGAGTGACATCGACATGAAGAAGGTGATACCAAACAAATCGGCTTCCATATACAATGGTGGTATCGTACCCCTTGGCAAATACAAAAACCAGATGATATTTTGGCAGATACAGGCTCAGCTCGACAACTATGGTTACACACTGAAGACTCCCATAAGCGACATCCCCGAGGATGTCATGGACGAGATACTCAATGGTAGCATGGAGAAGGTGCGCATCGACAAGAACATCTGCAAGACTTCGTCTGACTATTTCACCAACTTTGACGGTATCATAAAATATCTCCGCTCTGTGATGGACAATGATGACAGTGCGGCAGGACAGAAATGGGCAGAGCAGTTCTTGCAGGATGTGACTTGTCCTGTGTGCAAGGGACAACGACTCAATCGCGAGGCTCTCTCCTACAAGATATGGGACAAGAATATCGCCGATGTGTCTTGCCTTGACATCAAGGACCTCAACGAATGGATATCCAACGTCCATCTGCACATGAGCGAAAAGCAGCAGACGATAGCGCAGGAGATAATAAAGGAAATTAGTTCTCGCGTGCACTTCCTCCTCGAGGTAGGACTTGACTATCTCACGCTCAATCGCACATCGACGAGTCTCTCGGGCGGTGAGAGCCAACGCATCAGACTTGCCACACAGATAGGTAGCCAACTGGTGAATGTGCTCTATATACTCGACGAACCGAGTATCGGTCTGCACCAGCGTGACAACCAGCGACTCATAGACTCACTCAAAGAACTGCGAGACATAGGCAACACGGTGCTCATCGTGGAGCATGATGAGGACATGATGCTGGCATCTGACTATATCGTAGACATCGGACCAGGTGCTGGACGCAAGGGTGGCGAAGTGGTGTATCAGGGTACGCCACAGAAGATGCTTGCCTCGCACACCACCACAAGCCAATATCTTAATGGCGAGCGCAAGATAGAGATACCCGAAGAAAGAAGAAAGGGCAACGGGAAATGCATATCACTGAAGGGGTGCACGGGCAACAACCTCAAGCACGTGGACGTGGACTTCCCTCTTGGCAAACTCATCGTGGTCACTGGAGTGAGTGGCAGTGGAAAGTCTACGCTCATAAATGAGACTTTACAACCCATCCTATCAAAGCATTTCTATCGTTCGCTCAAGAAACCAATGGCTTACGAGGAGGTGACGGGCATAGACAATATAGATAAGGTGGTGACGGTGGACCAAAGTCCGCTGGGACGTACACCGCGATCTAATCCTGCTACTTATTCGGGCGTGTTTTCTGACATTCGCACTCTCTTTGTAGAACTACCTGAAGCCAAGATAAGGGGATACAAACCGGGACGATTCTCCTTTAATGTGAAGGGTGGACGCTGTGAAGCGTGCGGTGGCAACGGATACAAGACCATAGAGATGAACTTCCTGCCTGATGTCACCGTGCCATGCGATGTGTGCCACGGCAAACGATACAATAGGGAGACGCTCGAGGTGAGATTTCGTGGCAAGAGCATCACCGATGTGCTTGACATGACTATCAATCAGGCAGTGGAATTCTTTGAGAACGTGCCCACCATACTTCGTAAGATAAAGACCATACAAGATGTGGGACTGGGATATATCAAACTCGGACAACCCTCGACAACTCTCTCGGGTGGCGAAAGCCAGCGTGTGAAACTCGCCTCTGAACTATCAAAGAAGGATACGGGCAACACGCTCTACATCCTTGACGAACCCACCACAGGACTACACTTTGAGGATATCAGAGTGCTCATGGATGTGCTGCAGCGACTTGTCGATAAGGGCAACACGGTGGTAGTGATAGAGCATAATCTCGATGTCATAAAACTCGCAGACCACATCATCGACATGGGTCCCGAGGGTGGACGCGCAGGAGGAGAAGTGATGTTTACGGGCACACCCGAAGAAATGATACATTGCGACAAGGGCTACACCGCCAAGTTTGTGAAGAAAATATTGGAGTCGCATTAATAACTCATTGTAGGCTTTTTATCACACCAAAAGCCTTGCTGATATGAAAGAAAAATAGTATTTTTGCTACCTATAAATAACATGGATACAATAATATGAGTACTTTATCGCTTTCTGAATCCACGATTCGTCCAATAGACGCTCTTTGGGCTTTATTTAAGAGCCAACCTAAGACTGTACGCAAGGCTTTCGCAAAAAGACTTCTTGAAGAAGATGAAGACGTAGTCACAATGCACCAACAAAAGTTGGTAAAGCAAAGTCTAACACAAGCGATTAAGGAGTTACGTGAGGCTGAGGAAAACTCAGTAGAATTGCCTGATGCTCGCAACTTGTTCAAGTAGACAAATATATGAAAGTCGTTTTTAAATATTTGCCAGAATTTGAACGTAGGGCCAAGAATATGGCAAAAAAGTATAAGTCATTTGTCAAGGACTACGATATCTTATTGGATTCTCTTGAAAAAGAACCTTTTCAAGGAGTGTCTCTTGGTAATGGCGTATACAAAACGAGAATGGCAATAAATTCCAAAGGAAAAGGAAAGAGTGGCGGAGCTCGTGTATTAACATACAATATGAAAAGGATTTCACCAGAAATGTTAGTGATAACATTCCTGTCGATATTTGATAAAGGAGAGATAGAAAACGTTTCCGATTCATATATCAAAAGTCTGATTTCGGAAACAAAGAAACAAAACTATTGAAAGCCTTTATTATAAAACATCCTAAAGTTTAGGATTTATAGGAGGTACGGCGCCCTCGTCGCACCTCCTAAGTGGACAAAGCGAGGACGCTTCGCCTACTTAGGAATACCTAATAGTAGGTATTTTGAGCGTTACCATTATCCATTTTGCTTATATTTTGGTAACTTTGTGTATAAAATTACAAAGACATGAAACTGTCAGAGTTGCATACTGGAGAGAAAGGCGTCATCGTGAAGGTGACCGGACACGGTGGTTTCCGCAAACGCATAGTGGAGATGGGATTTATCAAGGGACAGACGGTAAGCGTCCTGCTTAACGCCCCTCTGCAAGACCCTGTGAAATATAAGGTGATGGGATACGAAGTCAGCCTCCGCCACTCGGAAGCAGAGATGATAGAGGTGGTACCCGAAAGCGAAGCCGTGAAACAAGAGGTGGCGGTCAAGGATAATGATGACAACAAACCTACAGCTGTGGACAATAGCAAATGCAACGTCAAGGCTACCACACACAATGACACTGAGACGCTACGGGAGTTTCGCACCATCAACGTGGCTCTCGTGGGCAACCCTAACTGCGGTAAGACTTCACTATTCAACTTTGCCAGTGGCGCACATGAGCGTGTGGGCAACTACTCTGGCGTGACCGTAGATGCCAAGGAGGGACACGCTGAATACGGCGGTTATCACTTCAACCTCGTCGACCTGCCTGGCACTTATTCCCTATCAGCATATTCGCCCGAAGAACTCTATGTGAGAAGGCAAATCGTGGACCACACGCCTGACATCATCATCAATGTCATCGACGCTTCCAACATAGAGCGCAACCTATACCTCACCACCCAACTCATCGACATGCACCTGCGCATAGTGTGCGCTCTCAACATGTTTGATGAGACCGAGCAAAGGGGCGACAACATCAACATCGACAAACTGAGTTCGCTGCTCGGTATACCGATGGTGCCGACAGTATTTAAGAGTGGCAGGGGCGTCGAACAGTTATTTCAGCAAATCATAGACCTTTATGAGGGTACGGAAGACTCCGACCCACACTACCGACATATCCATATCAACCATGGACATGAGATAGAGCATGGCATTCAGGAAATCCAGGAGCATCTAAAACTGGAAGACGACCTTCGCCAACGCTACTCCACACGTTTTCTCGCCATCAAACTCCTTGAGAATGATGCCGAGATAGAGTCTTTCATCAAGACAATGAAAGACTCCGACGAGATACTCCAGCACCGAGATGAAGCAGCAAAGCGTGTGAAAGAGGAGACTGGTGAAGACAGTGAGACTGCCATCATGGATGCTAAATATGGTTTTATTCATGGTGCACTGGAGGAGGCTGGCTACAAGACAGGTCAAGGCAAAGACACCTATCAGACCACGCATATCATAGACAAGATATTGACTAACAGGTGGGTGGGACTGCCACTTTTCTTGCTTGTCATGATTATCATGTTTACCTCCACATTCGTGATAGGACAGTATCCCATGGACTGGATAGAGTCTGGCGTGGCTCTGCTCGGCGACTGCATCGGAGCACTTCTCCCCGAAGGCATCGTCAAGGCAATGCTCATAGACGGCATCATCAATGGTGTGGGATCTGTGATAGTGTTCCTACCACAGATACTCATCCTCTATTTCTTCATCTCATTCATGGAGGACAGCGGCTACATGGCACGCGCAGCATTTATCATGGATAGGCTCATGCACAAGATGGGTCTGCACGGCAAGTCATTCATACCACTCATCATGGGATTCGGATGCAATGTGCCAGCCATCATGGCGACACGCACCATAGAGAGTAGACGTAGCCGACTGATAACGATGCTCATACTGCCACTGATGAGTTGTGAGGCGCGCATCCCTGTCTACATTATGATAATAGGCACATTCTTCGCAGTGAAATATCAATCTTTGGTCATGATGCTACTCTACTTGGTAGGCATCATCATGGCGGTGATAATGAGTAAGGTGCTCACCAAATTTGTGCTCAAAGGCGAAGACACACCTTTCGTCATGGAGTTGCCTCCATACCGCTTCCCCACTTGGAAGGCTGTAAGCCGTCACACATGGGAGAAAGGCAAGCAATATCTCAAGAAGATGGGAGGCATCATCCTCGTGGCGAGCATCGTGGTGTGGGCACTTGGCTATTTCCCTCATGACGAGTCGCTCGACCAGCGCCAGCAGCAAGAGCAGAGTTATATAGGCATGATAGGCAAGACCGTAGAACCGATATTCACGCCACAGGGATTCAGTTGGAAACTCGACGTGGGACTCATCGCAGGTGTAGGCGCCAAGGAGATAGTGGCATCCACACTCGGCGTGCTATATGCCGACGATGACAGTTATGGCGAAGACAGTTCGTTTGACGGCACACTGTCAGAGAAATACTCACGCATGCATAGTATGATGGCAGCAGACGGCATCACCTCGCTCACCGCCATCTGTTATCTGCTTTTCATCCTCTTGTATTTCCCCTGCATAGCCACCATCTCCGCCATCAAGGGCGAGACAGGCAGATGGCGCTATGCCCTCTTCGCCGCAGGCTACACCACCATCCTGGCATGGATAGTCTCCGCCGTAGTCTATCAGATAGGCAGTTTGTTGTAAGATTCCGACCCTACTATTGTAA
>CAVABU010000035.1:0-11221 GCA_963586965.1 Gemmiger formicilis
TCTTGAGTAGGCACACTCGCCTTGTCTGCATATACCTTGTCAGCACTCTCGTTGTTTCTCAAGAAGAATTTCTTTTCGTTTTCCTTGTCTGTTTCAGAAGAATTGCTTTCCTTTGCAATAAGTGTTGAATTGCTTTGGGCTTTGTTCTCATAGGTATTCCGATTATTCGGTAGGAGCAATTCAGCACCATTCTCTTTTTGTCTTATAAAATACGGACATTTTATATGCGTAATATTATACCTAATTCCAAAAATTAGTATAAATTTTAGGATTACAATCCCAAAAATAAGTATGAATTTTAGGATTAGAGATGTTTTTGTTATCTTTGCACCCGAATAGCTAATGTCATGTAAAATACATGATTGAGTATCTGACATATATAGAAGATATGATAAAGCAGCACTGCTTGGAAAACTTCTTACTGCACTGGCTTTGCAAGTGACGAGTGAGGTGAGTTACAACGAACTGGCACAAACCGTAGGTACGGACAATAAGACAGTGGAGAAATACATTGACTTGCTTGAAAAGTGCTATATCATATTTAAACTGAGTGGATTCAGTCGCAACCTCCGTACTGAATTGAAACGTGCTAAGAAGTTTTACTTTTATGACAATGGTATCCGCAATGCAATTCTCCAAAACTTCGCTCCTCTCGCTTTGCGTCAAGATGTGGGCGCTTTGTGGGAGAATTTCTTCATTAGCGAGCGTATCAAGGCTAATCAATATGCTGGCAGGTATGCAAATGTCTATTTTTGGCGCACCAACCAACAGCAGGAAATTGATTACATCGAGGAAAGCGATGGCCAGTTTTCACTCTTTGAAATGAAATGGAATCCCAAGCGTGCCAGTACACAATTTCCTTCAGCCTTTCTCTCTGCATATGAAGTCCGAGAAAAAATCATTATCACCCCAGACAACTGGCTAGAGTGGGTGGTGTGACATGTGGTAATCGAAGTGCCGTGAAATAAAGAATTGTTAAGGTGTTAACTTTTTTGTATGTACTTCGGAAAAAGTGAGTAACTTTGCAGAAGTTAATGTTATACAAATAGATATATTGTAATGAAGAAGATTAGTTTTCTCGTGTCGGGCGTATTGGCTCTCATCCTTACAGGATGTGGCACATCTGCCCTCGGTACTGCTGCAGGCGTGCTCGGTACACTCAATTCTACTAATGGTACAACTGACGCTACGACAGCTGCCTCATCAGCTGCTAAGTCTGTGGCATCTACAGGATCCAACGTGATAGGCACACTCCTGTCAAACGCTACATCTGGCAATAACCTCGCCAACATCCTGACAAGCGTAATCGGTCTGGACAAGGTGACAAAAAGCTCGCTCATAGGTACATGGAAATATAAAGAACCAGGCTGCGCATTCACCAGCGAGTCTACTCTTGCCGCTGCTGGTGGTGAGGTAGTGGCTGCCACAGTGAAGCAGAAACTGGAGTCTTCTTACTCAAAGGTGGGTATCTCATCTTCAAACACTTCCTTCACGTTCAAAGAGGACGGCACATTTGAGGCAAAGATCCTTGGCAAGGCATGGACGGGTACTTACACCTTCAATGAGAGCACACAGGCCATCACTCTCAAGGGCCTACTCTTCAGCCTCAGCGGATACACCAAGAAGAATTCTGACGGCATAGCAGTGCTCTTCGAGTCAAAGAAGGTGCTCACCCTCGTGAAGACTCTCACTGCTCTGAGTGGCAATTCTACTCTCAGTAGCATCGGTGATCTGTCATCCAACTATAATGGAGTGAGAATAGGATTCGACCTTACAAAATAATCCCTTGTAAATGAAGGGTTCTGCCGATGCACATACTTATATTTGGAGGACGTAAGTATGTGCATCGGCTTTTTTTTGTATAACTACGTTTTCCGACGAAGCTATCTTCTCCGCCCGACGAAGCTATCTTCTCCGTCCAACGAAGCTATCTTCTCTGAGCAATGAAGCTATCTGAATATTTTGAGTAAAAAAAATACATTACGACAGCTCGTCATATAAGAGTTTTTTTGTAGTTTTGCACCCATATTGCGTGTCACCATAGAAAAGGCAGGCAGGATAACACAAAAGGTAAATAAGAATAAAAACACATAGACACACATATGAAAGAAGAAAAGGCGCTGACGCTCAAGACACTTACAAAGAGTAATGTATGGGACATCCAGGAAAATGACGTCTTCCGCATGTGGAAAAGCATAGAGAAAGATGCTGACATGAAGGAAAACGCACGTCACTATCTTGATGTGATTCGTTCAGCTTTTGAACTCGAGGAGGTGAAACTTGACCGCCCTGAGATAATAAAGAAATATGAGGACCGCGGATTTAAAGTGGGTGCTCTGAAAGTCAATGACAAAGGTGAGACGAAGTGGGCCATAAAGAAGCGCCCTATATCACGTGTCACTGACCTCACGTATGAAAATATCAGCCACATTTCTGCAGCAAAATTGCTCGAGGTCATTGATCGTAACTTTGGTGGTGGATGGGATTCTTTGTCGCAGAGCATCAAGGACATCATCATGAGCGGTTTTGACATCTCCACGACGACTCTGCCTAAAGATCGTCTCCACAATCCTGGTGGCATATACGAGAAGAAGGTAGCCGACGGTTTTGAGGTGCTGGAAATAGAGAAAGGCACATGGGTGGAGGCTATCTTTGCCAAGTTGAAGCCACTTGCCGTGAAGTCTGTAGACTTGGATCTCCTCTCTGACAAGAAAGACAAGTCAGAATATGATGAGGATATCGATGATGATATGGATGACGAGGAGAATGAGAGCCAGTATAATTCTGATGATGACGATGACGACGATGACACCTTTGATGAGGACGCACTGACGGAGGAGAGTTATCGCACGACTTACGATACTGACTCTTCGGATCTGACCCTCGATGATGTGACAGCAGCCGAAGACGAGTATTAATCGTCAAAGCTGAGCATCTGCTGCATATATTTCCCGGAATTCTTGTTCAGACGATAGTAGCCACGCTTTTGGGCGTGCTCGATATATGAACAGGAGTTTCGGGATTCTTTATAAATGATTTTGCGCACATCTTCATATACCTCATGAAAGTCGACCCTCTCAAATAGTGTGTCGGTCTCATGATGCACATGTCTGGCAATCTTTCTTATAGTCAATCCGTTATTGCCAGCCTCAAGTAAAATCTTGAAGATGATGTCTTCGTATCTCACGTGTGAAAAGGGTGGTCATATCTGTTACCACCAATAAAAAACAAAGGAAGCCGGAATACGCAATCCCGACTTCCCTACACAGAATTAATGTCCTTGTTGAAATAAGTGAATGCTTATGCAAGTCGGATGTCAGCTACGTTCTCGCCGACAACTTTACCCTCCTTGAACAACCATCCGATACCGAGAAGTACCTCCTCCTTGCTGATGTTGGCAGCCTTGGCGATCTCAGCCACAGTCATGTGCTTCTCTGCAGATGCAAGTGCCTGATATACATCACCTGCACGGAAGCCTACGCTCTCTGCGTTGATGTAGAGGTCCTTCTTGCAAGCGCAAGCCTTAGTTGCGACCTTCTTCTCTGTTGTCTTCACAGCAGCTGTCTTTGTAGTAGCTGCCTTTGCTGTTGTTTTTGTTGCAGCCTTTACGGTTGCGGTCTTCTTTTCTGCCATACTAAATGTATTTGCGGGATTGCTCCCTGTGTATATTCATCCATTAATTGATATGGCAAAGTTAGCAATTAAAGTTGTGTGAACAATAGAATAATGTATAATACACTGATATTTGTTGATTTACGTCAACCCTTTAATGTGAAGGGTTGACGCAAATCAATGCAAATCAGTGTAAATCAGTATGTGAAGCCTTTTAATGCTTCAGTTTCTCCAGTTCCTCAGTGTTGAGCAAGATGAAGTCTTCATCAAGTTGTTTCTGATCAACAAATGATGGAGCATCGAGCATTACGTCACGTCCAGAGTTGTTCTTCGGGAATGCTATGCAGTCGCGGATGGAGTCCAGTCCAGCGAAGATTGACACCCAGCGGTCAAGACCATATGCAAGACCTCCGTGAGGAGGCGCTCCGTATTTGAAGGCGTTCATGAGGAATCCGAATTGCTCCTGTGCCTTCTCTGGTGTGAATCCGAGTATCTCAAACATCTTCTCCTGCAGTTTAGGATCATGTATACGTATGGATCCGCCACCTACTTCCACTCCGTTGCACACCATGTCGTAAGCATCTGCACGTACGGCAGCAGGGTCGGTGTCAAGCAGATGGATGTCGCAGTCCATAGGGTGGGTGAATGGATGGTGCATCGCCATCAGTCTATTCTCCTCATCGCTCCACTCAAACATCGGGAATTCTGTTACCCAAAGCAGGGCAAACTTGTTGCGGTCGCGCAGTCCAAGGCGCTCGCCCATCTCAAGACGCAGTTCGCAGAGTTGCTTGCGTGTCTTCATGGCGTCGTCGCCAGAGAGTATCAAGATGAGGTCGCCTGGGTTGGCTTGCATCTTTGCCTTGAGAGCCTGTAGGTCTTCTTGAGTGTAGAATTTGTCTACTGATGACTTCACGCTGCCGTCTTCCTGCACGCGTGCATAGACCATTCCTTTTGCTCCAATCTGTGGACGCTTCACCCATTCGGTCAGTTTGTCGATGTCTTTTCGTGTGTAACTTGCACAGCCTGGAGCGCAGATACCACCTATGTAGGCAGCATTGTCAAATACCTGGAATGTGCCCTTCTTTAGTATGTCATCTAGTTCGATAAACTCCATGCCGAAGCGCATATCTGGTTTGTCAGAACCAAATCTCTTCATACACTCTATCCATGGCAGACGGAGGAAGTCGCCCTCCAATTCCACACCTCTCAATGTCTTGAATAGATGCTTTGCCATGCCCTCAAAGGTCTGGATGATGTCCTCCTGAGTGACGAAACTCATCTCGCAGTCTATCTGTGTGAACTCAGGCTGACGGTCAGCACGCAGGTCTTCGTCACGGAAGCACTTCACTATCTGGAAATAGCGGTCAAAACCTGCCACCATGAGCAGCTGCTTGAGAGTCTGAGGGCTCTGTGGCAAGGCATAGAATTGTCCAGGATTCATGCGGGAAGGCACGATGAAGTCACGTGCGCCCTCAGGTGTAGAACCGATGAGCATAGGGGTCTCCACCTCGAGGAAACCGAGATTGGAGAGATAATTGCGCACCTCGATGCAGAATCTATGACGCAGTTCAAGATTCTTGCGCACAGCAGTTCTACGCAGGTCGAGATAGCGGTATTTCATTCTCAAGTCATCGCCACCGTCGGAGTTGTCCTCGATGGTGAATGGAGGAGTGACGCTCTCATTGAGCACCGTGAGGCTACTCACCTCAATCTCTATCTCACCCGTGGGGATGTTGTTGTTTTTCGAATAACGTTCTGCCACCTTACCTGTAGCCTGCACCACAAACTCACGGCCGAGCTTGTTGGCACGTTCGCACAAGTCAGCATCAGTATCCTCATTGAAAACGAGCTGCGTGATGCCGTAGCGGTCGCGGAGGTCTACAAAGGTCAAAGCACCCATTTTACGTGAACGCTGCACCCATCCTGCCAGAGTCACAGTCTCGCCGACATTCTGAAGACGCAGTTCACCGCATGTTTTAGTTCTGTACATATATCTATGGAAAATATTGTTGTTCTTGCTTATCTGCATGACCACATGCTTTGCCTTCGCTGACACAGGCCTATGCATCACATATCCGTGCAAAATTACAAATAAATAATGAAATATTATATAATTCTGCGATTAATTGCTCCCGTCGCATCTATCTTGGGCGCGGATGTCTTTAATATATCGTTTTTTTTATATACCTTTGCCCCGTGTGTGATATACACATTATTATATTATATAAAGGAAGAAAGATGAAAAAGACATTATTTATGTCGCTGCTCATGCTCTTGTGCATGACCGTGGCGCAAGCTCAGGATAAGCTGGCTCAGATAAAGTTTGACAAGACTACTCACAGTTTCGGTTCTTTCAGTGAGAAGGATCCAGTGCAGAAATGCGTCTTCACTTTTACTAATGCTGGTAACGCCCCACTGGTGATCAATCAGGCTGTGGCATCATGCGGATGCACCGTGCCTGTCTACACCAAGACTCCAATCCAGCCAGGTGAGAAGGGTGAGATAAAGGTGACATACAATGGCAACGGCAAGTTTCCTGGTCACTTCAAGAAGACCATCACAGTGCGCACCAATGGTGACCCAGAGATGACACGCCTCTATGTGGAGGGTGACATGAAGGACGCCAGTGAGACGAAGAAATAGTATAGGGGAAAACCTCTATTGCTAACTCATATGAGGAAGGTGTTGATGTCAAGGTGGCACCTTCCTCTTTTCTATACCTAAACTACTATTATGGCATATAACATTAGACTACTACTTTCGTGCATCTTGCTATGCCTCTTCGTGGGCGCATATGCCACTGAGTATTCGGTCACGTATGTGCCAATATCCTCAAGTGCGGTAGAGATGAGTGGCGATGCCCCTGACGGTACGGTGGCAACGTTTGTCAAGACAGGGACAGGCGCTATGCCCAGTAGATTGCTTGCGGGTGAGACTGCTTGTCTGCAACTCACTGGTTTTGATGGCAAGACCATAAAGAGCATCACACTGAGGATGAAGTCAAATAAATCTTCGGGAGCAGGAAGTTTGACTATAACTTGTGACAATACCACGCTATCTACCATTGACAATGCCAGTTTTGCCAATAAGTCATGGGCAGGGAAATATCAGATGAACCTGGTTGACATAAAACCCGACATCAAGCAATATAAAGTGGGCGAGGGTGAAGTGCTGACTATCAATCTCGTGTCATCGCAGAATTCCATTTACTGCACATCCTATACCATCACCTATGACGACACCGATCCTATCATACCAGACAAGACTACTGTGGCAGCCCTTGCTGGTACATATGCGTCAAAGCTATATGCCATGTCTACTGACGATTTGTCGGCTGTGGAGGTGATGGCTCTCAATGGCAAGATTATTGCTGATGCAGACATGAAGGAACGTCTGACATGGAATGTATATGACGTAAAAGACAATTCTATCATATGCAATAATGCAGGAAAGTATCTTTCATTTGATGGGTCATCACTATGTCTGAGTGATGCCATATACAAGTGGAATATTGATGAGGATAATAGTTCATGGCAAAAGTCTGGTTGCACTTTTGCACAATCCAATAATAAGTTTATATACACCAGCACGTCAAATATTGGAGAAAAAAACTTTCAGTCCGACTATACCCAGTCATACGACATCACTGACGGATATGTGCGCTCGGGGCTGACTATTGGCAAGCTCGCCACCGTGTGTCTGCCAAGTGGAGTGGAGAATGGTGATTTCTCTGGTGCTGAGATATATGAAATCATAGGAGTGGTGAAAGCCACCGAAGACATGACAGTCGATGACATCACAGGACTTGCCGTGAAGAAGGTGACGAGTCTCATTGCTGGTATGCCCTATCTTATGATGCCTACATCCACCTCTTTGGTGGCAATATATGATGAGACGAAAGAGAACAATCCTGTGTCTGCTACTGGACTGGTGGGCAATCTCAGTGGAGAAAAAATATATGTGCCAGCGAGTGATGCTACGCATTGGAACTATATCTTGAATAATAATCAGTTGCGCAAGGTCGTTAGTGGAGTCAAGGCTTCTATAGCCAACAATCGTGCTTACATAGACCTTTACGGTGTGCCACGATATGACGGCGATGTGTCTTCGGTAAAGATTATCCCTCTCAATGACGAGGCATCGGGTATTGGTGCGTTGTCTGCAGACAATGAGGAGTCGGTGGCATTTGCTATTGATGGCAGACGTGCCTGTCCATCACATATGCATAAAGGCATATATGTCAAGGACGGCAAGAAATACTTAGAGAAATAACGAAAATACTATTACTACAAAAAATATACTAATGATGATGACAATACAGGAAGCTATAACTTCACGGCATAGTGTAAGAAGCTATATATCAAAACCTCTGACTGAGAGTGAAATAGAAACATTGCAGAAGGAGATAGACCGCTGCAATGAGGAGGGCGGTCTGCATATACAGTTGGTGACCAACGAACCGAAAGCGTTTCGTGGCATAGCCTCTTACGGTAAGTTCTCTGGCGTGGAGAATTACTTTGTGATGGCAGGCCCGAGGGAAGAATGGCTTGATAGTCGTGTGGGCTATTATGGTGAGCGCTTGGTGCTACTTGCTCAGACCTTAGGACTCAATACTTGTTGGGTGGGGTTGACCTATCGCAAGGTGGCTAATACCTTCCAATTGGCTGACAATGAGAAGGTGGCATGCGTGATAGCCCTTGGTCACGGCATTACCTCTGGACATGAGCGCAAGAGCAAACCCATGGAGAAGGTGAGCAATGTGTGTGACGGTTCGCCACAATGGTTTGTCAATGGCGTGAAAGCGGTATTGCTTGCTCCGACTGCCATCAATCAGCAGAAGTTCTACTTCGAACTGACTAATAAAAAGACACCGACAGGCAAACCTATTGTCATAAGCCGACGCTTATTCTCCATGGTAGGTTATACGCAAATGGATATTGGTATAGCTCGTCTGCACTTCGAGCTCGGTGCCGGTCGTGACAATTTCGAGTGGAAGGAAAAAATATAAAGGGTGGTAATCATAGTAGGCGAAGCGTCCTCGCTTTGCCCATTAGGAGGTACAGCGCCATCGTTATGGGGTTTTTTTATAGTAGTTGCAACGTCCTCGCTGCAACCAAGCAAGCTCCGAGTGATTTCCCCTTGAGAGGGCAAAGCGGGGACGCTTCGCCTACTATTAATAACCTCTGTTTGCTATCGAATGGTACGGCGAGGGCGCCGTACCTTCTATTAATGCCATTGCCCGCTTGGTTGTAGCGAGGACGCTACAACTACTATGACGTGTCAATCTCGCTAAATAACAAATCAGAAACTTCAATAATTTATATAAGCATCCTAAAACGAAAAAAGGCAAGAGGAGGTTTCTCTCTTGCCTTTTAGCTAAATATAAGAAGGTTACGTTATTACAGTCTTGCTGCATCTTGTGCCTTCTGCATCTTCTTCAGGATGTCCTTTGGTATGGCATTCTTGTTAACCAGAAAGTCCATGGTCTTTGCCACGATGAAGTTTTCTGACATATACCAGATACCCTTGTAGTCACCTGCTGTGCCCCATGAGTTTTTCACCATGTAGTACTTGCGACCTGTCTGGTCCTTTGCTATACCATAGATGAGCATGCCGTGGTCATCGGTCAGTGTCCAGTTGTCATATTCCTCCTGGCGCATCTCCTGTGTAGGAGTCTTCTCCTTGGCATTTACGCCCATAGACTCTGCCTTCTTCTGCTTCTCTGACTTTGATAGACCAAGCCAACGGTCCATGTCTGTGCCAGCTGCGCTCTGTGTAGCCTCTGCATCATAAAGGATGGCAAGACCATTGCGTGTGAATCCGTCACCAGAAACGTCACCGCCCCATGCCACTGTGTAGCCGTTCATCACAGCATTCTCGATGATGCGTGCCATCTCGTCCATTGGCAGGTTCCACGAACCAGGCTGACGCCAGTTGTCCTGCACTTCCACAGGGAACTCGGTGTAGAATGGATGGTGTGTGTAAGAGGTGATTGACACATAGTCGTCCCAGTTGAGGCCGAGGCTTGCTGCGAATGTCTTTGGAGTGTATTTCTTGCCTTCATAGGTGAACTCCTCAGGACACTTGCCGAGGTAAGCATCGAGGATGCCCTGGAAACCTGTCTTCCATGTATTGGTGATGGTCTTTGCTGAAGACTTTGCCACAGCGTCTACGTATGGCTCGAGCACTGAGAAGAACTCGCCGAAGTTTGCCAGTGTGTCACCATAGAGTGTGCCAGGCAGAGGCATAGCAGTCTCAGGGCAGATACCGTAGTTTTTCAGCACGTAGAGCACGTCATAAGCCGAACCGCCCTGGCTAAACTGTGCATCACCATGCATACGCACCTTTGTGATGGCGCGATCCATGTAGTTCTTGTTGCACACGAACATCTCGCAGAGGTCGTATGTCTTACCACTCTTCTTCAGAATCTCAGACTCAAAGAATGACAGGGTGGAGTAGTCCCAACATGTACCCGAGCGGTTTTGGTTTTTGAGAGAAGTGATAGGATTCTCTTTGATAACGGTAAACACAGGTTTGTTAGGATCTATCGAGTCCTTCTTTGCTTCCTGTGCGTTTGCGCTGAGGACAGCTACTGCCATCAGCGACATTGTCAAAAGCTTCTTCATTTTAAATATATTGAATGTTAATTGTCACTCGTGTTTCTATATTCATGCATTTGCAAGAGTCAGTGTTACTCGGCATTTGCAGCCATATAAGCCTCCACGTCATCAGGCTGATAAGGTATGCGCTTTGTGCCGAGGAATCGACATCCATCCTTTGTTATCAGCAAGTCATCCTCTATGCGGATGCCTCCGAAGTCGCGATAGGTATCAAGCAAGTCATAATTGATGAAGTCCTTGTGCAGACCTTGCTTGCGCCAGTCGTCCATGAGGGCTGGGATGAAGTATATGCCTGGTTCGTCGGTTACCACGAATCCTTCCTCTAGACGACGTCCCATACGCAGACAGTTGGTGCCGAATTGTTCCAGGTTAGGACGTGTCTCCTCGTCAAATCCCACGTAGGTCTGTCCCAGTCCTTCCATGTCATGCACGTCCATACCCATCATGTGGCCCAGTCCGTGTGGCAGGAACATGGCGTGAGCACCAGCTTCCACGGCAGCCTCCGTGTCGCCCTTCATCAGTCCGAGATCTTTCAGACGGTCGGTCATCAGACGGCAGATGTCGAAGTGCACGTCCTTCCATTTTACTCCAGGTTTTGCCACGTTGAGTGCATGGTCATGGCAGTCTGCCACTATCTGATAGATGTCGCGCTGCTTTTGGGTGAACTTGCCATTGACTGGCATCGTGCGAGTGTTGTCCGAACAATAGTCGTCCAGTTCGCATCCTGCATCGCAGAGCAATAGACGTCCTGACTCCAGCGGTACGTTCTTAGGTCCGCCGTGCATTATCTCTCCATGTTGTGAGCAGATGGTGGCGAAGGAATTCATCATGGAGTGCGATAGCATCACGCCGTCTACTTGTCCAGCGATGTATTTCTCCGTTCTGCCAGGACGACAAAGTTTCATCGTCGTGGTGTGCATCATGTAACCTATGTCACAAGCGCGGTCTATGATGGCAATCTCTTCGGCAGTTTTCTTAGAGCGCATCTT
>CAVABU010000035.1:11578-20742 GCA_963586965.1 Gemmiger formicilis
GAAGGGTGCATAGCAGTTGGCTGGAAAATTTGCCGGCGACTCATTGTTGCCGAATAATATGATGACTCCGTTGTCTACGAGTTTCTTGAGCTCTGTTCTTCTGGTAATATAAGTTTCTTTGCTGAACATACAAAAAACGAACTATTAGTTACATGTATATATTACAATATGTGCAAAGGTAAGCAAATTATGCGTAAATGCCTACCTTTTGCATGTAAATTTAAGAAACTACATATCACTTCTCTAATAAATCTGGACGCAGACGCTTGGTGCGCTCTATGGCTTGCTCCATTTCCCAGTCCTTGATCTTTGCCTCGTTGCCTGATAGGAGTATGTCGGGCACTTTCCATCCTTTGTAGTCGGCAGGTCGTGAATAGATAGGCGCTGAGAGTAGGTTGTCCTGGAAACTATCGGATAGCGCACTCTGCTCGTCGCCCACCACGCCTGGGATTATTCTCACCACGGCATCCGATATGATGGCAGCAGCCAGTTCGCCTCCCGTGAGCACATAGTCGCCCACGCTTATCTCCTTGGTAATGAGGTGTTCGCGTACTCTATGGTCAATGCCTTTATAGTGTCCGCAGAGTATGATGATGTTATTGAGCATGGACAGGTCATTGGCCATGGGTTGATTAAACTGCTCGCCATCAGGTGTGGTGAATATTACCTCATCATAGTCGCGCTCAGCCTTGAGTGCGGAGATGCATCGGTCGATGGGTTCCACCTGCATCACCATACCAGCAAAACCGCCATAGGGATAGTCGTCCACGCGTCGCCATTTGTCGGTGGTGTAGTCCCTGAGGTTGTGCAGATGTATTTCTGCCAGTCCTTTCTTTTGTGCTCGTGCCAGGATGGATTCGTTGAGAAATCCCTCTATCATGCCTGGCAATACGGTTATAATGTCAATTCTCATACAAGATGCAAAGTTAGCACATCTTTTTAATATATGATATTTATGAGGGAATAAATGCACTATTCTATCACCTAGTCGGTGATGTTTTCGATGCTGGAGTCGAAATTACTTCTTCCCCTTATTGATGATATATATGCCTGCGGTGGCCAGGGCTCCTGCCAACAGGTATTTCCAGTAGAAGGGCTCGCCGAGGCATAGACAGGAGGTGATGGCGCCTACCACGGGGATGAGAGAATTGTATATGGCAACCTTTCCTACGGGATTGCAACTCAATAGTTTATTGTATAAAGAGAATCCTACTGTGGAGATGGCGATGAGTAGCATCAAGATGGTGATGCCCCATGGCGTGATGATGGGCAAGTGGCCTTGCATCGCTAAAGCGGGAATCACGAGTAAGGCTCCACCGATGCTCAGCGAATAGCCCGTCCCCACAAACACATCCACGCGCTTGCTCAGTCCTCTGGTCAATAGCGAGGCACTGGCTCCGCATAAGGCATTGAGGATAATCATGCCGTCGCCCAAGAGTGTGAAACTGCCACTCTCCTTGCCACCAATGTTGAGTGCCAAGATGCCAAGAAATCCTATGACGCACCCCATAGCCTTTCGCCATGTCATCTTGTCGCTCTTGAAGAAGATGCAAGCCAAGATGACCACCGTGAAGACGCTCATCGAATTGAGTATGGCCGAGCGAGCACCAGCATTATGTGAGAGTCCGAAATAGAAGAAGGCATAGTGTAGGGTGGTGTTGAGCAGAGCATATAGGAGAATGAACCATGAGTCCGTCGCTCGTCTAATGCCAAACTTGCGATGTGTCACTTGAGCTATGGCGAGGATGATGAGTCCAGAGATGAAGAAGCGTATGCCTGCAAAGAGCATCTTGCTGCCTGTCATGTCTGCATCGATGCCAAACTCTCCCATGCCCATCTTGATGAGAGGATAAGCCCATCCCCAGGCGATGGCTGCGGTCAGGGCGAAGATGCTCACCCACAAGGGGCGCTGAAATATGCTGATATGATTAGTCTTGTCCAATTCTTTTCTTGTTTGTCACCCATGTCGTTGACGCTACTTCCTATGGAGTGACGTCTTACTCATTAGCGTTTCCACTTGCTAAGTTACGAATTAATTTTGCTATTCTCTCCTTATTTTCGTAATTTTGCACGCAAAACAAGTAATATCGGATGACTGAAACACAACGTATCCTCGAGTTGCGACAATTGTTGCACGAGGCCAATCATCGCTATTATGTCCTTAATCAGCCGGTCTTGAGTGACCAGGACTTCGACTTCATGATGCATGAACTGGAAGACTTGGAGCGCAAGCACCCTGAGATGGCTGACCCCAATTCCCCTACACAGAGGGTGGGCAGTGACCTGCAGACGGAGTTTCGTCAGGTGGCCCACCGCTATCCCATGCTCTCGCTTGCCAATACCTATAATGCGCAAGATGTCGCTGACTGGTATCGACAAGTCAAGGACGGTCTCGGTGGCGAAGACTTCGAAGTGTGCTGTGAGATGAAATATGACGGACTGTCCATCTCGCTCACTTATGAGGATGGTCGCCTCGTGAGAGCAGTTACGCGTGGTGATGGTGTCAAAGGTGATGACGTCACGCCCAATGTGCGCACCATAAAATGCATCCCTTTGCAACTTGCCAAAGGTGACTGGCCACACATCTTCGAAATACGTGGCGAGGTGCTCCTGCCTTGGGATAATTTCCGACGCATCAATGAGGAACGTGAGGAAGAGGGTGAACCGCCATTTGCTAATCCTCGCAATGCTGCTTCGGGTACACTCAAACTGCAAAACTCCCGCACGGTGGCTGCACGCGGACTCGATGCTTACCTCTACTATTTGCTTGGCGACAGTCTGCCCTCTGACGGACATTACGAAAATCTCATGGCGTGTCGCCAGTGGGGATTTAAGATGTCGGAAGGCATGAAGAAGGTCAAGACCCTCGAAGAGATAATGCAATATATAACCTACTGGGACACTGAACGAAAAAATCTCCCCGAGGCTACCGATGGCATAGTGCTCAAGGTCAATTCCTTGCGACAGCAACGCTCACTTGGCATGACCGCCAAGTCTCCACGATGGGCCATAGCATATAAATACAAGGCTGAGCGTGCCTGCACTCGTCTGCTTGAGGTGACTTATCAAGTGGGACGCACGGGTGCCGTCACTCCCGTGGCAAATATGGAACCTGTGCACCTCGCTGGCACCACGGTCAAGCGTGCCACGCTCAATAATGAGGACTTCATCAAGAGTTTCAATCTCCATGAAGGCGACTACGTGTATGTGGAAAAAGGTGGCGAGATAATCCCTAAGATAGTCGGCGTGGTAGAAGACAAAAGACTGCCCGATGCCACTCCGATACAGTTTGCTACTCATTGTCCCGAGTGTGGCACACCCCTCGTGCGCTATCCTGGCGAAGCAGGCCACTATTGTCCCAATGACGCAGGATGCCCGCCTCAGATAAAAGGTAAGATCGAACATTTCGTCTCACGCAAGGCGATGAACATCCTCGGTCTTGGCAAGGAAATCATCGACGAATACTACCAGCAAGGACTCATCCACAACTTCGCCGACCTCTACGAACTACGCGTAGAACAACTATGGGGCGACGACGTGAAGCGCAATAAATATGACTCCGCACAAAACATCATAAAGTCCATCCACGGCTCCACGACTGTGCCCTTTGAGCGAGTGGTCTTTGCTCTTGGCATACGCTTCGTGGGCGAGACTTCAGCCAAGGCTCTCGCTAGATATTTCAAGTCAATGGACGCTCTGATGAATGCCTCCGTCCAGCAACTCTGCCAAGTGGACGGCATAGGCGATGTCATGGCGGCAAGCGTCATCGGATATTTCCATGAAGAGGGCAACCGTCAGATAGTGGAGCGACTGCGCAGTTATGGACTGCAGTTCAGCCTTTCCGATGAGGAACTACATAGTCATGGCACTGCTCTCGAGGGCAAGTCCATCGTCATAAGTGGCGTCTTCCAACATCACAGTCGTGACGAATACAAGAAGATGATAGAGGCCAACGGTGGCAAGAATGTGGGAAGCATATCCAAGAACACGTCCTTCATCCTAGCAGGCGATAATATGGGACCTGCCAAACTCGAGAAGGCGCAGAAACTCGGCATACAGATAATGACTGAGGATGAATTACTCGCCATCGTGGATACCGCAGAGTCACAACCATCTGCTCCCGAGGCTCCACAAGCACCACAAACCCAGAAGCCCCAACCACGACAAGCGGACCTCTTCGAAGGACTTCTATAATATAAAGTATAAAACAATATCATACATAAAGAACTAAAGTATACTGATTTGGCAAATAGCAAGCATACAAAGGTAATCATAGGAGGCGAAGCGTCCTCGCTTTGCCCTCGCAAGGGAGAATTCCTCTGCGTCAGCTTGGTTGCAGCGAGGACGCTGCAACTACTATAAAATGCCAATCAAACATCATATAAACGATTATGTCACTTCCCCCTGAAAATCGGGAATGTATCATACAAGAGAGAAAAATGGTAATAGGAATCGACGTAGGAATATCTACTACAAAGATCGTCGGCATCGACAAACACATGAATGTCGTCTCGCCGATAAGAATCAAAGCCAATGACCCCGTGACATCACTCTATGGAGCATTTGGCAAATATCTGCACGACAATAAGATAAGCCTCTCTGATGTCAAGCAAGTGATGCTTACTGGTGTCGGCGCAGGCTATATAGACGGCAATATCTATGGACTGCCCACATCCACCACCGACGAGTTTATCGCTGACGGATTGGGAGCCAAATATGATGTAGACCTCGACCGCATGATAGTGGTTTCCATGGGCACTGGCACTTCGCTCGTGCTCTGTGATGGCGAAGACATCAGTCGCCTGGGAGGACTCGCACTTGGTGGGGGCACACTGGCTGGACTGGCACGAGTGATGCTCAAGACTGGCAACATCGAGCAAGTGCTCGAATTGGCACGCCATGGCGACCTCTCTGCCATCGACGTGAGCATCGGCGACATATCACCACACCAAGTGACCAATCTGCCACTCGACGCCACCGCTTCGCTCTTTGGCAATGCCAAGGCTGACTCCAAACCCGAAGATGTGGCGCTAGGCATCATTTGGTCAGTGCTACAGACCATCGGTTCGGCGACCATCCTTTCCTCCATCGGTTCGGGCATCAAAGACTATGTCTTGATAGGCAAACTATCGCTATTGCCACAGTGTCGCATACTCTTTCCCATACTGGAGAAAATCTATGGAGTGAGATTTCATATCCCTTCGCATAGCGAATTCTCCACCGCCATCGGAGCTGCGCTCAACTATTATAATAGTGAAGGAAAGAAACGTATAAAAGAATAATGATGCAACGTCTTACATTATTATATAATAACCTCCGTGGTCACGACCCTCACCACATGGAGCGATTGGCAGGAGCAGGCAGCAATCGCGAGTATTGGCGTCTGCATGATGCTGACGGACACACCGTGATAGGTGTCATAGGTACCTCTCAGGAGGAGAATGATGCCTTCATCTATCTCTCACGCCACTTTCATGACAAAGGTCTGCCCGTGCCCGAGGTCTACATCGTCAGCACCGACCGCATGTGCTATCTGCAGCAAGACCTTGGCACCATGTCACTCTTTGATGCCATCAGAGAGGGTAGGGAGCACGATGGCCACTATGATGAGGCTGAGCGACAACTCCTCAAGCGCACTATCAAGCAGTTGCCACGCATGCAGTTTGCTGGTGCCCAGGGGCTTGACTATCATCATTGCTATCCCGTGCCAGCATTTGATAGAGAAAGCATATTCTTTGACATCAACTATTTCAAATACTGCTTCCTCAAAGCCACGGGCATAGACTTTCATGAGGTGCGACTCGAGGAGTCCTTCCGCCAATTGGCTGACGACCTCCTAAGTGAAGAGTCCACCACCTTCATGTATCGCGACTTCCAAGCACGCAATGTGATGCTCGACGCAGAGGGCAATCCATGGTTTATCGACTTTCAGGGAGGCAGACGCGGTCCCTTCTATTATGACCTCGCATCATTTCTTTGGCAAGCATCTGCAAAATATGACGACTCCTTGCGTCATGAACTCATAGACACATACTACGAGTCTATGCAGACCTACACCGTCGCTCCACCCAAGGACGTCTTCCTTCAGCGACTCCGCCTATTCGTGCTCTTCCGCATCATGCAAGTGCTTGGCGCTTATGGATTTCGTGGATACTTCGAGCGCAAACGACACTTCCTCGACAGCATCATCCCCGCCATCGACAATCTGCGACGACTCCTCGATGAAGGACATTTCCCATATCCATATCTCATGGAAGTGCTCACACAGTTGACACACATGGAGAAATATCAACCCCAGCACGAAGCCCTTACACCCTCTGCGTCTCAATATGATGGCAAAGGTGCACTCGTGGTGCGTATCTTCTCTTTCTCATATAAGAAAGGCATCCCCGAAGATGAAAGTGGCAATGGCGGAGGCTACGTCTTCGACTGTCGCTCCACACACAATCCTGGACGCTACGAACCGTACAAGAAACTCACTGGACTCGATGCTCCTGTCATACGCTTTCTCGAAGATGATGGCGAGATACTGACCTTCCTTGAGAGCGTCTACAAGTTGGCTGACGCTCACGTGGAGCGATACATCAAGCGAGGATTTACCGACCTCATGTTCTCCTTCGGATGCACTGGCGGTCAGCATCGTTCGGTATATTCTGCCCAACATCTTGCAGAACATCTACACAATAAATACGGCATAAAGGTGAAAATCTGCCATCGCGAACAAAACATAAAGGAGGTGCTCGAATGAATGCCATGATATTTGCAGCCGGACTCGGCACACGACTCAAGCCTCTCACTGACCACATGCCCAAGGCACTGGTGAAGGTGGCTGGCAAACCGCTCCTGCAACATGTGATAGACAAACTCCAGGCGCAGGGCTTCGACCATATCGTGGTCAATGTGCACCACTTCGCCTCGCAAATAGTCGACTATCTCCGTGGCACCGACATACAGATCAGTGACGAGACCGATGCACTGCTCGAGACTGGTGGTGGACTGAAGAAGGCACTGCCACTATTTGCCAATGATGACCCAGTGCTCATACACAATGTCGACATACTCAGCAATGTAGACCTCAAGGACTTCTACCTGCAGTCCTTCGCCAATGATGCCACACTGCTCGTGTCGTGGCGCGAGACTCAGCGCTATCTCGTCTTTGATGACGACATGCGCCTCGTGGGATGGACCAATCGCTCCACAGGGGAGGTCAAGTCGCCTTATGATGACATCATGCACGTGGACTTCCGTCAAGATGACACCATCCCCTCGCATCTGCATCTCTATGCCTTCTCGGGCATACACTGCGTGTCACAGCGACTCTCAGCGCTGATGCAGGAGTGGCCAGACAAATTTCCCATCATGGACTTCTATCTCAAGCATTGCAAAGACATATATATAAAAGGTGTACTCAAACAAGACCTGCGACTCATGGATGTGGGCAAGATAGACACGCTGAGCGATGCAGAGCAGTTTATCCGCACAATATAAAAAGCAAACTGTTTATCGTCACGATATAAAAAGAAAAACTTTTATCCTCACAATATAATGCAAAAGATTATCATTCTCGACTTCGGCAGTCAGACGACCCAACTCATAGGTCGTCGCATACGCGAACTTGACACCTTCTGCGAAATCCTGCCTTACAACAAGTTTCCCAAGGATGACCCTTCTGTCATAGGCGTTATCCTCTCGGGTAGTCCCTATTCGGTCTATGACCCTGAGGCATTCAAGGTAGACCTCGGCGACTTCGCTGGTCGTCTGCCTGTGCTCGGCATCTGCTATGGCGCACAGTATATCGCCTACACCAATGGTGGCAATGTGCAACCTGCTGGCTCTCGCGAATATGGACGTCAAAACCTTGTCTCTGTCAACAAGCAAAATCCTCTCTTTCACGGATTTGACGACAACTCTCAGGTGTGGATGTCGCATGGTGACACCATCACTGCCATCCCTACAGGTGCAGAGGTCATAGCCTCCACACAGTCCGTGGAGAATGCCGCTTACTATGTGCCAGGCAAGGACGGCCAGCAGAGCATCTGGGCAGTGCAGTTTCATCCCGAAGTGTTTCACTCAGTGCAGGGTTCGCTCTTGCTCAAAAACTTTGTCGTAGACATCTGCGGTAGCCATCAGGACTGGTCGGCAGCATCATTTGTCGACACCACCGTGGCTGAGATACGTCAGCAGGTGGGCAATGACCGCGTCATACTCGGACTCTCGGGTGGTGTGGACTCCAGCGTGGCAGCCGTATTGCTCAATAAAGCCATCGGTCAAAACCTTACTTGTATCTTCGTGGATCACGGCATGCTTCGCAAAAATGAGTTCCGTGATGTGATGGAAGACTACAAGTGCCTGGGACTGAATGTCATCGGAGTGGATGCTTCGGAGAAATTCCTCGGTGACCTGGCAGGAGTGACCGACCCTGAGCAGAAGCGCAAGATAATAGGTAGAGACTTTGTGGAGGTGTTTAATGCTGAAGCAAAGAAGATTACCGACGCCAAATGGCTTGCACAAGGCACCATCTATCCTGACCGCATCGAGAGCCTTAACATCACGGGCAAGGTCATCAAGAGCCATCACAATGTGGGCGGTCTGCCTAAGGAGATGAACCTCCAACTATGCGAACCTCTGAAGTGGCTCTTCAAGGATGAGGTGCGTCGTGTGGGTCGTTCGCTTGGCATGCCTGAGCATCTCATCACTCGTCATCCATTCCCAGGTCCAGGTCTTGCCGTGCGCATCCTTGGTGACATCACACGCGAGAAAGTGCGCATCCTCCAGGATGCAGACGACATATACATCCGTGGATTGCGTGAATATAAGACCAAGCTAAGTGGCGAAGACGCGCGTCGAGTGCTTGCTGCAGGAGTGCCAGCCGACATGAAGGACGGCGAGATAGAGGTGAGCCTCTATGACCAGATATGGCAGGCAGGCACCGTGCTTCTCTCCACCGTGCGCAGTGTGGGAGTGATGGGTGATGAGCGCACCTATGAGCATCCAGTGGCTTTGCGTGCAGTGACCTCCACCGATGCCATGACTGCTGACTGGGCGCATCTGCCTTATGACTTCATGGCGCAGGTGAGCACCGACATCATCAATAAGGTGAAGGGTGTCAACCGCGTATGCTATGACATCTCCTCAAAGCCACCATCAACCATCGAGTGGGAATA
>CAVABU010000036.1:0-3546 GCA_963586965.1 Gemmiger formicilis
GGTCTTTGGAGAAGGCGACTCCTATAACCGCACACCAGCTGGTGTGCGGCCGCATAGCAGCTGGTGTGCGACTGCACAGCACGTGCTGTGCGCCCGTCGCTCAACTGGTGTGCAATAAAAAAACGCATATGTAATCATAGTAGTTGCAGCGTCCTCGCTGCAACCAAACTAAGGGTGCCGTAACTCCTCCTTTACTACTGCTTACGTGAGGGTTGCAGCGGGGACGCTGCAACTACTATATCTGCCAACTGTTGTGCTTTCATGCGTGCAGGCTTACCTGTCTCTGTCATGGGAATATGATCTACGTGCAGATAATGCTTCGGTTGCCAGTAGCGAGGGAGGATGCTCTCGCACACTGCCTTTACATGCGGTATATCAGTAGACTCCGTAAGTATCACGACAGCCTCACCAAACTTGTCATCACTTACCTTCGTGATGACATATGGCGAGGTGAGGTGCGGGCGGAGCATAGCCTCCACCTCTTCTATCTGAATCTTTATGCCACCCGAACAGATGACATTGTCCTTGCGACCAAGGATGCGAAATTTGCCATCACGTATCTCTGCTATGTCATTGGTGACAAGGGTGTCGGGGCATACTTGGGGAGCATCTATGACAAGGCAACCGCCTTTTGATGAAACCTTCACACCATCAAAAGGCGTATACCACTCTGATGCCTCTTTACCGTTAATCTTCCGAAGTGCTATGTGCGACAGCGTCTCCGTCATGCCGTATGTGCTCCACACGCTATGGGGAAAATCTTTTAGACTGGTGGCCAACTCCTCCGACACTGCACCACCACCTATTATTATATGTCTGCTCTGGCGCAACACTCGAGCCTCATCCTCATGACGCAGGGTCTCATATACCTGCGAGGGCACCATGGCGATGAGGTCAAACGGCATTTGAATGCCTTTCAAAGGGCGATTGGACGGTGTCACACATTGCATACGCAGTCCACGCTCCAGACTACGCACCACCATCATCTTGCCAGCGATATAGTCTACGGACATGCATAGCAATGCCGTGTCTCCCTCTTTTAATCCGAGAAAGTCACACGTCGTGCGAGCCGAAGCCTTCATGCGAGATTTCTCCACGAGCATCCGCTTCGGATTGCCAGTGCTCCCACTGGTCTTCACTTCCACATAAGGGCTGTCGCTACGCCACTCCGCGAGAAAGTCATCAACGTCCATCGGTCTCCTCCCTCCACATCTTCGCACCACGCAACTGCATATCCATCTCTATGTTGTCAGTGAAGAGTTGGCCTGTGCCAAGTCCCTGTGGAAAACGTATCGAAGGGCCATAGCAACTGGCTGCAAGCAGGGCTACATTGCGCAGACCGATATTACTCTCCAGAGCAGAGGTCATCCACGAGTCGATGCCACGCTTGCGGGATTCGCTCACCCACTCTATCGAACCCGATATACCGCCATGTAGAGTCGGTTTGATGACGATATACTGTGGTCGGATGGTGTCAAGCAGCGCCTGTTTCTCATGCAGATGGTTGACGCCTATGAGTTCTTCGTCGAGCGCTATTGGTAGCGGAGTCTCACGACACAGGCGTGTCATCTCCTTCCATTGTCCCGCCTTGATGGGTTGCTCTATGGAGTGTATGCCATAGCGTGCCAATTCCTCCAGTCTTGACGGAGCCTCATCCACGGAGAAACCTCCATTTGCGTCTACACGCAGTTGGAGTGTCTCGGGGCGATATTTGGATCGTATGAAGCGTATCAGTTCTATTTCCTCTTCCCAGCGTATGGCACCAATCTTGAGTTTTATGCAACGAAATCCTGCCAGTATCTTCTTCTTCACCTGTGCCAACATCTCGTCATATGAGCCCATCCACACTAATCCGTTGAAGGGTATGCCCTCCTCACAACGGGCGAAGGGTGTGTCATAGAGCACGGGCGACTTTGTCATGTCATACATCGCTGACTCCAGTGCGAAGAGCAGTGCGGGATAAGGTCGCAGATAGTCTGCATAGTCATCACTGGCAAGGGCCTCATTGATGAGTCTTGCCACGTCGCTCATCATGGTGTATGCCTCTCTATCACAACTGAGGTCTGGTAGCGGAGCGCACTCGCCAAGTCCTATCCTGCCCTCGTCGTCAGACATTGACACGATGATCATCTCATGTTTGTCGTAAGCGCCACGGCTGGTGCGAGCAGGCGTCTTGAAGTGCAGAGTCTTATGAAAAAGGTCTATATTCATCAGGGTAGTTTCTTAAATTTACTCCAGTCTGGTTTTCTCTTCTCCAGGAAAGCCTTGCCTCCTTCCTGTGCTTCATCAAGCATATAATAGAGCATGGTGGCATCACCAGCAAGTTCCTGTATGCCAGCCTGTCCATCGAGTTCGGCATTGAGTCCAGCCTTTATCATGCGAAGTGCCAAAGGCGATAGTTCCATCATGTGCTTTGCCCATGCCACGCACTCATCCTCCAGTTGGTCGTAAGGCACCACCTTGTTGACCATACCCATCGCTTCGGCTTCATTGGCAGTGTATTGACGGCACATAAACCATATCTCGCGGGCTTTTTTCTGTCCTACGATTCTTGCCAGATACGAACTACCAAAACCTGCATCAAAGGATCCTACCTTAGGTCCTGTCTGACCGAAACGTGCATTCTCAGATGCTATCGTCAGATCGCACACGAGGTGCAATACATGTCCACCGCCGATGGCAAAACCATTGACCATGGCGATGACGGGTTTGGGTAGACGGCGTATCTGCATCTGCACATCGAGCACCGACAAGCGTGGCACGCCTTCTTCGTCGACATATCCGCCACGTCCCTTCACATTCATGTCGCCACCTGCGCAGAAGGCTTGCGTCTTCAACCATTCTTCATCCGTCTGTCCCTCCTTGCGCGGTGTCTCCTGACCCGTGAGTAAGACGACTGAAATATTCTGACGCTCACGCACTATAGAGAATGCGCATGACAACTCTGCCGTAGTCTTCGGTGTGAAAGCATTGCGATAACGCGGACGGCATATGCTGATCTTTGCTATGCCTTCCGCACACTCGAGACTTATCTCTTCAAATTCTCGTATCTTTTTCCAATTCATATTATTTCATCATTATTTCGTTAACACCTCAAGTAATAGAGGTTGATTAGACGTTGTATTTACAAGCCACTGCATATTTGTGAGCATATCTTCCACCCTTGACACCATGCGACGTGAGATGCCATACTGATGGCAAGCACCCACGGCGGTGGTCTTGTGGCTTGCCATGACATACTCTTCACAGGCTGGCGACTCACTCAGTCCAGGCAGCGAGCGGAAGATGGCACCGCCACCATTGTTGAGCAACAGGATGCGGAGGTTACGGGGAAGATGCTGATTCCACAGTGCATTCTGGTCATAAAAGAAACTCAGGTCGCCTATGACGCAGTACACATTCTTGTCAGTGACCAGCGAAGCACCGACGGCGGTGGATAGCGAACCCTCTATACCATTGAGTCCGCGATTGCACCGCACATAGTGGTGAGCATATCGCGCTCCTATGCGCACGGCAGAGGAGTTGGCGTAATAGACGATGTCGCCC
>CAVABU010000036.1:3999-20702 GCA_963586965.1 Gemmiger formicilis
AAGAGTTTATCAAACTGTTCACGTGATATTCGTTTTATACCTTTTACATTAGGTAATACTGGCACAGTAAACTCAAAGAGCGGTTCGGTGATAGGCACGTTGATATGCACTGATTGTCGCTTCAATAGCAAATTATTGATAGCCTCACATACCAGTCGACGACAATGCCAACGCTCAGTGTCGTCCTTACATTCGGGCAAGGATACGCTCTTAGTCACAAATGTGCCAAGTGCTCCCTGCTGTGGCATGGTCTGTCCATCTAGTTGTTCTATCCACGCTGATGGGCGGTCTGCCGAGATGACCAGGATGCCCTGGCGCTGATAGGTGGCCTCAGCAGCCCCAGGCAAGACATTGAGCAGTGCCGAACCAGAGGTTACGCATACTGCCGCGACCTCACCCGTCTGTTGGGAGATGCCCATCGCCATAAAGGCAGCCGAGCGCTCGTCAGTCACGGGATAGCAATTGATGGCGGGACATTCATTGAAATTGTGCACTATGGGAGCATTTCTTGATCCTGGGCACACCACGACATGTCGTATGCCATAGTCTGCGAGTAGCGCAGTCAGTATGTTGACATTTTCCTTATTTGAGTACATCGCCTATGGTTTGCATTTTATTTTCTGTCTCTTCCCATTCTGACAGCACATCACTTCCTGGCATGATGCCACCGCCCGCATAGAGCGTGGCTTTGCCATCAGAGAGATGTGCACAACGGAGCGAAACGTATATATCGGTCTTGCCGTCTATGCCTACGGGACCCATAAAACCCGAATAGTAAAGGCGGGAAGAGGACTCGTTTGCCATTATAAAACTGTACGCGTCATCCTTTGGTAGTCCGCATACGGCGGGCGTGGGGTGAAGCATGGAGAGTACATCGCCTATGGTGCGTCCTTGCTGGAGATGGAAACGGAAATCTGTGCAGAGGTGCACAAGATTGCCAGCACGGCGCGTGAAAGGGCCGTCCTTGAGGATGTCACAACCGAAGGAGGCAAGACAGCGTTCGATATATGTTTCGACGAAATGTTGTTCGTGTTGGTTTTTCTTGCTCCACTCTTGGAATCCTTCACTATATGGCATAGTGCCTGCCAGCGCCATGGTCTTCCACCATGTGCCGTCGCCAGTGAGCAGTTTCTCTGGTGTGGCAACTATCCATGTGCCTGTCACCGATGTGGACACGAGCATCACGGCAAGACGAGGATAGCGCAGACATGCATCCAAGAACAACTGGTGGATATCTATGTCTGACATCGACGCCTCACGAGTGCGCGACAGGACGAGTTTGCTATATGAGCCACTCTTCACTGCATCATGAAACTTGTGGAAATCTTCTGCGTAACTGTCGCTTATCTGATGCTCCCTCACATAGCCACCGTCCGCCAATGCCTGAGCATTGACGAGAGGTTTGCGCTCCACATGGTCGGGTCTGATAAGCACTATAGGGGTGGAAGCATCACTGCAGTCGAAGGGCGCGACTACAAAACCGCAGTCGCTACCAATGCTCTGCAAAGAAGGCAGACACTGAGGCGGACGCTCCGAACTGACCTCAGTGTAAGCATCGTCATAGGGTAATCTATAGAGTGCTACATTCATATCTTGCCATTGACAATACGGCACAACCCTTCATAGTCGAGACCCTCATAGTCGTCTATGACGTGACCGCACAGGTCGGATATCTTCTCGCGACTATTGACGGTGGCAAGTCCCATGACATACATGCCAGCATTAAGTCCCGCATGGATGCCATTGAAGGCATCTTCAAAGACCACGCACTCGTCGATGTCGGCAGACAGTCGCTTGGCTGCTGTGAGATAACAACTGGGGTCGGGCTTGGATGCAACAAAGTCTTCGGATGTGAGGATGGCATCAAAGAGTCGCAGGAAGTCACCCTGTGTGGCAGCCACATGCTCCATCTTGGCACGATTGGAACTGGTGACGATGGCACATTTTACACCATTTGCCTTGAGGTCACGCACAAACTCTGGCGCACCCTTTATGGGCGTGAAGTCCATGGACGCCTCAAATTCATCTATCTTGCGTGTGAGATACTCTTGCATCTCCTTGCCAGGGAAATATTTCTCCAGTATATGGTCAAGCGTAGACCCTTTTATAAAGTGGGCAAAGTCGGGTATCTCGGGATGATACTGCTGACCCGTGGACTGCCAGAAATCGGTATATTGCGACTCGCTATCTATGAGCGTACCATCAAGGTCAAAGAGTGCCGCTTTGATTGTTTTCATCTTCCTGTAAATATATTTTTGTCCAATAATCATAGTTTTGTGGCCCTCGCTTCAGTAGGCGCTCAGCCACTGCGGGCGTCACCTTCTTTATAAACTTGGCTGGCACTCCTCCCCAGAGTTCACCGGAGGGAATGCGTGTACGGGAGAGCACGAGAGAACCCGCTGCTACTGCGCTACCCGACTCCACCACACAGTTGTCGAGCAATGTAGAACCCATACCTATCAACACATCATCGCCTATCTTGCATCCATGCAGGGTGGCATTGTGGCCTATGGTGACATTATTGCCAATCTCCACATAGGCTTCACCGCCTGACGTGTGCAGGCAACAACCGTCTTGCACAGAGACGCGATCGCCAATGCGTATCTTGTTGACATCACCGCGTATGACGGCGCTATACCACACCGAACTCCCCTCGCCTATCACCACATCGCCTATCACGGCTGCCGTGGGAGCCACAAAAGTACCTTGGCCTATCTGTGGTGTTATTCCTTGAAGTGATAGTATCATAAACTCTTTATTTGTAAAAACAGAAAAACACTGCCGCTATGAGGCAGATGAATGCCACTACGTGATTCCAATGCAAGTGTTGTCCTTGAAAGAGGAACGTTGCCACTATGGAGAACACAATAAGTGACACCACCTCCTGGATAACTTTTAATTGCACGAGGGAGAATGGTCCTCCGTTGCCCTCAAATCCTATACGATTGGCTGGCACCTGACAGCAATACTCAAAGAATGCTATCGCCCACGAAAAGGCAATGACGAGAATCAATGGCCAATGACTCGAGACTCCCGACTGCTGCAGACGCAGATGGCCATACCAGGCAAAGGTCATAAACACATTGCTCAGCACAAGCAATAGGATGGTGTATACAGCATTCATATCTTACTCGAATGTCACTGCCTGGAAATAGTCAGGACGATGGAAATCGGGTTTTGGCGCGTATATCGGATAAAGCGAGACGAAGTGAGGCACTGTGAGTTTGTCGCCACACTTGTAGATATTAGCACTGGCATGGAGACCGTCAAGTGTCTTGATATCTTGCTTGAAATAAACAGTGCGAGGGATGATAAGTGCCACCTCCCATGAGGTCTCGCCCATACGCTCTTCAAAGGGTTCTGTGCCAAGTGAAGCCCAGCGCTTGATGCTGGCGGTCACCTCCTGTGGAGCACGCTCGCGGTTTTCTCGCACCGGACCAGCAGCGAGGAGTATCTTTCCCGTGCAGTTGCACTCCACATTATAATATATGTCACCATCGGCAATAGGTTTGGAGAAGAATTCCACACAGGAGTCTTGCCACACCGCGTCTTGGTCTTTCTCTGCCACGGCACGCACGCTCTGCTCAGTCACGCGATAATGGATATAGATATTGTCTGCATCATGCGCGAGTGCCACATCAAACTGTGGGCAGTAGGGATACTCATCAGCCCAGTTTACACACTTCACTTCGTGGTATTCCACTCCGTTATCCTTCATCATCTGAGGCACTTGCCTCGCTTCGGCGCATGCCGATGTAATCTTCTTTATTGTCATCATTTCTTCATTCTATCTCCACTCAATGTGTAATTAGTCACCTGTATCTCGGAAACGATAGCACCGCTCTGGTCATTATATACAGTCACAAGCCAATTGTGCAGAGTGCCACCCTTGCGGAGCAGACGTGCCACCGCAGTCACGCTCTCGCCTGTGCGCACGGACGACATATGATTGGCGCTGACATTAATACCAAATATCTGCTTCTCGGGAGTGACGCTCATCGAACCGATACCAGCAAGGTTTTCTGCCAAAGCGAGCACCGCACCGCCCGACATGAATCCCCAAGGTTGCGACACGGGCGGAGTGCACGTCATGGTGGCTTCCACTGTGTCAGGGTCGTCCGTAGAGTGATATTCTATCCCAAGGGTCTTAGTCAGACCATCGTTTAAATTGTTAACCTTTTCCGAAAGTTTCATCTCTTTTGCCGTTAAAAATATACAGTAAAAGCATGCCTAGCATTCCCTATAGACTATGCCGACATACGTTTGCAAAAGTACAAAAAATAAATCAAACGTATGTCACTTTAACCACTTGTAGCACCATTAATAATAATAAATATGAGGGGATTCTGAAATTTATTATTAATTTTGCATTCAATAGATATTACAAGAACAAATAATAGCATATGAACATACTGGAACTTTCAGAGCAGGAGATAGGCAGAAGAAATAGCCTACAGGAATTGAGAAACCTTGGCATTGACCCTTATCCTGCCGCCGAATATCCCGTGAATGCATGGAGCGACGACATACGCGCCCAATTCGTTGACCTCCCTACAGAAAAGGATGAGGAGGGCAATGACGTGCCTGGCAAGGCAACAGCAGAAAACAGTCGTAACGTGATCGTGGCTGGACGTATCATGGGACAGCGCATCATGGGTAAGGCTGCCTTCGCCGAAATACAGGACTCGAAGGGCCGCATACAGGTTTACATACAGCGCGATGAAATATGTCCTGGTGACAACAAGGACCTCTACAACGTGGTATTCAAGAAACTCCTTGACATCGGTGACTTCATCGGTATCAAGGGTTATGTATTCCGCACCAAGACTGGTGAGATTAGTGTGCACGCTAAGGAACTGACTCTGCTCTCTAAGTCTCTCAAACCACTGCCAATCGTGAAATACAAGGACGGCGTGGCTTACGATAAATTTGATGACCCCGAACTGCGTTACCGCCAGAGATATGTGGACCTCGTGGTCAATGACGGCGTAAAGGACACATTCCTCAAGCGCGCTACTGCCATCCGCACTCTCAGAAGAATCCTCGACGAGGCTGGATATACAGAGGTGGAGACTCCTACTCTGCAGAGCATCGCCGGTGGTGCTTCGGCACGTCCATTTATCACACACTTTAATGCCCTCAACCAGGATATGTACATGCGTATCGCTACCGAACTATATCTGAAGAGACTCATCGTGGGTGGTTTTGAAGGTGTGTATGAGATTGGCAAGAACTTCCGCAATGAGGGTATGGACAAGAACCACAACCCTGAGTTCACTTGTATGGAACTCTATGTTTCTTACAAGGACTACAACTGGATGATGTCATTCACCGAGCAGATGCTGGAGAAGATCTGCGTGGCTGTCAACGGCAAACCAGAGGTGGAGATAGATGGCAATGTCATCTCATTTAAGGCTCCTTATCGTCGTCTGCCTATCCTTGACGCTATCAAGGAGAAAACAGGCTATGACCTCAGTGGCATGAGCGAAGAAGAAATGCGCGAGGTGGCAAAGAAACTCGAGATAGAGGTGGACGAGACAATGGGCAAGGGCAAACTCATCGACGAGATATTCGGAGAGACTTGCGAGGGTACATTTATCCAACCTACCTTCATCACTGACTATCCTGTCGAGATGTCGCCTCTGACGAAGATGCACCGCTCTAAACCTGGACTCACAGAGCGATTCGAATTGATGGTAAATGGTAAGGAGTTGGCAAATGCTTACTCCGAGCTCAATGACCCAATAGACCAGGAGGAACGCTTCATCGAACAGATGAAACTAGCTGACAAGGGCGACGACGAGGCTATGATCATCGACCACGACTTCCTGCGCGCATTGCAGTATGGCATGCCTCCTACCAGTGGTATCGGTATCGGTATCGACCGTCTGGTGATGCTCATGACTGGCAACCCATTCATACAGGAGGTGCTCTTCTTCCCACAAATGAAACCAGAGAAGAAGGCTCCACGCTCAAGCGTTGCAGAGTGGACAGCACTGGGTGTACCAGAAGAGTGGATACCACTATTCAATAAAGCCGGCTACTATCTTGTCAGCGACATCAAAGACGTGAAAGCACAAAAGTTGCAGCAGGATGTATGCGGCGTCAACAAGAAATACAAGTTAGGCTATGATAATCCGAAAGTTGAAGACTTTGCTGCGTGGATTGAGGCGGCTATGTCGAAGGAATAAGGCCACACCTGGACGCATCGCTATCATCGGTGGAGGGTCATGGGCCACGGCTTTGGCAAAGATTGTCGTAGACAAGACTCACCACATCGGTTGGTATATGCGTCGCGAAGACCGCATAGAGGAGATAAAGCGCACTGGACACAATGCCGCTTATCTCACCTCGGTGCAGTTTGACACAAGCGAGATATTCTTCACCACAGACATCAACGAGATAATCCGCGAATATGACACTCTGATATTTGTCACGCCTTCACCTTACTTCAAGCAACATATGAACAAGGTGACGGAAGACATGAGGGGTAAGTTTATCATATCTGCCACCAAGGGCATAGTGCCTGAGGAGCAGATGGTGATATCGGAGTATTTCCACAATCACTACGGCGTGCCCGAGGAGCAGTTGGCTTGTCTGATGGGCCCTTCACATGCCGAAGAGGTGGCGATGAATAGGCTGACGTATCTCACCATAGGATGTTGCGACGTGCTCAAGGCAAAGGCTTTTGCCAACACCATACAGTCTGACTACATACAGGTGCGCACCTCCACTGACGTGCAAGGCATTGAATATGCTTCGGTGCTGAAGAATATATACGCTATAGGCGCAGGCATATGTAGCGGACTCAATTATGGAGACAACTTCCATGCCGTGTTTATGGCTAACGCAGTGACGGAGATGAATGACATACTCTCACTGCTGAGCCCTTCGGAACAGAGAAACGTGTCAGACTCTGTCTATCTCGGTGACCTGCTCGTGACTGGTTACTCCAACTTCTCACGCAACAGGATATTCGGCATAATGATAGGCAAGGGGTATAGCATAAAGGCTGCACAAAACGAGATGGAGATGGTGGCAGAGGGATTCTATGGTGCACGATGCATGGAAGAGATACTCGCACAATATAGTGGCTACACATTCCCTATCGTAAACACAGTGTACAACATATTATATAATGAAGCACGTGCTTCTGACGCTATAAAGGAATTGACTGGAAAATTCAGATAAACAAAAACGATCATGCAATTAGACATTACAAAGGCATCGCAGTTTGTTGCTGCAGGTGCAGTAGAGGCGCTGGCACCAAAGGTAAAGGCGGCTCAGGAGGCTCTTGAGAACCAGACATGTGCAGGTAATGACTTCCTCGGATGGATGCACCTGCCAACAAGTATCACACCAGAATTCATCGCTGAGATCAATGCTACAGCAAAGGTATTGCAGGACAACTGCGAGGCAGTGGTTGTGGCAGGTATCGGCGGTTCTTATCTCGGAGCAAGAATGGTGATTGACGCTCTGTCGGACTCTTTCGGTATGTACAAGCCTGCTAAGGCTCCACGCATGCTGTTTGCTGGCAATAACATCAGCGAAGACTATCTCTCTGAACTCATCGGATATCTGAAGACAGTGAAGTTTGGTGTCATCAACATATCCAAGTCGGGTACAACCACAGAGACTGCCATCACATTCCGTCTGCTGAAGAAGATGTGTGAGGAGCAGCGTGGTAAAGAGGAAGCAAAGAAGGTCATCGTGGCTGTGACTGACGCAAAGAAGGGCGCAGCACGCACCACTGCTGATAAGGAAGGCTACAAGTCTTTCATCATCCCTGACAATGTGGGCGGTCGCTTCTCAGTGCTCACTCCAGTAGGTCTGCTGCCTATCGCTGTGGCTGGTTATGACATCGCGCAGTTGGTAAAGGGCGCACAGGACATGGAGGCTGAGTGTGGCATCGACAAACCACTAGAGAAGAATCCTGCAGCCATCTACGCAGCAGTTCGCAACGCCATTTACCAGTCTGGCAAGAAGATAGAGATATTGGCTAACTACCAGCCAAAACTCCACAACCTCGGCGAGTGGTGGAAGCAACTCTTCGGTGAGTCTGAAGGTAAGGACGGCAAGGGTATCTTCCCTGCAGCTGTAGACCTCACCACAGACCTTCACTCTATGGGTCAGTGGATACAGGATGGTGAGCGTAGCATCTTTGAGACTGTTGTCTCTATCGAGAAGCCAAATGCCACTCTTGAGGTACCTTCTGACGAGGAGAATCTTGACGGTCTTAACTTCCTCGCTGGTAAGCGTATCGATGAGGTCAACAAGATGGCTGAACTCGGTACACAGATTGCTCACGTGGACGGTGGTGTGCCTAACATCAAGGTAACTATCGAGAAACTCGATGAATACAACATCGGCCAGCTCATCTACTTCTTTGAGAAGGGATGCGGTATCTCTGGCCTACTTCTTGAGGTGAACCCATTCAATCAGCCTGGTGTCGAGGCTTACAAGAAGAATATGTTTGCCCTGCTCAACAAACCGGGTTACGAAGCTGAAAGCAAAGCGATCCGTGAGCGTTTAGGAAAATGAGGAAAGTAGTACTCTTCGATATGGACGGAGTGCTCTACGACTCCATGCCAAATCATGCCATTGCCTGGGTTAAGGCAATGGCATCTTTTGGTATAGCGTTTACCGCCGATGACTCCTACGCTACTGAAGGGGCACGTGGCGTGGACACAATCAGGAGATACGTAAAAGCACAGACGGGCAAGGACATCAGTGAGGACGAGGCATTGAGGATGTATGAGGTGAAGGCAGAGGAGTTTGCCAAACTGCCTACTGCAAAGATTATGCCAGGCGTCATCACACTGATGCAAAAGATAAAGCAGAGCGGACTAATGATCGGTGTGGTGACAGGATCGGCACAAAGACCACTTATCGCCCGCATACTGCATGACTTCTCTGACTTCGTGAGTGAAGACCACATAGTGACCGCCTTTGATGTAAAAAGGGGCAAACCTAATCCAGAACCTTATCTGATGGGCATGAAGAAATGTGGTGGCTTCCTACCAGAAGAAACCATCGTGGTGGAGAATGCTCCTCTCGGCGTAAGGGCAGGTCATGACTCAGGCGCCTACACCATAGCAGTCAACACAGGTCCTCTGCCTGACAGCACACTCCTCGATCAAGGTGCAGACCGACTCTTCTCCACCATGAAAGACTTTGCAGACAACTGGGACCTACGACTTTACGACTTGTAAAAGAATTAGTAGGCGAAGCGTCCTCGCTTTGCCCTTTAGTAGTTGCAGCGTCCCCGCTGCAACCATATAAAACAATTATAGGAGGTACGGTGCAATCGCCGTACCTCCTATTTTTATATCTATCAACCTGCAAGTTTACCCTGGCTGCGCCACATGGTGCGACATCCATATATGGATATCACCACGAAGCATAGGAAGGGTAGCACGAATGAGACATTGACTGCTGGCATACCGCAGACAGTACCGAGGTCGATGATCATGGCCTGCACTGGAGGCAAGACACTGCCACCGAGGATAGCCATTATGAGTCCAGCGGCGCCAAACTTAGCATCGTCACCCAGACCTGTCAGGGCTATGCCATAGATGGTGGGGAACATCAATGACATGCAAGCGCTCACTCCCACAAGGCAATAGAGTCCGTAGATATTCTGCAACATGATGACGCCTATGGTGAGCAGTCCACCTGCAATGGCGAGTATCATCAGCAGTCGGCCAGCATTGAGGAAGCGCAACATGAATGTGCAGAGGAAGCGTGAACAACAGAAGATAATCATCGCCAAGATGTTATATTTCTGCGACATCACCTCAGCATCAATCTCTGCCATACCCTCAGCCATGAGCACTCTGGTGCCATACTGGATGATGAAGGTCCAGGACATTATCTGCACGCCTACATAGAAGAACTGTGCTATGACACCCTCACGATAATGTGGCATCTTGAAGATGCGTCGCAGTGTAGGGATGAAGTTGATATTATGGTTCTTATCACCATTCTTTGGCATCTTGGCAAATAGGATTATCAAGAACATAGCCAATATCACGAGTCCAATGACAAGATAAGGACCGATTAGCACCGACAGGTCTGACTCCTTGATGGCCTCAAACTCACTATCTGAGAGTTTGGCACGGGATGCAGTGTCAAGCGGATTGAGCTTTGCCTGGATGAAGTTCATCGCCACATACATGCCAAGCAACGATCCCATAGGATTGAACGACTGAGCCATATTGAGTCGTCTGGTGGCAGTCGCCTCCGTACCCATCGACAGGATGTAAGGGTTGCTCGACGTCTCAAGGAATGAGAGTCCACACGTCAGGATGAAATAGGCGATGAGGAATGGATAGTAGTCGCCCGTCATCTTGGCAGGGTAGAAGAGGAATGCACCTACGGCATAGAGTCCCAGGCCGAGCAAGATGCCCGCCTTGTAACTATAGCGTCGGATAAACATGGCTGCAGGGAATGCCATGGCGAAATAGCCTCCATAGAAAGCCACCTGCACAAGAGCGCCATCAGTGGCAGACATACGAAATATCTTAGAAAATGCCTTCACCATCGGATTGGTGATATCATTGGCAAAGCCCCACAGAGCAAAGCACGATGTGATGAGGATGAACGGCACCAGATAGTTGACGCCGTCCTTCCACAATAGTCTTTCTTTTTGGTTTTCCATTAATTAATATACGGTTTAGGTAGTTTTGTTAGTAATGTTATAGTATGCTGTGGCTGACTATGCGTCGCATCTCCTCCACATCTTTCACCTCACCTTTTGCCATGGCTTGTGTGAGGAGGTTGCCTATGCCAGTAGCCTCTACAGGTCCAGCCATCACGGGGATACCGAGAGCCTCAGCAGTGAGGCGATTGAGGAGTTTGTTTTGCGATCCGCCACCGATGATGTGCAGAGTCTTTATCTTCTCAGGTATCATCTGATTGAGCTTGTCGGTAGCCTCTGCATACTTGTGAGCGAGTGATTGCAGCACACAACGCACAGTTTCCGCCTTGGTCTGAGGCACTTGCAGAGAGTGAGCCTTGCAGTAGTCCTTGATAGCCTGCTCCATTGACAGTGGATTCTGAAACTCTGGAGCATCCACAGGGATGACGCTTGATATCTCTGCCTTCTCGGCTGCAGGGATGAGAGTGTCATATTGCTGTTCTTCACCACGCTCCTTCCATTCAGCCATTAGGCGTTGTATGAACCACAGGCCGGTGATATTCTGCAGGAAGGTGATCTTTCCCCCTACTCCACCTTCATTGGTAAACTCAGCCAGGCGGGCTTCTTCGGTCAGTATCGGCTTGTCTATCTCTACGCCGAGGAGCGACCATGTGCCACTACTGATAAATGCCACGGGGCTCTCGCCAGGTACGGCAGGCACAGCAGCCACGGCACTTGCCGTGTCATGTGAGCCCACTGCGATGACATCCACTTCTCCGAGTCCTGTCTCCTCAGCCAACTGTCGAGTCAGACGTCCCCTCACAGTGCCAGGCATCACTATCTTACCGAAGATGCGCCGTGGCAACCCGAGAGTATCTATCGTCTCCCAGTCCCAGTCCTTGGTCTTAGCATCAAGGAGTTCGGATGTGGAAGCAATGGTATATTCGCAGTTGGCTTCACCAGTCAGGAAATAACTGAAGAGATCAGGCGTGAAGAGCAGATGCTCAGCGATGTCGAGTTGTCGGCTACCCGCACACTTCATACTGTAGAGTTGAAAGAGCGTATTTATCTGCATCATCTGAGTGCCATTGACCGAATAGTGTTTCTTCTGGTCAATGATATCAAACACGCGCTGGGGCATGCCGTCAGTACGATTGTCACGATAGCAGACAGGATTGCCGATGAGATCACCATTGGCATCGATGAGTCCGAAGTCCACTCCCCAGGTGTCAATGCCTATGCCATTGACCTTGAGCCCCATGGAGGCAGCCTTCTTGAGTCCCGTCTTCATATCCTCAAACAAGGCTGGGAAGTCCCAATAGACATGGTCACCCAAGCGCACCTGACGATTGGGGAAACGATGCAGGAGCATCATGTCGAGTTTCCCATCCTGCAGAGTTCCGGCAATGACACGTCCGCTGCCACCGCCGAAGTCTATAGCCAGATATGTCATCTCGCAAATGTTTTATTGTTTTTTGCCGAGGACATAAGTTTCGAGGTCTGCTATCTCTTCCTTTGTCAAGGTGTTGTAGTTGCCTCCGCTGAGCACTATGATGCGACATGCCATCTCAAAGAACATGGCGCGCTCGAAGACCTCATCAAAGTCCTTGCCACACACTACCTGTCCATGCTTGAGGAGCAGTGCGGAGTTGTGGTCACGCAGAGCGTCAATCACGGCGGCTGCCAACTCGGGTGAACCAGGACGATAATAAGGTATCACTGGTATCTCGCTACCTACATGGCATGGCACCTCTGCCGTCACATTGAAGTCCTTCGGTGTCTCCTTCATGCAAGCCACTGCGGTGGCATACTTTGACTGGAAGTGCAACACTACATCGCAGTCGGGACGCTCACGAAGTACACCGAGGTGGAAACCGCTCTCCATCGAAGGTTTCACGCCATTGAGCACCTCGCCCGTAGCCACCTTGCACATTGCCACCTTCTCACGTTGCAGGTTTGGCACCCACGATCCAGTACCCGACACGAGGGCTTCATCGCCGATGCGCCATGAGAGGTTGCCACTGCTACATATTGTCAAAGCGGCATCGCCTACGCGGTGTGCCTGCTCAAGAAATTTCTCTATATGCTGTTCTGTTATCATAATCGGTTTCGCTATGTTTGTATATAATAAATAATGTGTGCGCGGAAACCCGCACCAGAGCATTGGTTAGGTTCTGGAGACTGGCTTCCGCGCACGTGGATATTGACTGATTGGTTTTACTTGTAGATAGGACCGTAGTTCTTGCAAGCACGGAAGTCAGCGCCCTCCTTGTCCATGCCGAATGCATTCCATGCTGCAGGACGGAAGATCTTGTCCTCCTCCACATTGTGCATGCACACTGGGATGCGCAGGATAGAGCACAGGGTGATGAGGTCAGCACCAATATGTCCGTAGGTGATAGCACCGTGATTGGCTCCCCAATTGTTCATCACTGAGTATACATCCTTGAATGGAGCCTTGTTGCAAGTGCGTGGCACAAACCATGTGGTAGGCCATGTCGGGTCAGTACGCTTATTGAGTATCTCGTGGATCTCTGGGTCGATGTCGACTGTCCATCCCTCTGCCAACTGGAGCACAGGGCCAAGGCCTTTGACAAGGTTGAGACGCACCATGGTGACAGGCATACCGCCCTTGCTGAGGAAGTTGCTTGAGAAGCCACCTCCACGGAAGTAGTCACGGTTGGCAGGATACCATGTGGTAGCCTTGAGGCACTTGTCTACATCCTCCTGGGTCATCTCCCATGGATGCTTCATCACTGGATTGCCCTCAGCGTCGGTAGCCTGGCCAGTGCCGTCGAGTGTCGTAGCACCTGAATTGATGAGGTGGATGATACCGCCTGAGGCACGTCCTGTGAGTTCCTTACCAGTCACACGCTTCACAGCCTCTGGGCTCCAATAGGTACGCACGTCGCTGAAGATCTGTGCACGACCTGTGAGGAGGTGATTGAAGAGCATAGCCACGCCATTACCAGCATCATTCTCTGTAGCGAGGATGATAGCCTCACGGATACCGTTCCAGTCAAATGAGGTATTGAGCAATGCCTCTGGATAGTCACCATTAGGATAGAAGTCTGTCCACTGGCGCTGACCCTGGAAACCGCCAGCGATGGCATTGTGACCGAGAGCCTCCTCCTTGAATCCCATCTCGAGCAACTTTGGATTGCCGTGCATGAGGTCGCGCATGATGATCATCATCTTTACTACAAACTCCCAGTCAGCATCCTTCTGCTCGCGGGTCTTGGCCTTCTCTGGGCGGTTGCCTATGTCTTCGCCCTCATTGCACATACAGTGCTCGCGGGTCCATGCCATAGCCTTCTCAAACTCCTCATGATCATAGATGCCCTCTGTCATACGGCGGATGATCTCGGTGAGGTCTACGCTCTCATTGCGCATACCGAGGTATTCCTGGAAGAAGTCTGGATTGACAATCGAACCTGCAATACCCATACAAGCGCTACCCATAGAGAGGTATGACTTGCCACGCATAGTAGCCACTGCCTGAGCAGCGCGTGCGAAGCGCAATATCTTTTCTGCCACATCAGCAGGGATGCTATCGTCTTCGAGGTCTTGCACGTCATGTCCATAGATACCGAAAGCAGGGAGTCCCTTCTGTGCATGTGCTGCAAGCACGGCAGCGAGGTATACTGCTCCTGGACGCTCTGTGCCATTAAATCCCCACACTGCCTTTGGCCAATGAGGATTCATGTCCATGGTCTCAGCGCCATAGCACCAGCAAGAGGTCACGGTGATGGTAGAGCCTACACCCTCGCGCTCAAATTTCTCAGCGCACGCAGCACTCTCAGCCACACGACCGATAGTGCCATCAGCGATGACACACTCCACAGGCGAACCGTCGCCATTGCGCAGATTGTCGGATATGAGTTTTGCCACGGAGCGGGCAAGATTCATTGTTTTTTCTTCGAGACTTTCACGCACTCCACCCTGACGACCGTCGATGGTGGGACGTATACCAATTTTAGGATACTTGTTCATAAGAGTTGTTATATGTTTAAGGTTATAAATGATCTATTCGAGGCATGAATTCGGTCTTCATACATGCATGGGCAAAGTTAGCATAAAAAACGTAATCCATGCAATATTACCTTTCTTTTTTCTAAAGTTATAACTTTTTTAATACTTTTCTTTCCTTATTGTAGGATATTTTGTAAACTTGCAAATGATTACTACTGAAATACTGAAAAACATTATGGAAGAGAAGTTTTGTAAAGAAGAGGCATCCCGCTGCCTACTATGTGAAAATGCGCCTTGTAGCATGTCATGCCAACATGGTGACCCTGCAAGAATGCTGCGTGCCATACGATTTGATAACTGTTCGAACGCCCTTCAATGGGTGCTCAATTGCTCTGACGAGGATTTGCAAGCGGCAGAGAAGTCCTGCATACACTATGACCGTCCGATAAGAATCCGTGAGATAGCACGTCGCCTTGGCGAGCCAAGCGGTGATGAGTCAAATGCAGAAAAGAAGAGCACAAGGCCAGACCTCAGCATCGAGTTTTGTGGCATAAAGTGTGAGAATCCTTTCTTCCTCGCATCGTCTGCCATATGCACCAACTATGAGATGGTGGCAAGGGCATTTGAAGAAGGATGGGCTGGAGTATTCTATAAGACTATTTGTCTCGAGGACATCCACGAGGTGTCGCCACGCTTTGACTCAGTAAGCGAACCGGGTGACACGGGCAGGTTTTATGGTTTCCGCAATATGGAACAGTTGAGCGAGAATCCTGCAGAGATGGACTTCGACATCATGCGCCGTCTCAAGGAGAACTATCCGCAAAAGATTGTCATCGCCAGCATTATGGGACAGACGCTCAGCGATTGGGCTCAACTGGCACATATGGCTGAGGATGCAGGGCTTGATGCTGTGGAACTCAACTTCTCTTGCCCACAGATGGGACTTGAGGGTATGGGCAGCGACGTGGGTCAAAACCTGGAACTGGTGATGCACTACACGGCATATGTCAAGCAGAGGGTCAACATCCCTGTCATAGTGAAGATGACGCCTAACATCACGCACATCAGCCAACCGGCTGTAGCCTCGGCACTTGCGGGTGCGGACGCCATCTCTGCGATCAACACCATCAAGTGCGTCACCATGTCTGACTCCTCTATGGTGTCACACAAACGCACCGTGTCGGGATATTCAGGTCGCGCCATCAAACCCATTGCCTTGCGTAACATCCTCGAGATGGCAAAGAATCCTATCTTGGAGTATACACCGCTCAGTGGTATCGGTGGCATAGAGACATGGCGCGATGCGCTGGAGTTCTTGCAGTTGGGATGCACCAATGTGCAGATATGCACAGCCGTCATGCAGTATGGCTATCGCATCATCGACGACCTCATAGAGGGCATGCAGACATATTTGGCAGAGCGTGGATTTGATAGCATCAGCAGCATCGTCGGTGAGGAACTCAATAACTTTGTCCTTCCTTCCAATATGGATCGTGGCACCATCGTCTATCCTCATATTAATAAGGATCAATGCATCGGTTGTGGCAGGTGTCACATATCATGCGAGGATGGTGGTCATCAGGCTATAACGATTGGTGAGGACCGCAAGCCTCGTGTCAATGGCGCGAAATGCGCAGGATGTCTACTCTGCATGCACGTGTGTCCTACTGGAGCCATTAGCCTCAGCAAACGAGTGCAGAAGAAGGAGAAACAATAAATATGGAAATATGGAAATATTTAAAGATTGAAATATTGAAATATTTAAAGATTGAAATATAGAAATATAGAAAGATTCATTCTATAGTAGTTGCAGCGTCCCCGCTGCAACCATTTACAGAGATATGCATAAATATAGGAGGTACGGCACCCTCGCCTACTATTTTATGAATCATCGCACAACAGTCGAACGACGAGCGCACAGCACGTGCTGTGCAGTCGCACACCAGCTGCTATGCAACCGCACACCAGCTGGTGTGCGGTCATAGAAGCTATCCTTCTCAAAGATATAACTTATCTCTTTTGCCTTTTCAGCCTATATTCGCCAATATCATATTAGTAGTTGCAGCGTCCCCGCTGCAACCAAGCAAGTTTG
>CAVABU010000037.1:0-20518 GCA_963586965.1 Gemmiger formicilis
GGTGGCTATACTGACGCCAATAATTATTACACTGCGGAGACCGATAACATTACCTTTGAATAAAAACGTGATACAGCGATGATAAAGAAATATATATTCAGCCTATTGGTATTAATGCCCCTATCATGCCAAGGTCTCTATGCCCAGACCGCATTTGATGTGAATAGTGTGAAAATGCCATTGGGCGACCTGCATCTGCTTGGCAAGAGCCAAAATGGAGTTCAACTTTGGTATTCTGACGAGACCATCACTGAGGAGTCCAAACTCGAGTATATCATACTGAATGATGATGATAATCAGAAATTAAGATGGGCTGTTACTAAGACTTCGGGTTTCTATGGTTTTGAAGGATACAACCTGGCTGAAGCTCGTGACGACGATGGAAATACAATTCCCAGAAATCATACCGCATTGGGTGAAAACATAGGTCACTACTTCTCCTTGATAGGTGAAAGAAATGCGCTCTATGGAGGTCGCGATGAGTCAGATGGCACGTGGAAGAGTCTGTCTAAAGGTGCATCCGACATGAATCTCTGTGTCGCAACCTTGCTCGAAGCCACCGCCCCTGCATTTGACGAGAGTGAAGGCAAATATAAGCAGACGCTGACGTGGAATGTGGATGGCGCAGCCGACTATGCACTATCAGAACTAAAGATCATGATGAGTAGTGATGGCGGTAGCTCTTGGACGGAGGTGCCCCAGACTACCAATGTCGCCAGTGATAGTGTCGTGGTCACACTCCCTTGGACTGCCACCAAGGTGCGCTATTATGCCATTGCCACGCTTAAGGACAAATTCAAGTGGCTCCTTACGGATAATAGCTCCTTGACATCAAGTCAAACAGTGGACTACACTCTCGACCCCATACCACTCACTTGCAAACTCAGCGTGAGTGGCATCGGAACAAACCTCACGGATGCTGAGAAGGTTTATGATCGTAGTTATAGACCGGAGGCCACATGGTCTATCTCTGATTGCTATGCAGATGCTATCGGCCAGTGCGAACTGCAATACTGCCTGCTTAATAACGACAACGACTGGCACACCATACTCACTACCACCGCATCAAGTGGCACGCAGACAGTCAACATCCCCGTAGGCTTTACTCTATATCGGTTTAGGATGGTGGTAAAGCCTCAGGAGGAGTATAAGCAGTTTGGTGATAGCACCGTGACCACCATAGAACGTAATGTGCAACAGTCCATCACCACCGATGCATACAACTCCTTTGCACTCAATGGCAAAATCGATTATGGCTACAATTATGATGCCACATCGAAGACAGAAAACCTCAATCTGACGCTTGACTACGCCCTGTCTTTCGACCTTCATGCCACACGCGTAGGCAAAGCTCGCATCAGTTACTCCACGGATGAGGGCTCCACATGGACCTTAGCCAAGACGCTTGACAGTGTGACCAAGACTGGCTCTGTGGACATCACCATCCCTGCCACCGCCACGCAATACATGTTTCGCATGGATATGGCTTCCTGCATAGACAATGTCATCACTACGGGTATCGCAAAGACTACGGACAATTATACGTTTACTAAACCAAAACGTACCACCATCACGCTGGACGATAGTCAGGACTATAAGTCGCAGAGTCAGAGCATTTGCAATGCTAAGGTGACACGCTCATTTGTCAGTGGCAGAATGGGCACGGTCTGCTTGCCTTTTGACCTCACGGAGGCACAGATAGCAGAGGGCTTTGGCGAGAATGCCGAGGTGTATGACTACACCAGTATCAATGGTAGCACGCTAAACTTCTCCAAGGTGACCACGATGACGGCAGGCAAGCCTTATCTCGTGAAGACGGCAGTAGACAAAGACTATCTGTTCTTCACTGATGTGAGCATCAGCAGTGACGCCCAGCCACAGCCTTCGACGATAGATGACAGTTATGTGTTCACTGGCACGTTTAGTCCTTACAGCATGGCTACCGACCAGTCAGAACTCTTCCTCTCTACCAGCGGATTGCTCAAATATCCATCATCATCAGACAACAATGCCAACCGCATCGGAGGCTATCGTTGCTATTTCGTAGTAAAGAATAGTAGCAATGCCAAGATTAGCTTTGATGGAGAAATGACCGCCATTGATAATGTCGATATAGATAGCGATGAACCTCTGAAGGTATACAATCTTAACGGCATGTACGTGGGCGATAGCGTCAACAATCTGCCTAAGGGCGTATATGTAGCCAATGGCAAGAAGATCATTATAAAATAAACACCGCACCACATTATTATAATATAGGAAAACATTATGAAGGTACTGATAGTAGTCGACATGCAAAACGACTTCATCAACGGTAGTCTCGGCACTAAAGAGGCTGAGGCCATCGTAGGCAACGTGGAAAAGAAAATCCGTGAATGGGACGGTCTCGTGGTGGCTACCCGCGACACTCATTCTCCTAAATATCTTGAGACTCAGGAGGGCCACCACCTGCCTGTGGAGCACTGTATAGAGGGCACGGAGGGATGGCAGATTAACCCCACCATCCAGGCTGCTCTTGATGAGAAGGGCGCACAGTGTGTCAACAAGCCCACATTTGGTAGCATGGCTCTTGCCATGATGCTCATGCAGTGTGGTGTGACCGAGATACAATTAGTGGGCCTCTGCACTGACATCTGCGTGGTGTCAAACGCTCTGTTGCTGAAGGCAAGCATGCCCGAGGTGCCCATATCGGTGGATGCATCATGCTGTGCTGGCGTCACCCCTGAGAAACATGACGCAGCGATAGAAACTATGAAATCTTGTCAGATCACCATACTATGAAGCAGATAATACATCATTTCACGGACAATGACCTCTACACATTCTCATGCCAATACTATGTCATGCAGCAGTATCCGCGTGCAGAGGTGGAATACACATTCATCGACCGCAATGAGACCATCTATCCAGAGGGTTTTGCAGACTTGCTACAAGAGCAGGTCAACTACATGGAGAATGTCATCATTACGGATGAGGAGATAAAGTTTATGGAGGAGAAATGCGTGTGGTTGCCATTGTGGTATTTCACATTCCTCAAGGGTTATCGCTTCAATCCTGCTGAGGTGAGCATCTCGCAAGACAAGGAGGGCCACCTGGAGATAAGCATCCGTGGCAAATGGTTCTCCACCATCATGTGGGAGATGCCTCTGCTGTCGTGCATTTCAGAGATCATGCATGTCCTCAATGGTGACCATGAGCGCTACGACATAGAGCGTGAGCGTCAGAAAGTGATAGAGAAGTCACGACGTATATTCTCTTCAGGGCTGGTGTTTGGCGATATGGGCACACGCCGTCGCTTCTCCTATGACCATCAGAAGATGGTGCTCGAGGCTATGAATGAGGTCTACAAGTCACAGTCTTGGCCAGGCGTATTCACGGGGTCAAGTAATGTGTGGCTCGCCATGCAGTTGGATCTCAAACCGCTGGGTACGCTCTCGCATCAGATCATTTCCTTCGAGGAGATTGTCAGTGGAGTATTCGAGTGCAACTACATGGTGATGAAAAAATTCTCTGATGTCTATGATGGCAACAATGGTATCTATCTCTACGACTGCTTTGGCGACAACCTCTTCTTTAATAACCTCTCCAAGCGCATGGCGATGATGTATTGCGGTCTGCGCGTGGACAGTGGCAAGGAAGAGGAGCAAATAGACAAGATCATAGAGAAGTATACCCAACTGGGCATCAACCCGAGCACCAAGCAGGTGGTATTCTCCAATGGACTGGATGTGGACCGCTGCATTGAGATACATGATTACTGTGCTGGCCGCGTGCAGGACTCCTACGGCGTAGGCACCAGCCTTATGTGCGACATTGACAATGTGCGCCCCGCCAACATCGTGATAAAACTCACCAAGGGACGCATCACCGAACTCCGTGAATGGCATGACTGCGTCAAACTCTCATGCGACAAGGGCAAAGTCCTTGGCAACCCAAGAAAGTGCGACTATATCCTCGGACTCATCGAAAACGGATAACACACATATTAGGCGAAGCATTTCCGCTTCGCCTAATACGTCACTTACACCGATTCCTTGTTTAGCAAGAAATCGTATACGTCCATTATCACTATGCCATCATCATTCTGATATTTCTTGATGATGTCGCCTGTTATCACATACTTCATAAAACTATCATTGATGCGTAGCAAGGAGGCAAGTTCTTGCTGCATCTTCTCTCTGTCTGGCAGACTGAGGGCTGACTGGATATAGCATCGTTTGTAACCACGGTTGCAAACGAAGTCTACCTCAAGCATTCGTCTGGCTTTGGTGCCATTCTCATCCACGCTATTGACCTCCACATTGCCGAAGTCTACGCTATATCCACGATAACGTAGTTCGTTGTAGATGGCATTCTCCATCAGATGTGGCTTCTCTTGCTGGCGAAAACCCAGAAGAGCATTACGGATGCCAAGGTCGGAGAAATAATATTTCAATGGCGTTCCGATGTACTTGCGCCCTTTTACATCATATCGATTACAAGCCTCAAGCAAGAAAGCATCTGCAAAATATTCTATGTATTTTTTGATAGTGATAGCGCTTATCGTGACATTCTTCACCGACTGGAAAGTGTTGGCAAGCCGTTGCGGATTAGTCAGCCCACCAATACCAGAAGCAAGTATCTTAAACAAGTCATTGAGTTCTGTGTCATTCTTGACCTTGTTTCTATTGATGATATCTATCATGTAGGTCTCCGTCAATAGACTGTTCAGAAGGTTTACTTTCTCTTCTTCTGTCTCCTGTAGTACCACTGGAGGTAATCCTCCATACAGCAGATATTCGTTCCAACCATTCTGCTTGTCACCATCATATACGGTCATAAACTCTGCAAAACTCAGTGGCGACACGTGTATCTGATATCCTCGACCGCGAAACTCTGTAATGATATCCTTCGACAGGAAGCGTGCATTGCTACCCGTCACATAGACATCGGCATTGGGGATGTGCAAAAGTCCGTTGAGCACATCCTCAAATTCATCGAGCATCTGCACCTCGTCGAGCAATATATAATATGGTTGGTCGTCGACTATCTTCCCTTTTACAAACTTATAAAACTTGTCTGGATTACGAAACTCCTTGAACGCATAGTCGTCGAACATCATTTCGATGATGTGATCGGGCATGACTCCATCGTCTTCAAGGAAACGCTTGAAGAGACGGAACAGGAGGAAGGACTTACCGCAACGACGCATACCAGTGATAATCTTTACCAATCCGTTGTGCCGAGCATTGACTAACTCCTGTAGATGTTTTTCTCTATTTATGACCATCATTTTAGGTTTTTGCGGATTTCCACAGTTTTCTACAGCAAAATTAGCGATTTTCTTCATTCTGCGAAAGATTTTTGCGGATTTCCGCATTTTTCTAAAGTGGAAAGTGCGGTTGCGGGGTATTCTTTCCCAATTAACCTAACATGTAAATGCTCTGGAGTCAGCAGAAAAATGCGCTGAAGCTAACTATAAAGCACTATCTCAAGCTTTGAGATAGTTATCTCAAGCTTAGAGAAAGCTATCTCAAACTTAGAGATAGTTATCTCAAACTTAGAGAAAGTAGTTTTAACCTACTTAAAACAAACTTTCACCTCGACTTCTCCACCTTTATATAGTAGGCGAAGCGTCCTCGCTTTGCCCTTTAGTAGGTGCTACGTCCCCGCTGCACCCTCTCAAGTAAAAGATAGTAAAGTAGGAGGTACGGTGCCCGATATGTTAAAATCTCCCACTCTTTGTATATTTTTCTTACAAAAAGATTGTGATTCTCATTCAGAAGCATTACTTTTGTGACAAGGGCAGTCACTAACTGATGATCAACCATTTATATATTATATACTAACCCCTCTCCGCTTGCGGGGAGATATAACATTTAAGCTTATGAACATTAAGGATTTTACTCAAGTGCAACGAAGCCCCAGACTGAGGCCACTGTTGCTGATGCTTCTTGTGCTGTTGCCAGGCTTGGGTGCCTTTGGCGATACCTTCGAGTATGACGGACTGACCATCAACACCGATGGTGTGGAAGGCACTGACTATAAGATGGAGGATATGTCTTTCTGTATCCTGTCCGACAAGGACTTTACGTTCGCTGCCACTTCAACGAAAGTGGGGATTGTGGTGAACGAGGGAGTGAAAAAAGCTCATTTTACTCTTTCTGGGTATAATTGCGATAGAGGAGAGGTGTCGATTGGCGGTCCGATAACCATAGGCAAGAATTCTTCTGTCACTATTACATTGGCAGCTGGCACTACCAACACGTTAAAGGGTGAAACTGAAGCGATAATGATAAGTGACGGTGCCTCTGTAACCATCGATAGCAAGGGCAGTACTGCTGGTGGTAAACTCATTGCCAACGGCCATATCGGCGGTGCCGGCAGTAGCATCACCATCAACGGCGGTGAGGTGGAGAGCACCATGGATTTAGGTTGTGCCTCCGACGCTGCGTCATACAGCTGCATAAAACTCCAGGGTGGCAAACTCTCTACTCCATCCGTGTCAATGGCTGACAATAAAGTCACGATTAATAAGACGATGACATTGACTGACAATCTCACCACCTCCATGCCTATTACGGTGGCCGATGGCGTCGTGGTGAGTATCGATGGCGACGGAAGTCTTAACATCAACCCATCAAATCTTACCTTGGGTACCGATGCGTCAATCACTTACCTCAACAAGCCGACACTCAACTCTGACCAATACTATGAGATCAGCACTGTGGGTCAAATGTGGTGGTTTGCCAGTCTGGTACGCGGCAAGCTCGCAGACGGCACAGAGAAAAACCAATCGGCTAACGGCAAACTGATGGCAGACCTTGACTTGAATAACGTGCCCTGGTTGCCTATGGCTGACTATTCTCCCTGGTATGAAGGTCCTAACCAAAATTATTTCGGTACCTTTGACGGAAACCATCATACGATAAGCAATCTGAATGTGCAAGATGGATATTCCCGCGGTTTCTTTGGAAGGTCGTGGGGAACGATAAAGAACTTAGGTGTCATCAATGCCACTATCAAACCTGGCGAAGGTTGGGTTGGCGTTATAGCAGCCGATATGGTTCATGCTGCGATAATAAACTGCTGGACAGCTGGAGACATAGTACTTGCAGATGCTGATAAATGTGAGGGTGTTGCTGGTGTCGCTAACATCGATGAGTTTTCTACGGCAAAGAACTGCCACACTTCTTACAGTGCAGTGGCTGGAAGAATAAGTTGGAACCATGGTGGAACTGACAACTGCACTGAAGGCATCTCTTCCGATGCCTACAAGACTGGCGAATTGGCTTACCTCCTGAACAAATACAAGATGGAGGATGAAACCTACAGTTGGGGACAGACCATCGGCACTGACAATCATCCAGTGGCTTTGGAAGAGGGAAAGAACGAGGTATATCAGTTTGGCAAGGTGCAGGAGGCGATGCCATTGGCGCTCGGCATTACCCCAGAAACCAACCGCATGACTACGCTCTGCTACCCACGCGAGGTGACTCTGCCAGAGAAGGTGACGGCATTCACGGTGACGGCAATGGATGGTTCTGATATCAAGATTAGCAAGCTCGACGCAAGTGTTGTGCCAGCTAATACTCCAGTGCTGTTGCTCAATATAGGAGCGGCAGCGGATACTATATCACTGCCTTGTACAAATGGTATCTTCTCTAATGAGACTACGGCAGAAACCATCATCTCGCAAAGTGGAAACATGATGACAGGAACTTTCAGCGACATTACATCTCTGACAGAAACGCCGTATACTCTTGTAAATTCCACATTCCTGCAGAGTAGCGAAACGCTTCCTTCTGCCTACCAGTGTTATATCGAGTATCCTAGCGGTGCAGACGCATACACCCCAGTGGTTATCGAATATCTCGAATATCCTACTAAAAACAGTGAAAACTGCTACGATATTTACAGTGTAGCTCAACTCAAGTGGTTCCGCGACTTGGTGAATGGTGATCTTGCTGATGGTGCACAAGACGAATCGGCAAACGCTAAGTTGGTGACGGACATTGACTTGAATAATGAAGAGTGGATACCTATCGGCAGAACTGGCATGTATAAGTCAGCGGAGTATAAGGGGCATTTTGATGGAAATTATCATACTGTCAGCAACCTTAATATAACTAATGCAAACAATGTGATTTGTAGAGGATTCTTTGGATTTACAATAAATAGCAACATTGAGAATCTTGGTATAGTAAACGCAAAGATTGATGATGAAGGTACTGTAGAAGCTGTTGGCGTAGTGGTAGCGGTTGCAAATCTTGACACAATAAAAGGCTGCTGGTCTTCAGGTGATTTGGAATTGCCGACAAATGTGACCAGAACGGCTGGCATTGCCAATACATTAGGCGGATGTGTGAACAACTGCCACACTTCTTACACTGACGTAGTGACGGGTGGACTTTCTACGACAACCTGCACTGCCAATGTCGCCACCGACGCCTACAAGACCGGCGTGCTAGCATATCTGCTTAATAACTACAAGGAAAGCGACGAGACTGGTTGGGGACAGACTATCGGCACGGATGAGCATCCTGTGGCCCTGACAGAGGATAATGTCGTTTACGGATTGTACAGCGGTTCGAGCGATTTCACCGCGCATAATATGAAGGAGAACCTTGTTATCGATACTGACAACAATCAACTTGCTTTCGCTAACTATGCTTTCGAGACGACTCCTGACAACTTCGTGGCTAAAGGCAAATGTCAGAAGTTTGTGCTCAATGATGCCGTTGACGTATACTCTCCTTCGGCATTCACTGCAACTGAGGTGACATACAGACGTACGTTTGCTAATGCAGACTTCAACTCGCTCTACTTGCCGTTTAGCGCTTGCGTGGACGACTTCGAAGATTGTGATTTCTTTGATGTCAATGTGTTCCATCAGTATGACCTCAACAACGACGGAGTGCCCGACGCCATCACGCTGGAGGTGAGCAAGGCTCCTGAAGGTAGCATCCTGCTCGCTAACCACCCATACTTCTTCAGGTATAACGGCAACATTACTGATGATGCTACGGTGTTTAATCTTGAGAATGTCAACGTGGAAGCCACGGAGGATACAATCTTTGAGTACTCTTCTGCAAGCTACAAGTATGAGTTTGTTGGTTCGTCGCAGCGTAAGTCACAGAATGACTGTGCCGACGACTATGTGCTTGGTGCTGACAGCGAGACTGGCAAGGTGTCACTCGTGCACCCCACAGAGGCATTGCCAGCCATGAGATGGGCGATGAAGATGACTGCTCGTGACGCACAACCTGGCTCTACCTCGTCATTCGCTCCATCTAAGATTGCCATCATTGTCACTGGTGAGGAAAGCGCCACAGGTATAAGCAATGTGGAGAGTGATGCCGATAGCAAAGCATACTATGGTATCGACGGCGTGCGCAAGAGTCAGATGACCAAGGGTCTCAACATAGTGAAGACTGCTGATGGTCGCGCAGTGAAAGTCATGAAGCGCTAACAATAACGAACACATAAAAAAGGTCGGGAAGCACCACGTGGGTGACTTTCCGACCTTTTTTATGTAGTAGGCGAAGCGTCCTCGCTTTGCCCATAATTCTTATCCCCAAACTTTCTTGGCGATGCGCTGCACGAGGTCAACCTTTGCCCACTGCTCTTCCTCGGTGAGCTTGTTGCCTATCTCGCATGATGCGAATCCGCACTGTGGGCTGAGGAGAAGACGGTCTAATGGGATGTATTTCTCTGCCTCATGTATGCGTGCTATGACAGCATCCTCGTCTTCGAGCACAGGCGACTTGGTGGTGATGAGGCCAAGTACCACCTTCTTATTGCCTGACACATATTTCAGCGGTTCGAAGGTGCCTGAGCGCTCGTCGTCATACTCCAGATAGAATGTGTCTACATTTTCCTTGTCAAAGAGATATGGCGCTACTGGGTCGTAGGCTCCCTTTGTGGCATAGCATGAGTGATAGTTGCCACGGCACACGTGTGTGTTGATGGTCAGTCCTTCTGGTTTGCCCTCGATGGCGAGATTGTTTACCTTCAGATACTGCAGTGCCTCGTGCTCCAAGGTAAAGCCGCTACCTGCCATAGACTGCCAGAAGTCATCATCCACGATCATGCCCCATGTGCAGTCATCGAGTTGCACGGTGCGACATCCAGCCTCGTATATCTCCTGGAAGAAGGTGCGGTAAGCCTTGGCGATGTCTTCGATGAGGTCCTCTGTGTTAGGATAAAACTCGTGAGTATTCTTTACGTTGTTGCCACGGAAGAGTTCGGCAAGGAACTGTGCTGGAGCAGGAACAGTCTGCTTAGCCTCGATGCCTTCCTCCTCAAACTGCTTCACAAACTTGTAGTCCTGGATGAAAGGATGGTTTTCACCTGAGATCTTACCTGTCAGACGGAGCGAACCCTTTGTCGTTTCCTCACCATGAAACTGGTAGCCGTGGTCGAGCTCGATGTGCTCTACGCCATTAAATCCCCACATGAAGTCCAGGTGCCAGTAGCTACGACGATACTCACCGTCAGTGATGAAGTGCAATCCGTGTGCCTTCTGCTTCTTCACTAGTTCGGTGATGAGACGATCCTCCACGGCACGCAGGTCGGATGCTGATATCTTGCCCTCGGCAAACTGTGCACGTGCTTCCTTAAGTTCTGCTGGGCGAAGGAAACTGCCCACTACATCTGTTCTGTATTGCTTACTCATAATATATTCCTTTTTGTTTTGTCTTTGTTGATAACTTTATTGATATTCTCTTGCTTTGCAATTGCGGTTGCAAAGGTAAGATGATTATATTTACCAACCAAATATTCTTTGCAATTCGGAATAATATACTAACTTTGCAAAGATGAACGCTATTTAGTAGAATATTATTCGGTAATATTAGATATATACGCAATGGCAACACAAGAGAAACTTGATGAGATAGACGAAAAGATACTCCGCTTATTGCAGGAGAATTCGCGTCTTACTGTAAAGGAATTGGCAGCCAAGGTACATCTGTCGCCCTCGCCAGCATTTGAGCGTCAGAAGCGATTGGAGCGTGACGGATACATAAAGCGCTACTCGGCAGTGGTGGATCATCGCAAGATGGGCAATCATGTCATCGTGCTCTGCAACATCCGCCTAAAGCAGCACACCCATGACCTCATACAGCAGTTTATGGACACCGTGCAGGCGATAGACCAGATCACCGAATGCTACAACACCACTGGCGACTATGACTTTCAGATAAAGGTATACGCGCGCGATATGGAAGCCTATCAGGACTTTATGCTCAATACACTCGGAAATATTGACTGCATCGGTAGTCTTCACAGCATCATCGTCATAGGAGAAATCAAGGATTCGCACTGCATACCAGTGGCAAAATGATAGAAAAATAGGAGGTACGTCGAGGGCGACGTACCTCCTAATATTACAACTGTTTGTTTGAGTAAGGTTGCAGCGGGGACGCTACAACTACTAATTATAGTAGGCGAAGCGTCCTCGCTTTGCCCATTCGCAAGAAATAATTTCTTAGATAATGCTATTCTTGCGTGTCCAGTCGATAATCTCTGGGATATAACCGAATGCCATGCCGGTCACAGTGTCGGCGCAACCATAATAGATGGCTATGCGACCTGACTCTGGGTCATGCAGTTCGGCGCAAGGGAAACATACGTTTGGCACGTCTCCCATGCACTCGTAAGGAGTCTGAGGAGTGATGAGATATGGACCCGAACGATAGATAGGCTTCCATGGAGTCTCGAGGTCGAGCAGTGCCGAACCGAAGGCGTAGACGTATCCATTGCATGAGTGAAGCACTCCGTGATAGAACAATAGCCAACCCTCAGAAGTCTCCACAGGGATAGGACCTGCGCCAATCTTCATGCACTGCCATGCAGAGAGTTCGAATGGTGCTGGTGCCATCACATGACGGTGGTGTCCCCAGTACTCCATGTCAGGCGACTCGCTATAGAAGATGTCACCAAAGGCTGTATGACCAGTGTCGCTTGGACGACTGAGCATAGCGAAGTTGCCGTTGATCTTCTTTGGGAAGAGCACACCATTGCGGTTGTAAGGCAGGAAAGCGTTTTCCAACTGATGGAAGGTCTTGAAATCCTTGGTCCATGCCACACCGATGGTAGGTCCATGGTACCCATTGCACCATGTCACATAGTAGCGGTCCTCGATGAAGCACACGCGAGGGTCATAGCCATACACCCACTGGCCTATCTCGGCATTGTCGCACTCGAAACGAAGTGGTTCTTCATTGATATCCCACTTCAATCCATCCTTGGAGAATCCCACGTGTAGCACCATACGGCGGTTGGTGTCGTCACAACGGAATACTCCGGCGAAACCTTCACCGAAAGGCACCACGGCACTATTAAAGATACTGTTGGATGTAGGCAGGAGATTGCGTGGTATGACAGGATTCTTAGAGTAACGCCACATCACGGCATTGGAGTCAGCAGGACGATCCTCCCACGGCATGTTGGGCAGTGGATTGCCCTTGATAATCAGTTCGCTCATTTTCTTTGTTGTTTATATTGTGTTGTTATAGGGTGGTTCTATAAATTACCACCTTAAAGTTATTTTCTTATTGAGTGATTAACGTTTTGTCATCTTGCGGTCTCTTTTCGGCTCAATTTGTTTATTCGTTCAGTCGTATAGCCCGCTATACTCTTTCTCTCACAAACACATTGCCCTCGAAAATAGCCTCGCCATCTGACAAAGCTAATTTATAGAACCACCCTATACTTTCTTTTCATCAGGATAGGTAAACGGCACAAACCACGTGATGAGGAATGCTGGTATGGTGCAGATGAGCACCACCACGAAGAATAGTTTGTAGCCCAGCCAGTCGCTTATCATGCCGCTTATCATACCAGGAAGCATCACGCCGAGATTCATGATGCCTGATGCGAAAGCGTAGTGCGCCATCTGGTGCTTGCCCGGTGCCACTTGTTGCATCATGAAGAGGGTGAGGCCCACAAATCCAAATCCGTAACCGAAATACTCCAGCACGATGCCACCGCCGATGAGCCATAGGCTCTCTGGCTGATAGATAGCAAGAAGCGTGTATGCTATGAAGGGTAGATTGAAGACGCAGCACAGAGAGAAGAGTGACTTCTGCAGTCCGCGATGCGCTATGTAGTAACCAGCAAGGATGGATCCGATGACAAATGCTGCTGCACCAAATGTGCCGTAGCAGATACCTATCTCCTCCTCGCTCAGTCCCAATCCTTGGCTATCGCGCGATGCCTTTAGGAAGAGAGGCACTATCTTCATCACAAAACCCTCGGCAAAGCGATAGAGGATGATGAAGCATATATAATATATAATATGTGGTTTGCGGAAGAAGTCTACGAAGACACCCCAAAGTTCCACCATGCTCTCCTTGAGTGATGGCTTCTCCGTGTCTTTCTTCTCCTGGTCACCAGGTAGGAATTTTATGTGATACAGTCCCAATAAGAGCATCACTATGCCGATGATGAGTATGATGGTGGTCCATGCCATCACTGTGCCTTGATGTTGGGCAGCAGCCAAAGCAGTAGCGTCAAGACCAGTGGTGTCACCAGTGAAATGCTTGATGAGAGTGCCAGCCAAGTAGACGAGGCCACCAGTAGCGGCAATCTTTGCTATATTATAGAAAGCGCCCTGCCAGCCGATATATTTTGCCTGGTCTTCGGTGGAGAGCGTAGCCATATACACGCCGTCGGCTGCCACGTCGTGAGTGGCACCGCTAAGGGCGATGACGGCAAGCAGCGCTATCGTTACGGCGAAGAAGTTGGGTAGATGTAGCGCCAAAGCCACCAGACCAAACACCGCGCCAGTGGCTATCTGTGTCACCACCACGAAGAATTTCTTTGTCTTATATATCTCCAATAGTGGGCTCCATAATGGTTTGAGTGTCCACGGAAACATGATGATGGATGTCCAGAATGCTATTTGCGCATCCGACACCTCAAGTCCCTTAAACATGAGAGTACACACCATATTGAGCACCACGAAAGGCATGCCCATGGCAAAATAGAGCGTCGGCACCCATGAGATAGGGCTTCGTCCGTTTGTCGTTGTTTGTTTCATTTGGTCGGTAAGTATTTCAGGCTTTATGTTAATTTCTATTGAGAGTTTGCATGGCAGATATGTAGTCTGTCGATAATCTATGCAAAAGTAGCGTTTTTTTCTGAGACAGCGTGCATCATAGGTAATTTATCTATTGCCTAAGTGCTATGCAGATAGTCAAGTTTTACCCCTTGGCAATATATAAAAACCATAACAACATTCTATTTCGTCTATCGCTTCTATTACTTTTACTAACAACAGAATAACATTCCATAGGAGGTACGGCGCCCTCGCCGTACCATTCGCAAGAAAGACTTCTCAAATAGACAAAGTCATACGCAATGGGTACGGCGAGGGCGCCGTACCTCCTATAAAATGTCTAATGCTACTATAGATGCGCTTAATAGCAAGTATTACGCATATCCAACGCTATCGCTTTCTGACTTTAGGAAACGTCAATACCTTTGCACCCGGATTTTTCAATACACTTTATATGGACATAATAAGGAATCTATTCTACGGCTTCCCTGACTTGTGGGGAGGAGGCGTAGCACACTCTGTAATGATTCTTTCGTTGGTGATAACGCTCGGACTTAGTCTCGGCAAGATAAAGGTGAAGGGCATCTCGCTAGGATTGGCGTGTATACTCTTTGTCGGACTTGTGTTGGGTTATTACTCTTTTAATCTTGATGAGCATCTACTACACTTCCTCAAGGAGTTTGGTCTGATTCTCTTCGTATATTCCATCGGTCTTGAGGTCGGTTCGGGATTCTTCTCATCATTCCGCAGTCATGGTCGTGTACTAAATGCGCTCTGCCTCATAGTGGTGGTGCTGAGTATCGCCACTGCCATCTCTATAGCGGGACTGACGGGTACTTCCATCACTTCTATAGCAGGTATCCTCTCGGGTGCGGTGACCAATACTCCAAGCCTTGGTGCTGCTCAACAGGCTTTCAGCGACTTGCGTCATATCGATGCGCCAAACATTGCTGCCGGCTACGCTATAGCCTATCCTATGGGTGTGATAGGCGTCATCCTCTCATTTATTATATTAAGGTATGCGATGCGCATCAATAAGGAAGATGAGGAGGCTGACGCACGACGTGGATTTGGTCACTTGGAGACCATCACGCTCAATACGTTCTCTATAAAGATTACCAATGCCATGATATTTGGCGATTCGGTGGCAAAGATACATCAGTTGATGAAGCGTGACTTCATGATTTCGCGTATCATTCGCCATGCCGATAACAACCGTGCCGAACTGGTCAACGGACAGACCTTGCTCCATGAAGGAGACATCGTGTATGTGGTGGCTCAACCTGCTGCGCAGGAACCACTGACGGCTCTGCTCGGCGAACCTGCTGACATGAAGGCGGATGATTTCGGTGACGAACTGATTACACGTCGCATCATGGTGACACGACCAGAGGTGAATGGCAAGACTATATCGCAACTTCAGATACGATCTAATCTTGGTACGAATATCACACGTGTCAACCGTTCTGGTATTGACCTTATAGCTACTCCCGAACTAAAACTCCGTATGGGTGACCGCGTGACTGTGGTGGGTACCGAACTGGCTGTGGCTCACACTGAAAAGGTGATGGGTAATCAGATGAAACGCTTGAACTATCCTAACCTCATACCAATATTCCTCGGTATAATGCTCGGATGCTTCGTGGCAAACATACCATTCCGTCTGCCTGGTATAAGCGAATATCTGCGACTGGGACTTACTGGTGGACCTCTGATAGTGGCTATACTCATCGGTCATTTCGGACCACGCTATAACCTCATCACGTATAACACCATCAGCGCCAACAATATGATACGCGAGATAGGTATCTGCATATTCCTCGCTTGTGTAGGTCTTGGCACTGGTAAGGACTTTGTCAGCACTCTCGCTTCTGAGTCGGGACTGGTATGGATAGCCTATGGCGTCGCTATCACGATGATACCGATATTGATAGGAGGCGTGATAGGTCGATATGTATTCAAAATCAACTTCTACACACTACTGGGTGTATTGGCTGGTTCGCACACCAATCCGCTGGCTCTGAGTTATGTGCGTGACAATACGTCGGTAGATGCACCTTCGGTGGGATATGCCAATGTGTATCCTTTCGCCATGTTCTTGAGAATTATTACAATACAAATCATAATATTTGCACTGGGATAAATGACTATTAGAGATAACAACAATCCAATCCAGCACCTCGCGAGTGATGCCGCAGGGTGCACCTGTGACGCTAACCGTGCGGAGGTAAGCCGCGAAGAACTCATGTTCAAACTCGACCTGCTGCTCCGCACGGGATGTGTCCTCGTGGAGAGTGCCGCTGACACTTCACGCATCATGCGCAATATGAAGCGCACGGCCGCTTATCTGGGACTTGACGAACGCTATCTCCATCTGTATATCAACTACAACGTGCTCATGGTAAACTATAGCGATGAGAGACGCTCGCTGACAAAGTTTCAGCGTTGCCAGAAGCACGGCATCAATCTCACATCTATATCTCTCATAAGCAAACTCACCTGGCGTGCCATACGCGAGGATTATTCGCTGGAGAAATATGAAGAGGAACTGGAAAAGATAAAAAGCAAGCCTCGCAGTTTCACTCCATGGCAGGTAGCCATAGGCGGAGGTTTTGCCTGCGGTGGATTCTGCATACAGTTCGGTTGTGACTGGACGGCATTCTTCTACTGCTCGTTGGCAGCCATACTCGGTTTCCGCTTGAGGATGTTTCTGCCCACAAAGGGATGGAATAACTATGTGTCTATCGGTATGGCGGCGTTCGTGTCGACTATCATAGCATGGCTCACCTCATTCCTGTCGCTTAACCCAGAGATAGCCTCCGCACTACCAGACTTCATGCACTCTGACACTCCATGGCATCCATTGATGGCTTGTGCGCTGTTTATCGTGCCAGGCGTGCCACTGATAAACTTTGTCAACGATATGCTTGACGGATATGTGGAGACGGGCCTTGTGCGTGCGCTCAATACTCTGCTCATGATTGTGGCAATGTCATTTGGCATCGCTGTGGCTATACAAATATGTGGTGTCAACAACTTCATCACCGACCTCACCATGACTCCCCACCATGCTTATTGGGAGTATGCCCTTGCTGCTGCCATATCTGCCATGGGATTCTCCACCATATTCAGCATACCACGCAGACTGTTGCCAGCGGTGGCTGTGGGTGGTATCATAGCCGTGTGTACACGTAACTTTGTCAACCTCGGACCAAGCAATGGTAATATCGGTCTTGACATGGGACTGTCCATCGGATCGCTGGCTGGTTCGGCTCTCATAAGCCTCATTGTCACGAGAGCACAACACTGGTTTCACACTCCTCATCAGTGCATCTCCATACCGAGCGTCATCCCTATGGTGCCTGGAGTGCTGATGTATCGCGCCTTGTTTGCATTCATCGACATGCACGGTGTAGTGGGAGAGGTGACCGTGGGTATGTTTAACACCATCAAGGCTTCACTCGCCATCCTCTGCATAGCACTTGGCGTGGCTATTCCAAATATCTTCATGAGAAGAGTGATGGAATCGAAACGCAAACTCAAACTATATGACATGCTACTGGAGCGCAAGAGGAAAAGAGGCGAGTTTGTGGATTTGCACGAGGTGGAAGTGAAATAAGCCAGGAAATATGCTTACCTTTGCATAAACTGCATAATATCAGCCAATACTCTCAATAACCCCTTACTATGGAAATCAGACAACTGAAATACTTCCTGAAAGTGGCAGAGACGCTCAACTTTTCTGAGGCTGCACGCAAACTCTATGTCACACAGAGCACACTCTCACAACAGATAAGTCATCTGGAGCAAGAGATAGGATTGCCATTGTTTGACCGCAACTCTCATGAGGTGTCGCTGACTGAGGCGGGCAGAGAACTCCAACCTTACGCACAGGCCACTGTCAGTTCATCGGAAGCATGCATGGATCATATGAATGATCTGAAGAAGATGCTCGCCGGCGAACTGAATATCGGCGTGACTTACTCCTTTAGCAATATTATGACCGAGACTCTGCAGTCGTTTCTTCACGCTTATCCTAACGTGAAACTCAACATACACTACCGCACCATGCAGGAACTCATCGACTCGCTGAAGCGTAGGGAACTGGATTTGGTACTGGCATTCAAACCGCTAAAGACTGATAAGTGTATCGACAGTAGGTCTATCTTTACCAACCGACTTGCAGCGATTGTCAACGCTTCGCATCCTCTTGCTAAGAGTTCGTCGGTGAAACTCTCAGAACTGGAGCGCTACAGTCTGATATTGCCGAGCAAGGGCCTGCAGGCTCGCAATGCTTTCGACAATCTGACGGAAGACAAAGACCTAAACTTTAATATCAAGATGGAGGTCAACAATGTGGACATCATCCTTGGTATGGTGCACCGCTCCAACTTCGTGACAGTGCTATCGGAGAGCACCGTGGCGTATGTGGAAGGCCTTAAGGCAGTGCCCATCGATATGGTGGGCAATGAGATGGACGGATGCATTCACTTGCTGAAGGATGCATATATGAAAAACTCTGCCCAGGAGTTTATCCGCATGCTCAGTCAGTCTACATCCATATTGGCAAACTTTGCACTGAAAGACATCCTCGAATAACGTTCATACCATTTTATATCTGATTGCCACATGTCACTTTGGCAATCCAAGTACGACGGCAATGCTCCCTTCCTTACGGGAACGTTGCCGTTCTTAGTAGGCGAAGCGTCCTCGCTTTGCCGTAGAAGGCACGGCTCCTATGCTTGGTTGCAGCGAGGACGCTGCAACTACTATGATTTCACTGTTTTAATTGTTGTCAAATATATGAAAAATGTTTAATATTTTGCAAAACTTGCTTGGATTGCAAAAATAATTGTAACTTTGTGATTGATGGCTATTTATATATACTAAGCCACTAACTACTGACTAATAAAGGAAACCAATGAAGAAGAAAACACATGGCATGACATTTCTTCTCGCCTGCCTAATATTGGTGATGGCTGTGACAGTCCTCACTGGTTGTGTGAAGAAGAGAAAGAAGTATGTCATAGGAGTGTCACAATGCTCTGACGACTCCTGGAGAAAGAAACTAGCGGAGGAACTCGACCTCGCCACCTATTTCTATGATGATGTCGGCATGGAACTGCGAACAGCCAACGACAACATCAGCAAACAGCGTGCACAGATAGAGGAACTCGTCGACATGGACGTGGACTTGCTGATAGTGTCGCCACAAAGGAAGGACAGCCTCTCGGATGTCATCGCTAAGGCGGCAGACAAAGGCATCCCCGTGGTACTCTTTGATCGCATCAACGAGATGAAGGAGTATACCGCCTTTATGGGTGTCAACAATTACCATATCGGACGCATGGTGGCTGACTATGTGGCACAGACGCTTGGTGGCAAGGGATGCATCGTGGAGATAGGCGGTGAGCATGGTTCGTCGCCTGCAGAAGAGCGACATGAAGGTTTTCGATATGAGTTGGCTAAATATCCTGACCTGAAGGTGGTGGCCTACAAGGAAGGCAACTGGAAACAAGGGTCTGGCGAGGTATGCATGGACAGCATACTCAAGGATTATACGGGAAAGATAGACTGCGTGTTTGGTGCCAACGATCGTATGGCTCTCGGAGCGCGTGCATCCATGGAGAAGCATGGCGTGGCAGATGTTGACAAGACGATGTTTGTCGGCGTCGATGCCTTGCCTACACCAGGCGGTGGCCTTGAGATGGTGAAGGAAGGCAAGTTGACTGCCTCCGTGCTCTATCCCACTGACGGCGGTGCACTGATGGCATTGGCCGTGAGCATACTGCGTGGCGAAAACTATGAGAAGGTGAATGATATGGGCACATCCATCGTCACGAGCGACAATGTCAACCTGATGTTCTTGCAAAATAAGGAACTGCAACAGCAAGATGGATATCTGAGATCCATGCGCCACCGCGTAGACTACACTCTGTCAGAACTCGAAAAGGAGCGCATCGTCATGTGGTGCATCATCTTTGTCATAGTGACCATAAGCGCATGGCTCGCCTTCACGGTAAGGATGCTACGCTCAAAACATAGGTTGAATGAAGAACTCAACTCTGAGAAGGAGACGGCGGAGCGTCAAAGGGATGAGATAGAGGAACAGCGCGACCAACTGCTTGATGCCACCACTAAGCATCAATCCAATGAGGAATATACGGCGGATGGCAGTGCCATGCAAAATGAGTTTATCAACCGCTTCTATGAGTGCATCGACAATAAACTCTCTGACTCCGAACTTTCCGTCGAAGATTTAGGTAGCGAGATGTGCCTCTCGCGTGTGCAACTATATAGAAAGGTGAAAGCCATCACGCACAAGACACCTGTGGAGATAATACGCGAACGCCGACTGACGCGTGCAGACAAGATGATGACGGACACATCGCTCAGCGTGTCAGAGATAGCCTATCGCGTGGGCTTTGCCTCACCATCCTATTTCACCAAGTGCTACAAAGACTTCTTCGGTAA
>CAVABU010000038.1:0-20461 GCA_963586965.1 Gemmiger formicilis
GCCTTCGTCCAGAACTATTTGGCGGTGTCATACTCCTTCTCATCGGTATCAAGATACTCATCACCCATCTTCTTGCAGAGTAGTAGTAAGAGGAGCTATTATGCCGTTGTTGTACTATTGGCAAAATGTCATCAGATGCAAATTCGGTCGGAAAAGTGTGTGACTGAGATATAAGTTCGGTCGGAAAAGTGTGTGATTGAAATAAAAGTTCGGTCGGAAAAGTGTGATTATTCTTGTAAGTTCGGTTGATAATCAGTTCTTATTTATTAGTATCTTACATAGTTCCCAAATATAGCATAGCTCTTTGTGGATAATAGCTCCTACGACCGCACACCAGCTGGTGTGCGACTGCATAGCAGCTGGTGTGCGACTGCATAGCAAGTGCTGTGCAAGCGTCGCTCAACTGCTGTGCGACTATATTTTTCCTATTGACGTGTGGCGCGAAAACCTGCCATATTCTCGTGGCGACGCAGCATAAAGCGACTGTAGATATTGCGGAGCCATAGGCGGTGGGTGACTACAAACAGTGTGCCTATGACAAGCATCAGAGCGTGGGCTGTGGTGTCACTGAAAAGTGATCTTATCAGTGAGGCGAAGCATACTGGGACGAAGAGGCAGAAGGTCACCACGACTGTCTGCCAAAGATTGCTCCCGTTGCCATCCTTGGAGATAAACTTTGTGTTGAGAGGTCGGCATGTGCGGTTGATGACTGCCAGTTGGAAGAGCAAGAAAAATTGGAAACCGGCTGTGAACACTCCATATGCCACCAGCATCAGTAGAGTCCACTTGCCTGACATGACGGTGGGAAGCATAAGACAGAAGGGCAAGAGTAGGGTGATGCAGTTAAACCAATATTTTGCCTTCAGTATCTGCAGTATATTTTCATATCTCACCATCAGACCATCGATATAGTTGCCCTCGCTACACATGATGGTGGAAAGGCTCATGGCTCCGAATATGGCGTAATTGTAGAGACACCAGAAGTCTTTCATGAATGCAGCGTCATAGACGTCGGTGAAGATGATAATCAATGAAAATATGCATACCACACAGATGTTCATGATAAGCGCCTTGCGTGGATTCTTGTTTCTCCAGTTGCTCTTCATCTCAAGTGCAAGATAAAGTCCGAGTTCGCCAAAGCGATTGAGAAATCCGAGACTGCCTCTATCGCTAATCTCTATAGACTTTTCCATTCGTGTGACCTCAGACTTTACATGAGCATACTGCACCTTCCTGTTAATCTGCGTCAGGACGGCGAGCAATGCGATGCAAAGGATGTAAGGCCAGATCATGCCTTCTTCCACACCTGTGCCGAGGTCGCCGTAGAAGAGCAAGAAGGAGTCAAAACTGAAGAATGACGCCATGCCATTTATATTATCAAACTGGCAACCGGGCAGCATGGCCATGGCGATAACTCCTGTCGGCAGTAGCCACCATAGCAGGGTGTCATTGATGAGCGTTCTGACTATGAGGTAAAACTGACTGACGCATAGTGCGATAATGTAATAGAGGAAGAGTATGCCGATGCATGTCCATACCCCAAATGAGAAGACCACTGACATGATGCAGTAGGGGATGAGGATGACAAACCATGCCAAGTTTGCCATGTCCATCATCTGACTGATGATGAAGCAATCCACGCAAGTGTATTTAGGGATAGGCAGCAGTATGTAGGGCTTGACTATCTGCGACGGAGTGTCTTGCACGATAAATCGCAAGGCAAAGTCGCATATGATGAAAAAGGGTAATGCGCAGAAGATGAACTCTATGGTCGACAATGTCTTCAACTGGTTGGCTACCATCGAAAGGCAGAGAGTCAGTATCAGCATGCAGATAATAAAATAGCCCACGGCGAAATACATCAGCCAGCGGGCATATTTATTGCGGCGACTGTCGAAATGTCTTTCTTCCGACAGTTTCCTGTGCTTGCGTAGTGCGACAAAGAGTTGCAGTGTGTTCATCGGAGGTCTACGATCTCGGCGGACGGGAAGTCTTTCTTGTTGAAAGTAAAGATGGCATCACTCTGAGGTGTTGCCTTAAAGTTGGATATGTTGATGGACGTCCATGCATCCTTCTGACGCATACGCACTTGAGTGGGCACATAAGTTTTCTTATTGATGACGATATACATCTCGCTTATGGCACTGTTTTTGCCCTGCGCCTTCATGTGTACTTCATAGTTGCCGTCTACGGTCTTCATCGAGAGTGTGTATCCCTGCTTATACATATTGATGAAGGTCATGGGATTCATCTGTGTCTGCTGAGCCTTGGTGGGAGTGGTGACATTCACCTCGTCAGTTTTCTTCATGTAAGCCCACTGAGTCTTGCCATCAAACCATACTGTGGCTTGTGGAGTGCGAGCATTAAATTTGCTACCCTTTACGGCAATGGTGCCCGATGTGTGTCCTATCTTTCCGCTACTTATCTGAAAGTTTGCCTGCACGCCACTCTTCTTGTTGATCACCGATGCAGTCTTGTCCAATATCTTCTTCGCATCACTTGCATTGTCAGCGCTTACGCCGAGCGCCATGATTGACATTATAGCCAATAACAGTAACTTCTTCATGTCTTTATATAGTTTTTGTTATGCTTGTCCTTTTATCTTCAGTAGGAGATTGTTGAGCGAGTTCTCGTCAGTGATGAGCACGTCACGCGGTTTGCTGCCGCTTGCTGCTCCTACGATGCCCGCAGATTCTAGTTGGTCCATAAGGCGACCAGCACGATTGTAGCCGATGGAGAATCGACGTTGTATCATACTCGTCGATCCCTGTTGTGATATCACTATGGCATGAGCTGCCTCCTCGAAATAAGGGTCAAGATCAGAAATGGCACCTCCGCCACCACCTGATGCTCCTCCAGCATCGGGTGATACAGGTTCGGGCAGTTCCATAGGCTCGATTGGACCAGGTTGGCTGGCGATATATTCATTGATGCGCTCTATCTCTGGAGTGTCGACAAATGCACACTGCACACGCACGGGTTCGCCACCATTGAGGAATAGCAAGTCACCACGTCCCACAAGTTGGTTGGCACCAGGGCGGTCAAGGATGGTGCGTGAGTCAATCATAGCACCCACGCGGAAAGCCATACGTCCAGGGAAGTTGGCCTTGATATTACCAGTGATGATGGTAGTCGTAGGACGCTGTGTGGCGATGATCATGTGTATACCCACGGCGCGTGCCAACTGTGCTATACGTGCGATAGGCAACTCCACCTCCTTGCCTGCCGTCATGATGAGGTCACCAAACTCGTCTATGATTACCACTATATACGGCATGTACTCGTGGCCGAGAGTGAGGTTGAGTTTGTGATTGACGTATTTTGCATTGTATTCCTTGATGTTCTTTGCGCCCGCCATCTTCAGTAGGTCATAGCGATGATCCATCAGTGCACACAGCGAGTTGAGCGTGCGCACCACCTTTGTCACATCAGTGATGATAGGTTCGTCCACATTCTCATCAGTAGCAGCCATAAAGTGATCGGCTATAGGAGCATATGGCGAGAACTCCACCTTCTTTGGGTCTACGAGCACAATCTTCAACTCGTTAGGATGCTTCTTGTAGAGCAGTGATGTGATGATGGCATTGAGTCCTACAGACTTACCCTGACCAGTAGCACCAGCCACGAGAAGGTGTGGGATCTTAGCCAAGTCTACCATAAACACCTCATTGGTGATGGTCTTTCCTATGGCTATAGGCAGGTCCATGGTGGTCTGTTGGAACTTCTTAGAGTTGAGGATGCTCTCCATGGACACTATCTTCGGTTTCTTGTTAGGCACCTCTATACCCACCGTACCCTTGCCAGGTATAGGAGCGATGATACGCACGCCGAGAGCCGAGAGACACAGGGCGATGTCGTCCTCCAAGGAGCGGATCTTGGCTATCTTCACACCTTCGGCAGGTGTCACCTCGTAAAGGGTGATGGTAGGACCTACGGTGGCCTTTATCTCCTTTATCCTTACGCCGAATGAGTTGAGCACTTCGATGATGCGGGCGTTGTTGGCCTTCACCTCCTCCATGTCAATCTGAGGATTGCTGTCGCCGTCATATTTCTTCAGAAGGTCGAGAGTAGGGAACTTGTATTTCAAGAACGGTTCGAGAGGATTGATAGGTGTAGACAGGTCTATCTTCTCTGCCACTGTGGTGCCCTGCGCCTTTGCTTCTGTGGTAGGCACCTCTACATTGAGTTTTGACTCGCCGTTGTCAGCAGAATCATCCTTATTGTCGTCCTTGTTAGCCTCAGTCACAGTCAGGATAGGCTCCTTCTTCACAGGAGTGGTCTCCACGATATCGTCAGTGAGGATTATCGGTTCAAATTTTTCCTCATCTTCCTCCTTCTTCTCTTCCTTTGCAGGTTCCACGTTTTCCACTACGGATTGCTCTGGAGTCTCCTCTTCCTTGTCGGCAGAGTCGCTACCAGTCCTTACAGTCCAAGGTATCTTCGGACGATTGTCCACGCCGAGACGGAGCAGTTTTCTCACATATATGATAGTGTTGGCGCTGACCACAGTGAGAAATATCACTGCTATGGTGATGAGCAGTGCGGACAATCCAGGAGCACCGATGACATTCTCCACCTTTTCCACGATAAACATGCCGTGGTTGCCTCCAGGATTGAAGAATAGGAAGCCCATGACAGGGGTGAGCACCTTGGCAAATGTCACCGAGCACCATATCATTATAATAAATAGTGCGAAGAATGTTTTCAGTAGATTGATCTTGTATGCATTCATCAGTACCAATGATGACAATAGAATGAAGAATGGAATGATGAATGCGGGGAAGCCGAAATTAGTGGCTATCAACCACCATGAGATGATAGCACCCATGCTGCTACAACTGTTGGCAAACTGATGATTATTGTTGAGCCAGTCGCCAGGACGTGTCTCCGTCAGAATGCTTTGGTCAGCCTGCCCAGTGACGAGAAAAGACACCATAGCTATCACCAAATATATGGCGAATGCAAACAGGATGAGTCCGAGAATGAAGTCTATCTTTTCGTGGTGGAATATATTGTTGAAACCTACGGCTTCGCCAATGTTCTTTGCGTTGCGTTCGGTTGTTTTCTTTCTTTTTGCCATTTATTGCGTATATAGTTGTGATAAGAATTACTTGCAAAAATACGGAAAATATCACATAGAGACGTGCCTTTTCGTACTTTTTTTCTAATTTTGCACTTGATTTTGACATATCTAAATGGGCAAGACTATATACAGTAAGTTTGATAAAAAGGAAGTGAATAACCTTCCGGTAGCAAGCTTTGACGGGCGCATAATTGTCATCATGACCGAGCAGGATGCAGAGAAGGCAGTCGACTATCTGCTGGCATCAGACATTCTCGGCGTGGACACTGAGACACGTCCTTCATTTAAGAAAGGACACGCTTGCAAGGTGGCGCTTCTTCAGGTGAGCAACCGCGATACATGTTTTCTCTTTCGATTGAATATGATAGGATTATGTGCACCAGTAAAGCGCCTTCTTGAGAATAAAGATGTGCCGATGGTGGGCATCTCTTGGCATGACGACTTGCTGATGCTTCATAAGAGGGGAGACTTTCGCCCCGGCAGATTTATCGAACTACAAAAGATGGTGGGACAGATAGGTATAGAGGACTTGTCGTTGCAGAAGATATGGGCAAACCTATTTTCTCAGAAACTATCAAAGCGTCAGCGCCTCAGCAATTGGGAGGCAGATGTCCTCACTGACTCGCAAAAGAAATATGCCGCTCTTGACGCGTGGGCGTGCATACAAATATATGAGGAGATAATAAGACTCCACGATACTCACGATTATAAATATGTAGCCGTCACCCAACCGGCAGTTAATGATAATACAATAGAAACAAAAGATGAACTATAAGTCAATACATTTGAAGAAGGGTAAGGAAGACAGTCTCAAGCGTTTTCATCCCTGGATATTCTCTGGTGCCATCAACTATATGGACGAAGGCATAGCTGAGGGCGAAGTGGTAAGGGTATTCACATTCAGTGGTGACTTTATAGCCATCGGTCACTATCAGATTGGTTCGATTGCCGTGCGTGTGCTTTCTTTCAGCGATGTGGATATCGACCGCGAGTTTTGGCATAGCCGTCTGCAGTCTGCACTCGACTTGAGAAAGAATCTCGGATTGATAGACAGTCCTGCCAACACCACTTATCGTTTGGTGCATGGTGAGGGTGACAATCTCCCAGGCTTGGTCATCGACTGCTATAATGAGACTGCCGTGGTGCAGGCTCACAGTGTGGGTATGCATGTGAGTAGGAATGAAATAAGTGATGTGTTGCTCGAAGTGATGGGTGAGCGCATCAAACATGTATATTACAAGAGCGAGACGACACTGCCTTATAAGGCTGACCTTAGTCAGGAAAACGGTTTTCTGCATGGTGGCACGGATGACAACATTGCGATGGAGAATGGTTTGCAGTTTCATGTAGATTGGCTCAAGGGACAAAAGACAGGCTTCTTCGTAGATCAGCGTGACAATCGCTCATTGCTCGAGAAATTCTCCAAGGGCAAGAAGGTGCTCAATATGTTTTGCTATACCGGAGGATTCTCAGTCTATGCTATGCGTGGCGGTGCAGAGATAGTTCACTCTGTAGATTCATCGGCAAAGGCTATCGAGTTGACGGATAGGAATATATCACTCAACTTCCCCGATGATCACCGTCATCAGTCTTTCTGCGAAGATGCTTTCAAATTTCTTGATGCCAACGACAACAAGTACGATCTTATCATATTAGACCCTCCTGCCTTTGCGAAGCATCGCGGAGCTCTGCACAATGCCTTGAAAGGCTACATGCGATTAAACGCAAAAGGATTTGAAGCCATCAAGAAGGGAGGCATCTTGTTTACCTTCAGTTGCTCGCAGGTTGTCACCAAAGACAACTTCCGTAATGCTGTGTTTACGGCAGCGGCTCAGGCTGGCAGAAAGGTCAGAATACTGCATCAGATACACCAACCTGCCGACCATCCTATCAATATCTATCATCCAGAAGGTGAATATTTGAAAGGACTGGTATTGTATGTTGAGTAATAAGATACAGCGTTATATAGATAGCTACAGTCTGCTTGCTCCTAAGTCAAAGGTGCTTGTAGCCTTGTCGGGAGGTGCAGACAGTGTCGCTCTTTTGCGTCTGCTTCTTACGCTTGGGTATAAGGTGGAGGCTGCGCACTGCAATTTTCATCTTCGTGGCGAAGAGTCAGTTCGTGACGAAGAGTTTTGTAGACAATTGTGCGAAGACCATAATGTGCCTTTGCACCTTGCCCATTTTGACACTAAGACCTATGCCACGCTCCACAAGGTCAGCATAGAGATGGCAGCCCGCGACTTGCGTTATAATTATTTTATCCAATTGCGTCATGACAATGGTTTTGATGCCGTCTGCGTGGCTCATCACAAGGACGACTCAGTGGAGACGGTACTGCTCAATCTTATTCGTGGCACAGGTATAGAAGGGCTGAAGGGTATAGCACCGAAAAACGGTCATATAGTGCGTCCGTTGCTTTGTATTGACCGTGAAGAGATATTGTCCTATCTGTCTTCTATAAAGCAAGATTATGTCATTGACTCTACAAATCTGGAGGATGATGTGCAGCGCAATAAGGTCAGACTCAATCTTATCCCGCTTCTTAAAGAAATCAATCCCGCTGCAAGCAGAAACATAGCCAAGGTGGCACAGCGTGTATACGACACTCTGCCAATGCTTGACGATGCTGTCACGCAGTCTATCACCCGCACAGTGACACAGCAGGATGACAGGATAAGGATAGACATAAATAGGTTGAAGCAGGAAAAGTCACCCGAGGTGACGCTATGGTATATTCTCAAGGACAAAGGTTTTTCTTCTTCCCAAGTGGAACAGATATTTGCCAGTCTCAGTTCGCAGTCGGGTAGGGAGTGGACATCTGCCACGCATGCTTTGGTGATAGACCGTCAGACCATTATAGTCGAACCAGCGGACGATGCCAATCATAAGAGGATGCTCATTCCTGAGACGGGTACGTATATATATAATGAGAACCGGAAATTCCGATTCTCATTACAAACTATCGATAGCGACTTTATCCTTAGTAGGCAGTCTGACACCGTGTGCCTTGATGCAGACAAGATATCCTTCCCATTGACAATACGCAGAGTGCAAAAGGGTGACAGTTTTGTGCCATTTGGGATGAAAGGTAAAAAGCTCCTCAGTGATTTCCTCACTGACCGCAAGATGTCATTATTTGACAAGAGGCGTCAACTTGTAGTCACAGATGCCTCTGACCGCATCGTGTGGGTAGTGGGCATTCGCCCTGATGACCGTTGTCGTATAGACAAGTCGTCAGCCAAGGCACTTGTCATCCAAGTGATGTGATTTATTCTATCACTCTGACGTAGTCCGCCTTTCGTGGTTTTGCAGTCTTTGGTGACACGTTTGCATATCCCAAAGCTATGTGTCCGATGCCTTCATAGTCACCTTCTATACCCCATTCTTTGAGGAGAGTTTTTCCGCGCTCACTGCTGAATACTTCTTTTGCACGATGTATCCAACATGCGCCAAGACCTATGGCATGAGCGGCATTGAGCATGTTGCCCATCACCAACGAACCGTCATACACATAAGTGTGTTTTGACTTGTCAGCCAACACCACGATGATGACTGGAGCATTATAGAATGGGTCAGAGTGAGTGCCCATTACTTCTGCATTCAGTTTTGATAGTTCGTCACGCAGGGCCTTGTTTTTTACCACTATGATGAGTGGTGACTGCATGCCCATGCCTGTAGGAGCTGACATGCCTGCCTTTGTGATTTTGTCAATGTCTGCCTGTGATGGCATCTCGTCAGTAAATCCCTTGATGCTACGACGAGTGTAGAGTGCTTCCAATGCTTCCATGTGTGTTATCCTTTCTTGTTATGTTGTTGCGATGTGTGACTACTCTATGATACCAGCTTTCATCCATTTGTCAGCCAACATCTGGCAGTCTTTCTGTGCAGTAGCTTTGTCCACTTCATATTCATTAGTGAGCATTTCTGCCATATCCTCCACAGTAAACTCCTTGTCGCCTATAGTCTTCCATAGGTATGCCGCTGTCTCATTGAGCGAGATGATACTATTGAAGTCGATATTCTCTATGCCTTCTGCTACGATGATGTTCTCACCGCATACATCACGCAATACAAATCCTTTCTTGGTTTTCATTATGTCTTTCTTGTTGTTGTTCTTGTCAGATTGCTCCAAATAGTTTTACCCATCGTCTGTATATACCGAGTAGATATCTGCGGATAGGACGCAGGCGCATCCATATGGCGGAATATACCTTCCACTTGCGACCATCTATAGAGTCAAGTGTGGTGCGCCCTTTTCTATAGAAACCGATTACTTGTGCTCGTATGTCGTCCTTCTTGCAGTGCTCCACGATCAAGTTGCCATCACCGAGTAGCGTCACGTCATTGTCGTCAATGCGTATTATCCTATGTAGGACGTAGTGCCCTGGAGTAATCTCAGCCAATACGGGTTCGCCACATACTATCTCCGTAGGCTTTCTCAATACCGCCGTATCACGTTGGTCTTCAAGGAATGGACGCATACTGAAACCTCTAAGTTTTAGACTGACGGTATGTCCCTCATTTAGCAGACTTGTGATTTGAGGAAACAGTATGGCATTGTTGACCTTCAGTTCGCGCTTCTCGATATTGTCTTCTCGCATATGATGGCTGATTCCTTGTCAGGACGGCAATACAAACTATAGTTGGGTGTCGTCTCTATTATCTTTGTGATGATGTGGCACACGTCGTCCATCACGCTACTATCCCATTTCATTACGGAGCACGATGTGATGAGTGATGAAAAGGCTTCCAGTGTGGACTGTTTCTCCACATGATTTGTCGTGTCACGCTTTATTGTGACCATGGCACCAAGTCTGGCTTTGACATTGCGGTAGCATGGAGTCTTGCCACTCCATGGACTACCATATATATAGGGTGTGCCGTCGATGATTCTGATGACGGGATTATCATCATTCATCATGTCGCATCCTAGTATGTGTCGCATCCACATGCTTGTCTGCGTGCTCTTGCCTGTGCCACTCTTTGCGGTGAAGGCATATCCCCATCCGTCCTTTCTCACGAGTGAGGCATGCACGAGCGCTGTCTGACGCTTGCATCCAGCAAAGGCGAAAGCCATCATCAGAGCATTGTTGAGTCCGAATGACCGCATGCCCTCCGTACCATTGAGTGCGCAATGACAAACGCTGAAATCATTGTTTGACTGCAGTAGACAACAGTTATTGCCGAAGACATCCTTCACAATAAACTGATAGCGTCCGTCGTCGGTATGATCCACGATGGTAATGCCATTGCCTGTGTCCACATCCTTTACCCTGTGGCAAATATCCTTTGCCAATGGTTTGAGAGTGTCGTCCACATGCATATGTAGAATTGTATCGCAAGTGTTACCTAATATCTCATCCGACACCATAAATGGTTTATAGGAAGGGATAAGGTGGCAACCATTCTGCTGATTCTCGCAGAACGATACGGTGACACCTAACTCAGCGATGATATAATGGTATGTTGTCTCCATCAGAATCTTTCTGGACCGCCATTAGGAGCGCCACCAGGACCGCCAGGACCTCCATTGGGAGCACCATTAGGTCTTCCTCCACGACCAGGCTTCATACCTTTTTCGCCCTTCATCTTCTCCTTTATTTGCTTTTTCTCAGCCTTTGCAGCCTTCTTGTTTTGAGCAGTGTTTGCCAAGGCATCGTCAGCTGCAGACACAGCCTCAAACTTAAAGTCATTCGCTGCGATATACTTCACGATATAGTTGCCTTTCTTCTTATCTGTGTATTTTCTCTGCAACTTAAGATACTTCTTTTCAGCCTTTTTGCGAGACTTGTCAAAAGAGACGATGCAAGTGGGAGTTTCCACGCCCTGTCCTTGCAGATAACTCTTTAGTTGATATGAGTAGCTATCACGGCTATAGAGGAATTTCGTCTTTGAGTCAGTCCATGCCGAGTCTACTTCCATTATGTCAGTGAGGTATACAGTGGAGTCATTGAATGATGCCGAAAAACCATAGATATAGAGTTTTGTAGGTTTCTCAATGGCGTTGGCTACGCTTAGTGTCAGCATCAGTGTGAGGCTGAGGAGAAGATATTTGCAATTGGTCTTCATTGTTCTCTCTTATTAATATGCTTTGTTGTGTTTTAACTTATTGATGTGTCGTGTGGCAGTGTCTCTTATCTGACGTGCCCTCTCGCGTGTGAAACCATACTTCATACCTATCTCTGCCAATGTCATTTGGTCGCAGGCTATGCCATAGTAGGCTTTCATCACGTTTTGCTCTCGCTCAGGTAATAGTGCTACAAGCGTGGCGAGCTTCTCGTCGTCAGAAGCCTTTATTGCCGACTTGTCTGCAGATATGGCTTGCTCGGAGATGTTATCAAACTTCTCTCGTTCAAACCGCTGGTCCTGTTGGGGTAAGAAAGCTTCTATAGCCCTACGGATGTGTCCTGCGGAATAACTTGAGAAGCGTTTGCCGTAGGTAGGGTCATAATTGTCAGCAGCCTTTATCAAGGCAATATTACCTTCGTTTACGAGGTCAAGGATTGACACCGAGGCGGAGGCATATTGACGGGCAATGCTAACTACAAACTTTAGATTTGCCTTTACGAGTTTGTCCTTAGCTTTGGTATCACCCTGCTTGATGAGTCCTGCCAGTCGGGCTTCCTCTTCGTCGCTGAGCGGTTTTGCCGATGATATTTCCTGTATATAACTCTCCAACAAAGATTCTTCGCTATTGAGGGCTGTGTTCAGTGCAGATTTATCGCGCATAATATAATAATATGTATTTCCGCAAAGTTACGATTTTCCCTCTACATAGACAAAGGTTTTTCTCCGAATTAAGTAATCTTAGTGCTGGCAAAATAAAAAATCTCCCACGGAATGCAAAGAATACACATACATTGATATTGTCCAATACAGCGTTAGCCCTTTGAGTGTATTCCGTGAATTCCGCGGGAGATCAAATCTCTATCCGTGTGAGATCTCAAATATTAATCGTTACTTCTTCTGAGCATAGAGCTTTGCCAAAGATTCCTTCAGAGAGGCAATCTTCTCCTCTGAGTCACTCTGCTTCTTGCGCTCGAGAGCCACCACTTCTGGTTTGGCATTCTGCACGAAACGCTCGTTGGAGAGTTTCTTCATCACACCTGTGAGGAATCCTTCGAGGTGCTTCAGTTGTGCTTCCTGCTTCTCTATCTCCGCATCCACGTCGATGAGGTCGCCCAGAGGTACGGCGTACTCAGTGGTACCGATGAGGAATGCACTGGTGCCTTCGCTCTTCTGATTTACATATGTTATATCAGAGAGGCCAGCCATCTTCTTTATCACTGGTCCGAGGGCTGGGCATCGTGTTACGTTGCGTTCATCGTCACCCTCTACTACCACCTCGAGAGCAAGAGGTTCGCGCTGAGCTATGTTCTTGCTCTGACGCACGGCACGCACACCTGAGATTATCTGCTTAGCTTCTTCATACTGTGCAAGCAAAGCCTTGTCGGCCTCCGCAGGAGCAGATATATTGAGTGTAGACACCATGATGGAGTCATTCTCTGCGCGCTCTGCAATGTGCTGATAGAGTTCTTCAGTGATGAATGGCATGAAAGGATGCAAGATCTTCATCAGTATCTCGAAGAAGTTGAGTGTAGCCTTCAATGTCTCTGCATCGATAGGAGCCTGGTAAGCTGGTTTTATCATCTCAAGATACCAACCAGAGAACTCGTCGGTGAAGAGTTTGAATGCTGCCATGAGAGCCTCGTTGAGTCGATACTTAGAATAGAGGTCGTTGATTTCCTCTACGGCGGCTCTTACCTTTGCATCAAACCATGCTATAGTCTTCTTGTTGGATGCTGGTTGCTCGATATCTGCCACTTCCCATCCCTTGACCAGGCGGAAGGCATTCCATATCTTATTGCAGAATGCTGCTCCTTGCTGGCAGAGGTCTTCCTTGAAGAGGATGTCATTGCCTGCAGGTGCTGCCAAAAGCATACCCATGCGCACGCCATCGGCACCATATTTCTCTATCAGGCCGATAGGGTCGGGGGAGTTGCCGAGAGACTTTGACATCTTGCGTCCTATCTCGTCACGCACGATACCAGTGAAGTAGACGCTACGGAAAGGCACATCCTTGAGATATTCCTCGCCTGCCATAATCATTCTAGCTACCCAGAAGAAGATGATGTCTGGTCCGGTCACGAGGACAGATGTGGGGTAATAGTAGTTTATCTCCTCGTTGCCAGGATTGTTGATGCCGTCAAAGAGGGATACAGGCCAAAGCCATGAAGAGAACCATGTATCGAGGGCATCCTCATCGTGAGTCAGTTGGTCGATGGTGATATTCTCATATCCAGCAATCTTCTTTGCCTTCTCGAGAGCCTCCTCCTTAGTTAGGGCCACAACGAATTTCTCCTCCTCGCCCTCTGCTGTTGGCAAGAAATAGGCCGGTATGCGGTGTCCCCACCAGAGTTGGCGACTGATACACCAGTCCTGGATATTCTCAAGCCAATTGCGGTAGGTTGTCACATACTTAGTAGGATAGAACTTTATCTTTCCTTCCAATACTGGTGGCAGTGCGATATCGGCAAAGTGCTTCATTGAGAGGAACCACTGCTTACAGAGTCGTGGTTCTACAGCGGTATCTTGATTACGCTCTGAGTAGCCCACCTTATTTTCATAATCCTCTATCTTCTCCAGTAAGTTAGCAATGCCAAGGTCTATGGCAATCTGCTTACGGCAATCCATACGATCCATGCCTACATAGAGGGTGCTGGCGTCAGAGATTGTGCCGTCAGGATTAAATATGTCAATAGTCTCGAGGTTGTGTGTCTTACCGAGGGCGTAGTCATTGACATCATGTGCAGGAGTCACCTTCAGACAGCCAGTACCAAACTCGATGTCCACATAGCGGTCTTCTATCACAGGAATCACTCTACCCACCAGTGGTACTATTACCTTATGTCCGCGCAACCACTGATTCTTTGGGTCTTTAGGGTTGATACACATGGCGGTGTCGCCCATGATAGTCTCAGGACGTGTAGTAGCCACCACAGCGTAATATCCTTTCTCGTCCTTGTGGAGCACCTCGCCCTCTTCGCCTGTAGGTTTCACAGGGTTAGTGTCGGCATCGGCCACGTAATAGCGTAGATAATAAAGTTTTGACTTCTCGTCGCGATAGATTACCTCCTCTGTAGAGAGCACGGTCTGGGCTTTAGGGTCCCAGTTGACCATGCGCAGACCGCGGTAGATGAGTCCTTTGTCATAAAGGTCTACGAAAACCTTGAGTACAGACTCCGAACGCTTCTCGTCCATGGTGAAAGCTGTTCTATCCCAGTCGCAACTTGCACCCAAACGACGCAACTGCTTGAGGATGATGCCTCCGTGCTCTTCAGTCCAAGCCCATGCGTGCTCGAGAAACTGTTCGCGGGTGAGGTCGCGCTTCTTGATGCCTTCGGCTGCAAGTTTGTTGACCACCTTTGCCTCTGTGGCTATAGATGCATGGTCAGTGCCAGGTACCCAACAAGCATTCTTACCATCGAGGCGTGCCTTGCGTACCAAGATGTCTTGGATGGTATTGTTGAGCATGTGACCCATGTGGAGCACACCCGTCACATTTGGCGGTGGGATAACTATAGTGTAGGGTTCGCGGCCGTCTGGCTTACTGGAAAACAATTTATGGTCAGTCCAATACTGATACCATTTGGATTCAACATCCTGAGGATTGTACTTGGTTGCTAATTCCATCTGTAGAAATAAAATCTTGTATCTTAATAAATAATATGTGTGCAAAATTACTAATTTTATATCTTAAATATGTACTTTTGCATCATAAATTAGTGTAAAATGCATACAAGAGAAGAAAAGTTGCAAGCCTTCGGGCGTTTGCTTGATGTACTTGAAGAGTTGAGGGTGAAGTGTCCTTGGGACAAGAAACAGACCTTTGACAGTCTGAGACCCAATACTATAGAAGAGGTGTACGAACTGTGTGATGCCACCATGCAAAAGAATTGGAAGGACGCATGCAAGGAGTTGGGTGATGTCTTGGAACATGTCATCTTCTACTCTATACTCGGACGTGAGCAAGGTGATTTCGACATTGCCGATGTATGCAATAAGGAGGCAGATAAACTCATCTTCCGTCATCCTCATATCTATGGCGATCAAAAGGCTGAGACTGAGAAGGATGTGCTAGAGAGTTGGGAACAGATAAAACTCAAGGAGAAGGATGGCAACAAGACCGTGCTCTCAGGTGTGCCACAGGCTCTGCCGAGTCTCATAAAGGCTTATCGCATACAGGATAAAGTGCGCAATGTGGGTTTCGATTGGAAGCAGCGTGATGATGTCTGGGATAAGGTGCACGAGGAGCTCGCCGAACTGGAAGTGGAACTCAAGCGAGAAGATAAGGAGCGTAGCACGGAGGAACTAGGTGACTTTATCTTCTCAGTGGTGAATGCTGCACGTCTATATAAACTCAATCCCGATACCGCCCTGGAGAAAACCAACCAAAAGTTCATGCGACGATTTGGATACGTGGAGTCGCAAGCAAAGCAGCAGGGACGCAATCTGAAGGATATGACCCTTGAGGAAATGGATGCTCTATGGGATGAGGCTAAGAAGCAAGAACGTAGTGGAGAGGAATGACGCCAACCATAAATATATTTGTGACCATGAAGAAGATGTTTATATTAGCCGTAATAGCTTTGACTATTGCGGGATGCTCGCAGAAGAAACAGTCGTCTACAACAAGTGTCGGCGCAGACACAGAAGTGAATGACTCCACCATCTATGGAGTGTGTGGAGAAGGCACGATGATGCACTCCCTGGAACTTATCACCAGTATGCAGGACACCCTCACCATACTTATTAATGATGAGGATGTAGAAGATAGAACCGTAGTGGCAGGAGGATTGATGGCGGGTGATCGTATGGCAGTGACAGCGCGCAAGACCGATGACGGATGGGTGGCTCAGCGTGTACTCAATATTACTTCGCTCCTCGGCAAGTGGACGAGCATCGACAAAAACTTTGAGATTACTGATGATGGTGAAGTGAAGTCTTCCATGAAACTCGAGTCAAAGGCTTGGACCGAATGGCGCATCCTCAATGGTCAGTTGCTATTCAATCGCGATACCTTTGACATCATCAGCATCACTGCCGACTCTCTGGAAATAGAAAATCATGACGGCATCTATGCCTTCCGTCGTTTGGTTTCTATGACCCAGGATAAAGACCATTCGGCTACTGATAGCATACGTCATAAATAAAGTATGTGTGCACTCTCTAAACTATAACTATCTAAAACTTAAACTATGAAAAAACAATTCTATGTGGCTTTAGTGGGTTCCTTTATGGCTTGGGGACTCTCGGCTTCGGCGCAAACCGCCAATAGTGCCAAACTGAATCCAAAGGCTTATGCTCCTTTCGAATTAGGAGAATTAAAACCAGAGGGCTGGCTTAAAGACTGGGCTCAGCGTGCTGCCAAGGGTATGACAAAGACTATGGGTGAAGACTATACCGAGTTTGTCAAAGGATGGGCGGATGCCGACTGTGGTGGCGCTGGCGGATGGTGGCACTATGAGCAGACTGGTTATTACACTGATGGATTTACCAGATTGGCTTATCTCCTTGGAGATACGTGTCTTATGAATCGTAGCGCTAAAGTCATGAATGCTGTCGTAGCCCGTCAGAAACCTAATGGATATATATTCTCCAATAGTAAAAACTTTATAGAGAAATGGGGTACTAATGACATTGATTGGGGTGTGTATTGGAGTGAAGGCGTATTCTGTCGTGCCGCCCTGGCTTACTATAGTGCAACGAAAGACGAGCGTGTGCTCGAGATGCTCAAGAAGGTGTACGCCAACTTTCCTATCTTCTCGTATGCTGCTGATAGTAAAGGTCCATTCCATGGAGCCGAACTTGACTACATGCGCAAACTGTGCGGACTTGAAAATATGTTTGAGTTGTCGCGTATCACTGGCGATATGTCTTTTGCCAACCGTGCCCTCGAAGTGCTGAAAGGTTACGAACCGGCATTCATTGATAGTTGGACTCACAAGAAGGAGTTTCTTCGCACGGCCATAGCACATGGAGTGAGTTGGAATGAGTTTTCTAAACTGCCTTCTATCGGATACATCTACAATGCCAATCCAGAATATCTCGCTGCCACGGTCAATAACTATGAATTCCTGCAGGAAAACTCCATGCTTCCCACAGGAGTCAACTCTTCTAATGAGTATCTTCACGGTATAGGTGCCTTCGAGGCTGCCGAGAGTTGTGACGTGAGTGACTTCATGTGGTCAAATATATGGATGGCGCGCGCCACTGGCGATGCTCGTTATGGCGACCGCATAGAGCAGGATGCATTTAATGCTCTGCCTGGTGCAGTGAGCGCTTCGTTTACCAGTTGTGTGTATACCCAGGCCCCTAACCGTATCCCAGGTTTCCATCTGCGCATACGTGATGACGGTGCATATTACAAGGAGATGCATTGGCCTACATGTTGCCCGGCAAATATCAATCGCGCTTTGCCTAACTATATCATGAACATGGCAATGCAGAATGGTGATGGTGAAATCATGTGGCTCACCTATGGACCTGCTCATCTGAAAACACGTGATGGAAGTCTCGATATCCTCTGTGAGACGGAATATCCTTTCCGTGACGCGCTCACATTCACACTCAACACTATCCCACAAAAGCAAGTACTGAAACTTCGTGTGCCAGCATGGTGCAATAATCCTTCGCTCACCATCAATGGTAAGGCGGTGAAGTTTAAGGTGGAGAATGGTTTTGTAGCCCTGTCGGGTAAGTGGAAAGCAGGTGACAAGATACAACTCACATTCCCTATGAAGCCTGTATTGGTGAAGGGATGCGAGAAGTTCCCTTACTTTGAAGGCAAGAAGGCTCCGTCATGGGGTATAATGGTGCCAATCGAGTCATATATGAAACTTGATGGCTTCGTGGATCAGGGCCGTTGTGCATGGGTGACCTATGGACCACTGCTCATGGCTATGTCTATGCAGCAAGATGATCGCGATGGTTTCAATGCCAATGAAGAGTTGTGGACCGAATATCGCTATGCGCTCACTCCTGAGAGTTTGCAAGGAAACAAAGTAGGGTTTACAGAAATGCCTAAGAACTTCGCATGGAATTACACAGATGCGCCACTTTTCGTAAGCGCCAAGGCTCAGTTTGTGGACTGGAATCCTGATAAAGGTGATCCAGTGATGCCACTCAAGGCACCAGCTGTATTAAAGAAAGATGTGGACGTAAAGTTGATCCCGTACGGATTCCTCGCATACCGCTTGTCGATGTTCCCTCTCGTGGGAGAATAAATGGTTCGTCAGACAACGTACCTCCAATTTAAAATGAAACTATCTTCTCTAGCCAACGAATCTATCTTCTCTGAGTGATGAAGCTATCTTCTCTGAGTGATGAAGGTATTCATAGTAGTTGCAGCGTCCCCGCTGCAACCAAGCATAGGCGTAATCCATAGGAGGTACGGCGTCCTCGCCGTACCATCTTTGGAAAAAATCATATAAAGAGAAACGCTTCTTGCGCTTGGTACGGCGAGGGCGCCGTACCTCCTAAAATGGGCAAAGCGGGGACGCTTCGCCTACTATTAGTTACCATTGTATGCTTGCAATATGCTAAATCTGAAACTTAAGTAAGTCATCATCCTTATTAGAGGGAGATGAAAGATATGAAAAAAAACTGGGATGTTAATCATTTCAGTTTTTTTTATTACCTTTGCATTTCAAAGGGATATGCATGCTATGCATGTCGTAAAAAGATGAAATAAAATATTCGTTTTCATATGGGTAAAAAATTCGCTGAGTACAAGGGATTAGACTTGACTCAGGTAAACAATGACGTTTTAGAAGATTGGAAAAAGAATGACGTGTTTCATAAAAGCATGACGGAGAAGGAAGGATTTCCTCCTTATGTCTTTTATGAAGGACCTCCATCAGCTAATGGACATCCTGGTATACACCATGTTATGGGTCGTACGATAAAGGATACGATCAACCGCTATAAGACCATGAAGGGCTTCCATGTTGACCGTAAGGCAGGATGGGATACTCACGGACTTCCAGTGGAGTTGTCTGTAGAGAAATCTCTCGGTATTACCAAGGAGGATATAGGTAAGAAGATTTCTGTCGACGAATACAATGACGCTTGTCGCAAGAATGTGATGATGTATACCGATGAGTGGTCTGACTTGACGCAGAAGATGGGTTACTTCGTAGACTTGGAGCATCCTTATATCACATACGACATAAAGTATATCGAGACCCTGTGGTGGCTTCTCAAGCAACTCTATAACAAAGGCTTGCTCTATAAGGGCTACACCATCCAACCATATTCGCCTGCCGCTGGAACAGGTCTTTCTTCACATGAGTTGAATCAGCCTGGATGCTATCGCGATGTGAAGGACACCACCGTGACGGCACAGTTCCGTGCAAAGGAATTTCCTGACGGACTGAAGAATGAAGAGAACCTCCCTGTGTATATCCTTGCATGGACCACCACACCATGGACATTGCCAAGCAACACAGCATTGTGTGTAGGTCCTAAGATTGATTACGTGGCATTGAAGGGTGAGAATCCATATTCTGGTGAAAAGGCTATCTATGTCATTGCCGAGAGCCTGATGGGTTCTTACTTTAAGGAGGAAGAAGATAAGAAGATAGAAATCCTCTGGCGTGGTAAGGGTACAGACCTCGAGGGTATTCACTATGAGCAGCTGATGCCTTGGATACGTCCTTGTGACTATATCGATGACAAGGTCGTAGACCGCTATGACGATGCCTTCCGTGTAATCCTTGGTGACTATGTGTCTACTGAGGATGGTACTGGTATCGTGCATATCGCTCCTACATTTGGTGCTGATGATGCCAAGGTGGCTAAGGACGCTGGCATACCGAGTCTGTTTGTAGTAGACAAGGCTGGCGATACCCGTCCGATGGTAGACTTCCAGGGTAAGTATTTCGTGAAGGAGGACATGAATCCTGACTTCCTTACTGCTTGTGTCAATGATAGTTACTGGAAGCATAGCGGTGACTATGTGAAGAATGCTTACGACCCTAAATACAATGTTGATGGCGTCTATGACGAGAAGCGTGCAAGCAAGGACATGGACCTCAACGTCATCATTTGTCTTGAGATGAAAGAGGAGGGCACAGCATTCAAGATAGAGAAGCATGTGCACAACTATCCTCACTGCTGGCGTACTGACAAACCAGTGCTCTATTATCCACTCGACTCATGGTTTATCAAGTCTACCGCCAAGAAGGAGCGCATGTATGAACTCAACAAGACCATCAAGTGGAAGCCTGAGGCTACGGGTACGGGACGCTTCGGCAAATGGCTTGAGAACCTCAACGACTGGAACCTCTCACGCTCTCGCTATTGGGGTACACC
>CAVABU010000039.1:0-19593 GCA_963586965.1 Gemmiger formicilis
CTATGCTCCTTCAAAGAAATCAGCAAAACCGCCTAAAAATACAGGGCGAACTTGCTCAACTTATTCTTTTCACATTACTAAAAATGTTACTTTTGGCAAATACACCTATGTTGTCTTGTGGAGGGTAAAGCGAGGACGCTTCGTCTATTATGGTTTATCCTTCTTGTCCACCACGAGCCTATTCGCTTCCATCCTCAAGGGGACAGCGTCGGCGAGAGCCTCCTTGAGTTTATCCATATTAACCGTGTATGCACGAGGTTTCAGTGAGCGTGGCAGAGTGTCGAAATATGGGCTATAGGCAAAATACCAGTCCACACTTGCCACCTTATAGTATTGGTGCATCGTGCGACTAATCTCAAATATCCTTGTCTTAGATGGTCGTATCACTCCAATGTTACCATCCTCGAAATGTACCACGGCGATGATATTGTGGCTCAACCCATTATTAGCCTTCTGCAGTTTACCACGATGTGACACATTGATATGTCTGCCATACTTGCTGTTTATCTCATCCATCTTCTGACGAAACAGTCGTCCGTGCGGCGCATCATCTTTTAAGTTTTGGCTTGCTATGAAGAGGTGTATCATCTCATGGATGATAGTGTCGTCAATCTCTTCTTGTGGTAAGTCATAGAAGGCGCTTATGGTTATCGTAAAATTAGTGAAGCGCGCATGCCCCAGCAACTTGCGCTCCGTCTTGTAGCGCAAGCTACCTAGTTGGGTCCTGGCATTACCCACCTTCAACTGCGGTACGGGTAAGGAGTTCCCAAAATATTGCTTATTGAATATTATAAACTTGCTTCTGAGATATGGCAGAGTTATAGTCATACGTCATTTTATATTACTCCAGTGTGTACTCTATGGTGCTTACCACGCGCACCTTCTTTATATATGGAGTGTTAGCATCGCGGTCTTCGATGGAGAATTGTCCTTGGGTGGCAGTGCGTATGCCTCCTATCTTACTGTCTGCATCAGCAGCAAACTTCTCCGCGGTGGAGCGTGCATTCTTGGTAGCCTCCTCCACCATGGCGGGTTTGATACTGTTGAGTTTAGTAAACTCATAGGACACAGTATTGTCACCATATTCGCCACCCACGATGGCTATGCCCTGCTTCATCAGTTCGGCAGTGCGACGCATGAGTTGGCGCACCTTATCCACATTGGCAGAGGTCACGGTGATGACGCTTGTCGCCTTATAGCGGTAGTTCATTATCTCATTGCCATAGTTGTCTGCCTGGCGGTCCATTATCAGTGGAGGGTTGACACTTATCTCGCTGTCGGTGATGCCTGCAGACTTGAGGAAAGCCACCACCTTGGCGTTCTTAGTTTCGAGCATAGAGTACATCTCCGATGGGTCATTACCTATCTCCTTATAGGTCAGTGGCCATGTCACCTTGTCTGCCTTTACCTCGCGCTCTGCCAAACCTTTCACCGAGACCACGCGGTCTAGCTGCTTAAACTTCACAATGCCTGACCTGAGACAGAGACCTGCCAGCAAGAGACCCAGTGCGATAATGGCTGCAGATGTCACCTGTGTGTTGATAGTCGTTACAGTTTTCATGATGTTCTTTCTTTTAATGGTTTACTGGAAGCAAAGGTAAATAAAAAATATAAAAAAGGCACTCTCTTCTATAGAGAATGCCCTTTTATCTGTGTATATTGGCTATGACTTAGATGCCAATCTTCACACCAAGAGAGAAGTAGCTGTCATCGCCACCGTCTACCCACTGGTACTTGCCCTCTACGAATCCGGCAATACGCTGTGTGAAGTCATACTTAAGACCTGCACCGAGGTCAACACCAAACTTGTTGAAGTCATTTCCACCTTCACCACCATTTGCGTGGTAGTAAGTAGCGCCTACGATAGGATAAACAGTGAAGTTGCTACCCAAACCGATATTGTAGTGGAAGTCAGCATCGATGTGGAAGAACTTGTTGTCACCGAAATAGTAGTTGAAGCTTGGAGAAAGTTCGAAGTTGTTGGTAAGGTCAGCTGTGATACCTACACCTACGCCGAAGTCATGACGAAGGTTACCCTTCACGTCAATACTCTTCACCTGTGCTGAAGCAGTGATAGCCATCAAGCCGAGCACCATAGCGGCAAAAAACTTTTTCATTCTGTTGTTGTATTTAAATTGTTAATATCGACAAGTTTGCCACTTGTCTGAGCATGAGACTTTCCCACACCCATTTGCAAAGTTATTACTTTCAGTACAATCTGTCAAAGAAAAATCGCACTATTTATTCTAATTGCAGATTTTCCTGTCTTATTCTGCTCTTTTATAATGTCCTGACTCTATTTTCTTCGTCAGTTCCTCATCCACAGCAGTATAGAGACGCTCCATGATGATGGGTTTGGTGAGATACTGGTTGGCACCTATGGACATTCCTTTTTTGATGTCGTCATTGAAACTCATTCCCGAAAGGATGATGATGGGCAAGTCCTCTTTGTCTCTTGCTTCTATGTGGAAAGTGTCGTCGTCGTGTCCATTTCTGACGTATTCTATCACTTGGTAGCCATCGATGTCGGGCATCATGAGGTCTACCACTGCCAGGTCTATGGCTTCTTCCGTGCCCTGTGATGCCTCAAAACGCTCAAGTGCCTCCCGTCCGCTCTTTACCTTCTCTATCTTAAACTCATACTGCCTGAGCATCTTCTCCAGCAACATCAGATTAAGAGGGATGTCATCTACTAAGAGTACCTTGAAATTGTTTGATTCTACGCCAGATATATTCTTCATGTTCCTATTGTGTTAAATCTTCTATTTTGTCCAGTGCCGTGTAACCCTTCTCGTTGTTGTTTCCATCAAACAGGTCTTCTTGCGTCGACTCTATGTTTTTCTGGTAATACTCTTCATAGTCAGACCAGTCTATGGAAGGTCTTACCACGTGGGTCTCAAATACCAACTCCGTCACGCCCTTAGGGAAAATGTTACCGAAAAGACGTATCGAGTGTCGTGCCAATCCTATGCCCTTGCCTGAGTGGAATACGAATTTCATGAGAGCCTCTTCGCCTGGTGGTATAGCGTTTACATTGGCGGGCGATGCCTCTATGACGGGACATGAGGGTTGCACATTGGTTATCTCAAGCACTTCCGAACCCACATTGCGCACCTTAAACATCAGCGTTAGGTCTTCGCCTAATACTATGGCAGGATATCGGCGCAATGAGTCTTGCACCTTTATGGCTGTCGGTTGCAGGCGTTTGTGACATGACGACAGCATCAGCATGCCAAATAGTGCCATGCATGCCCATAATGCCATGTGTGAGTGATGTGTCCTTATTTCCATTTTTTCAGGTATTCGTCTATTGTGTGACCAGACTCGTCACGGTTTTTCATTCCTTTCAGTTCGCTATGTCCCTTAAGTATCTCGCACATCTCCACCTCCATGTCTTCGTCGTGGGGTAAGATGCCAGTGCGATACATCTCCAATTGTGTGTATGCCAAAGCAGTCAGCAGTGCGTTGAGGCGTTGTCTCTCATCCTTTGCCGTCTCCTTGCTCTTTGCATCCAGTTTGCTACGGAAGTCGATAAACTCCTTTGCATTAAGATAAGAGCCACACATATCCTGCATTGTGCCGTATAGTGGCAGTGGGCGGTTGGATGTGCGAGTGCGCTCTTCCAGTGTCAAGTAATATTTGGTGAGCAATGTCGCTGTTATGGGGTAATGCTCCTCGAAGTAATCAGTCACTGCCTTGTGTATGTCGAGGTCAGGATTATTCATCAACTGTGCCAAAACCTGCGTCTGCATATCGTCAAATGCAGAATAGTCATAGCCACTACCATTGACAAACACCCCGTTTATCCCCAGGTCGCGATATAGTCTCATCCTTGTCTGCATCGCAAGCAGACAAGGGAATGGCGACAGATAGTCATCATAGTTGCGCTCATAGTCCCACACATATATCCTCCCGCACTTCTTCTTCCACGCCTTCACTGTCTTTGTGAAGTCCTTGTATCCCTTGGTGTTCTTAAAGTTCACCTGAAAGGGAAGGGAATAACTTGAGACTATCACGCCCACATTCTTTGGCAGTGCTGTCTGTGGTGCCTGCGTGGTGGTGTGATAGGCAGATGTAAAAAACTGATGATGAGGAAACTCCTTCGCCAGTCTTGTCACAAAGCCCGTCACTGCAGGTGTGGCATTGTTGGCAGTGTTGCCTGCCTGTTGGCATTGTGCGCAAGTGCAAGCCAACTTGTTGTCCATTGGCATGATGCTGATGCGCTCACTATAGTCGTCGCTTCCGTATCCATACTGGTCTATGATATAGCCTTTGACGGCATCATAGAGTTTTTTGCTTGAGAAGCATAGTTGCTTGCTATTACGCTTGCCGTTTACCACTGCATACATGTCCGCAGTGATATTCTTGCCAAGAGCCTTCTTCAGGTTGTGTCCCCACAGTCCCCAGTCATAGTCTGGGTGGTTGGTGTGCAGTGCCTTCTGTACCTCTTCCGTGTTGGAAGGCGTGTAGAGTCCATGATATTCTGCCAAAGGTTTGCTGTTCATGGTTTGTGCCGTGCCCGAGCAACCGCCCAATAATAGGACTGATGACAGAACAATCAGACTTTTAGAAATGTACTGCAACATTGGCGTTAAGATATAGATAGTTCTTCGTGTTACCCACCTCTGCTGTTATTGACGACACTGACATCGTATACCATGTCCCCGACAGACCTACGTCTATCATCGAGTTGAAGAAATATTGTCCACCGAAACCAAGCATCGTGTTGAGTTGGTGAAATTTCACTGGTATGGAGTTGTCTATCAGCGACATCTCTGGAGCATTTCCCACGCTACCCGTGAAGTAGATGTGCGAGCGGTTGCCCTCTACAGGATAGCACTTCGCTATGATACCTCCGCTGACGCTCAGTCTGCTTGACAGGTACTCCGTGTCTTCGCCAAACATAGAGAAGAGATGCACGTCGGCCCCCAGGCTAAACTGGTTGATAGGCTTTTCTGCACCCACACCCACGCCGAAGAGCGATGTCTTGTAGTTGGTGCCTATCAGTCGGTATGAGGCATTTGCCTTTGCCGTCCACTCATTCTTCAGGAGATAACTACCTGCGATGCCTACTTTTATGCGAGGCAAGAACTTATTAGCTACACCTGCCGTGATGTTTGTCGACAGTTTTGTGTTCCACTCATGCATCCATTCACCATTGAGTTGCACACCGCTTCCGCCCTTGGCATCATCATTGGTCGTGTTAGGCGTTGTCTCGCCATCACGTCCTGCATATACTACGCCCAGAGTGTAGGCATTGTGCTTTTTCGTCTTGGTGTATTCTATTGTGACCTGTGATGTTATCGCATCTTCGCCCGAAGGCCTTGCCCTCTGATAGTCGAGCATCACCTGATTGGTAAGCAGATGTCGCTTAAGGCTTTCCATGCGGAAGTTGTATTCCTTCACTTCGCCAGGTGTTGGTTTGTATAGTTTATACACCTCGGCAGCCTGTGCCCACTCCTTCTGCTTCTCCAATATCTGTGATTTGGCAAGTATCAGCGACTGGTTGCCTGGGTAATACTCCATGGCTTCATCGATCAGACGCAGAGCGGCTTCATAGCCCGAAGCCTTGGCATATCTCATGGCAAGCACTTCGCAACATTCGGCGTAGGCTCCTATCACGGCAGAGTCGCCCGAGTAGGTGTCAAGCATGGAGTGAAGCATATCATAGGCAGTGGCGTAGTCGCCTTCTGCTATCTTCAACTGTGCCTCCTTAAGCAAGAAATAAGGATCATTAGGATAGAGATTTCTTCCTTGAGTCACCAGTTGATGCGCCTTGTCATAGTTTTTCATCTGCATAGCCACCGATGTAGCCACCTGCAGTAGGTCAGCAGACGGATAACCCTTGTCGAGCACCTTCTGCAGTTCGTCATCAGCCCTCTGCAGACTGCCCTGAGCTATCAGCGACTTGATATATGGCATCATCACCTCTTCATAGAGTTGTGCTGATTTCTCCTTATCACTGTCTATCATCTCCAGTTGTGCTAAAGCCTTCTGGCGCTGGCCTGACTTCACATAACAAGTAAATAGGCGACGTTCAATGGCGTACTTTGTCTCGCTATCCACATCATAGAGAGTCAGGTCCTCCAATACTGTGATAGCCTCACTCCACTGTTCGGCATCCATCATGCGACGCACATCCTCAAGACGCACGGCACAAAGTTCCTCATTGACATCCTTATTGCCTGGCCACTTATTATGTATACGTTCCAGCAGATTGTTGGCTGCTCGTGTGTTGCCAAGGCGTCGCTGTATAGTGTATTCACGATAGAGGAGTTTCTCTGTGTCGCCATGACGTTTGCGTGCTTCACGAGTATACATCAGAGCGTCATCGAGATATCCGCGCGATGTGGAAGTGTTGAGCAGATAAGTCAGCGCCTCTTCAGAGTGTGTGCGGTCATAGAGTTTTGCGTATGCAGTGTAAGGATCATTTTGTGCTGCTGCCCGTGCTGCCTCCGTCTCCAATTTGTCGATGAGGCCACTCAGACGCAGTCTGCTTGCAGCGATGCCACGTATGCTTGCCTGTGCACTTTTTACGTAAGTCAGTGCCTCGCCATATCGTCCCATCTCTGCCAATATCGAGGCTCTCTTCTCCACGAAGGGGAATGGCGAAGCCACCATCGTGGCTGCATATCCTGCCACATCGATAGCCTCTTCGGTGCGTCCTGACCTCAGCAGGAGATTGCACAGAGCCATCTGAAACTCCGCATTCTTAGGGTTGACAGCCACGAGTTTTCTCAGTGCCTCCTCCTGGCTCACCAGGTTGCCTGATTTGCGGGCATTGCGGTATTTGTTTTCCAAGTCACCCTCCACTTCCTGTCGCACTGCTGTGCTTTCGGGATATATCTGCATTAGTCGTTCCACCAAGCGTGAAGCCTCCACGGTGTTGCCCATCAGTCGGTAGAGTTCTATCTTCTTGCGCCACAGAGTGATGTCATAAGGAGATACTTCTAGCAGTTCGTTGCAATACACCAGGGCAGTGCTATAGTGCTTGGTCAGTTCCTCCAGTTTCATCATCATCTCCTTGGAGTGCACATTCTTCTTATCATCCTGCAGTGAGCGGATGAGATAGAATCGTGCCTTGTCATACTGATTATGATGTAGCCAGTATTGGCCATAGAGTTCATTGAGCGACGACAGTGACTCATAGTTTTCGAGTCCTTCCTCGACCATCTTCCTACCTGCCTCCCATTTACCCTGTTTGAAGAGTGTGCGGGTGTTGTATTCATAGTAAGCAGGCGTACCCTCCTTAGACTGCACATAGTTTTTGATGGTGGTGTTGCCACCCCTATTGTCATTTTGGGCTGCCATAGGCAATCCAAGTGCAGTCAAGATTATTATGGTGTAAAGCCTTTGTCTCTTGTTCATATGTATGCCTCTCTGACTTAAGCCGTCTTCTTAGCCTTGCTGTCTGCAGATGCTTTGGCGTGCTTCACACCTCTGCGCTCTATAGACTTCCACACAGCCCTCTGACGAGTTATATATTTGAAATATCCCACAAGGAAGCAGACCACCACGATGGGATGATAGAATACGGGTTCGAGAAATGCTGCTATCAATAGTTTCAGATAACTCCTTACATTAGTGTAGGAACTTCCGAGTATGTAGTCATAGAATACCACGAATGTGGAGAGCATAAAACTAAACACATATATGGCAAACAGCGTCACGAAGAATGTGTCCCAGTTGACACCATTGGTCAAGACCAAATACCAGAGCATGAAGAATCCTGATGTCTCTATGATAGGTGCCAAGAACTCAAATAGGAATGTGTAAAGCATCGTGATCATGCCTAATTTCTTGTATTTGCGATTGAGTATCAGTCGGCGGTGCTCCCACATCAACTCTATCAGTCCACGTCCCCATCTCACGCGCTGGCGATAGAGCATTCGGATATTTGAAGGTCCCTCAGTCCAGCAGCAGGTGTGCGGTATCTGCACCACGCGGTATTCACGCTTTGCGTCTATGCAGTATGCAATCATACGCGTGATCATATCCATATCCTCAGCAAAGGAGGTACTGTTATAGCCACCAGCATTTATCACCACATCGGTGGAGAATAGACCATATCCACCCGACACATTGTTCATGGCGTTAATCTTGCTCCATCCCATCTTTCCGATAAGGAATGATCGCTTATACTCAAGGTCCTGGAAAAGCGGTATAGGACGATTGGAAGGACGGATGTTTACGAGTTCTCCTTCTTGGATGGTAGCGCCATTGCTCATCGACATGGTGCCCGACACGGCTATCACAGTCTCGTCATTGATCACAGGGAATATACACTGATACATGGCATCCTTGGAGAGGATACAGTCCACGTCAGTATTTATGAAGTAAGGATTGGATATGACATTCAGACCAGCATTCACAGCGTCAGCCTTTGTACCACCATTGACCTTGTCCACCACCATGAGTTTGGTGTAGTCGGGATTGGTAGACTTCAGCAATCGCTTGAATGGAGCAGAGTGCACTTTTGACACATACTCCAATGGCACTTCCACAAGTTCGAAGTTCTCTATAAGTAGTTCGAGAGTCTTATCCTTACTACCGTCATTGACAATGCACACCTCAAAGTTGGGATAGTCCATCCTAAGCAGAGACTTCACATTATCGATGATGGTTTTCTCCTCATTGTATGCTGGAGCCACGATAGATATGCCAGGCACATAGGGTGTGCCCTGCACCATGTGGCGTATGTAGTCGTCAGACCACTGCTTGCATCCCGTACTATACTGATAAGAGAATATCAGCAACATCACATACGATGCTATGAGCAACATCGAATAGATGAATATCGTATAGCCGAAGAAGTATAAGAAGAATCCCCACATATTTCTATTCTATGTAATATTTCTATTGTGTATATGTAATGTTCTTATTATATATAATGTCAAAGCGTCCTCATCTGATTAAGGATCTCGACAGCATCTATCTGGTCGAGCAACTTGCGGTCGGTCACGCTCTCCATCACCTCGCTTCTGAGCATCTCGAAGGTGCGACGTCCGTCATTGCCATAGGTGTAGAGGCAAGTGAGCGCCACCTCACGCGTCTGCTTGGAAGGTGATGTGCGGTAAGCATGCACAAAGAAGTCAGTGTAGCGTCCAGAGTTGATGGCAGCCACTGCACGGAGCACTTCCTGACGCACTGAGTCTGGCTGCTTCTCAAATGATTCCACTGCTGCCTGCTCCTGATTCTTGTCACGGAGTATTGCCACAGCATGCAGGGCGGCTTTGCGATAACGGTAGTTAGGGGCTAAGAATAGCGTGTGCAGACTTGCCTTCTCCTTGTCACTGCCCCAATATGCCACCTCAGTTATCAAGAATGCCACAGAGTCCTCATTGTCAATGTTTTCTGATAATACAAGAAACTGTGGCATCTGTTTCTCATTAGCCAAAAGCCAACTAAACAGTCTGTGAAGCATCATAATGCGCCACAGAGCCTGTGGTTCGTTGAGGTCTTCCACAAAATAACGATAAGGGTCGGTATCAGATGCTAAGACATAACATATGCGTGCCATGTGGCGCACATTGTCATCGTGATGGTTGATGTAAATCGCCAATAGTCCCTCACTCACTGCGATATGCATATTAGCAAGGTTTTGCAGTGTGAGTAGCACATTAGTCTTTGTGGTGAGATTAGTCTCATACATCTGCTTCACGCCAGTGAGTTCACATAGCGCCTCGGCATTAGGTATGTAGCCGAGTTCTCGGCTCAGGTCCATACATATTTCAGAGATGAGGTGTGAGAGAATTTGCGGTCTGTATGACATGATGACGTCATACTCCACATTGCACGCCTTCTCCAAGGTCTCGTATGTGGGTTTTGTGTCTGAGGTGAGTATCTCATAGAAACCATCCCTCAGATTGCGACTTGCTGAGTCAAACTCACGCTGGTGACGCCTGTTGTGACGTATCCTGTGGACAAAGAGCACAAAGACCACTATCATTGCCAAACAACAGAGGATAATCAGACTGTAGAGCAGTCGGATGTTTATCGTATAGTCAGCAAAGTAGAGTAGAAATCTTTTTAGATAATACTCTATAACTTCTACTCCATAAAAGTCTACAGATTGCCCGTTTGGATAATCATAGCCTATGTGTAGTAACATATGCGTTTACTCTGAGAAATATGCGCTTGTTGCTCCTTTAAAAACTAAGTTCTCGTAAGTTGCTGGCGACACGGTCACCTTAGCATCCTTAAGTTTGCTCCACACCACTTCCTTAGTGAGGTTTTGTGGGTATGTGTGTATTTCCACGGTCACGCCATCGCCATACTCTTTGCGCAGAGCAGCGAGATACTTGGCATCTGTGCACTCTATGGTAAACACTGCCTTGTCAGCCTGGTGCTCTACGGTCACCTTGACAGGGTTGGTGCTGTCGAGTGAGTACTCTGTGCCATTGATAAACACCTTCGAACCGAGTTGGAGGTCATAAGTGCGGATAGCGAAATCGTCAGACTCGGCGATATTCTCATATTCGAGAGGTATCTCCACTGTCACCTTGTCCACGAGGTCGCGCACATGCACAGAGGTCTTTATCTCCTGCCAGTCCTTGTGCTCCTGCTGGTGGATGTCCACCTCTACGTTTTGCAGACCTTCAGTAGGAGTCTCGTCAGCCTTGTTTTCGAGCGAAGAGTCACCATAGTCACCTCCTGGGATGTCTGTGACATCCTTCACATGACTGTAAGTCAGCACTCCGTCTACGTGCCAAGCATTATAAGTATATTTTGCCACATACCAGATGATCTTCAGGTCAGTGGTGTCGATGGCAGCCACATCTGCCACATCCTTCTTGTTGACTGACATCATAGATGAGAATGATGGCACATTATCTATTATCTTTGATACAGCATCACCCGTAGAGTCATATAGATACTCGCGTGTGGATGTGGCGGCATTGTTGCTGTAAATCTTCCAGTAAGGATATGAGGTGTCTACGTAGCCACAGTTGGCTGTGCTGAATACTGATCCGTTATTCCAAGGCCAATATTCATTTGGATTGTATGAGCCGACTGACTTAGGTATACGTCCGTCTATGCGAATGTAGAAGTAGGCTTTTGTCCACTGGTCTCCGCTTCCTGCACGTGACACGGCAGTCTCGCTATTGCCACCAAGCACCTTGCCCATGGCATATACATGTGTACCTTTATCTTCTTTATTCCCAACCGTTTGTCCGATTTCGTCTGTAGAGCATGCCATCAGCATCGCCACCGAAACAAGTGTTAATAGTATGTTTTTCATAATTCTCGTAGGTCTTAATATTGTATTTAAATACAGACTGTATACATCTAATGGAGCAAAGTTAAATATAAAAAATAAAACTGACAAATATTTTCGCTAAAATAATATCGCTACATATAATATTTGTGTTTTTGTAGGAGGTACGGCGCCTACTACAGTTACCTTTGTTTGCTTGCAATATTCCAAATCTTTAATTATTATTCGGGTCGTCTTTTACGATTTCCCAATGCCCGTTCTTGTCTGCACCAATCCAATGGATAAATCCACGTTCTTGTAGCCAGTTAAGTTCACGTTGTACAGTCTTTCTGTTAAGTCCTAAATGCTCTGCCAAGAATTTCGTGTTTACTGCGACATTTACTGCGACATTTACTGCGACATTTCCATCCTTTACAGTAGGTTCTCCGCTTATTATTTTTAGTATATTCTTCTGTCTTTCAGTGAGATCCTTGTTACTGCTTACTGCGACATTTATTGGGACGTCTGTCTCGTTAATTTCCCTTTTGTTAAATATGTTTTCGTCTACAAACTCCGCTTTTAATGAGGCCTTGAGGATGAATGCGTCGGTGTGGAATGAGGGAATAGCGGCACCACGGCTTTCCAGTTCGTTACAGATACGGTCGATGCCCTCGCCAAACTCCTTCACATAGTTGTATGCTTTCAGAAACTGGGCTATCTTCGGATTACGTGAGAAGTGAGTGTGTCGTATGTTCTCCGCTCTTACTAGTCCGGGTAATTTGCCAGGAGATTCAAATACTAGCCGATCGTCAAACATCTTTATTTGTATCTCCGTACCCTTTATACTGTAGTCTCTGTGACATTCGCTGTTTACTACCATCTCTTGTATGGCAAACTTGGGATAGTTGCGATTGGTGACGAACTGTCCGTTCTGTCCGAGAAAGGAATGTTCGCGCACCTGCGTTTCAAGATATTCTATGGTCTTGACTATCTGCTGCAGAACTGTGCCTTCAAACGTTACATCCTTCACTACATTCATCTCCGTGCCAACCTTTTCCTCTATACCTTCATATCGAATGAAGCGTGTTCGGGCGCGAGGGAAAAATCGTTGGGGCTTCTTGCCGAAAAGCAAGATGCACGCATTGCTCACCTTTTGCTTGCCGTCGGTGTCTTTTACAAAATCGTTGTTCTCATATAGGTACTCCATTGCAGACTTGCCGTAGCCGATAACTTTGGTGTACTCTTCCACGGCAACCATGTTTACGTCGTCGATGGTCGCTCCATAGGCAGCCTCGTCCTCATAGTTTCGCTCTCCCTTGTCGTACATCAGTTGCATGCGTTCGTCGAAACTAAGTTTGCGGCTCTTGTCACCCACACGCATAAAAGCCTCATCTGCTTGGTTGGTGTGCAAATGGCTGCTGGCCGGCACATACATCAGCAATATCTTGTTGTCGTTGCCCTCGCAATCCACACAGGGTAGGTAATCGTAGCGCACTCTTACGGATGGCATACAAAAGTCCATCGGCACGCGGAGTAGTTCGTTCAATTGTTTTGTGTGCTGCTTCACTCCCTCTATGCGTCTTGTTTTGTCCGACACGCCAATGGCAAGCACGCCGCCATCAGCGTTGGCCATTGCCACAATAGGCACAGCCAATGCTTTTGGGTCTATCTGTATGCTTTTGCAGTCAAAAGTTTGGTCTTCTTTCCTATTCGTTATCTCGTCTATTGTCATATAAAAAACCTTTGAATCTGATTTTAGGCACGGTCTTCACTTCTCTTGTGGAAACATGGTTTGCCAGCGCTCATATCTTGTTGGCAAGTTGTTGCTTGTTTATATGACAAAGGTAAAACTTTTGTAGGAAAATGTTTCTTTAAGAGGTGAACATTTTCCATGTTCAGGAATTATTTTTCAATCACTTCTCAAATTATGCCTCTTTGAGAGAGCAAAAAAAGGTGCGCCAAAACTGACGCACCTTTATATATATAACAATGTGTTATATTAGAAGTTGTAGTAGAGACCGATAGAGAGGTCAGTGTTGTCCACGCCGATGCCGAATGAAGAAGCACCACCACGCTTGTCAGAATCCTTGCTGTAGCCGAGGATACCAGTCTTTGCAGTCAGAGAGAGCTTCTCAGAGAGAGCTACAGTCACACCAGGACGAAGACCTACACCGAAATTGCTACCACGGTCGTGGTTGTAAGAAGTGAAGTCTACACCAGCCTCAACGAAGAGAGTAGCTACACCAGTCTTCAGATAGTTGTAACGGCCATAGATGCCAGCACCAATACCAGAGGTGGTAGTTCCATCATACTCTTGGCTATTGTAGTTGAGTTCGATACCTGCAGTCCAGTTCTCGTTGAAGTTGTAACCAATCTCAGGAGCGAATTTGAAATTGTTCTTAGACTTAGCGTCCTTGCTAGCCTTTGATGTAGAGTAACCAATAGCGCCACCTACGAATACCTGTGCGTTAGCTGTCAGTGTCATCATTGCTACGAGAGCAATTGCCATAATCTTTTTCATAATCCTTAAAATTAAATTGTTTAATAATGTTTTGTCTATTTTTCTTGACGGTGCTCACTTGCCCGCCATTTGCTAAAAGCGGGTGCAAAGGTATGCCTTACTTTTTTGCCAAACAAAAGATATTGCAAAAACATTGCATGAATATCGCTTTATCTTGACGTATGTTATGTTTTTACCACTATAAGGCAAATAATGCTTTATAAACTATCCCATTTCTCTTTTCAGACACTTTTAAAGTGCGCAACATGATGACAAATAGAACATATATAATATAAATATTCCTCTATTAATATCTATATGGTATTTCATGGCAGACCACATTGTTCATGCAGTCTACTTGCATGATGTTATCACTTGGCTCTCCTGATGTAAAGATACGGCATACTTCAAGTTGCGACGGCCGTCAACACATTTGCTGACGACCGTCAGCAATGTTGATGGCGACCGCCAACAGTATTGACGGCGACCGTCAGCAATCATTACGGCGGTCGCCGCACATCACACTTAGTTGAGTGCTTGCAACGAGAAATAGGAGATATTACATAATCGAATATAGGAGGTTCGGCGCCTGTAGTAGGCGAAGCGTCCTCGCTTTGCCCTTTAAGAGATATTCTGCCATATTAGGTTGCAGCGGGGACGCTGCAACTACTATAGATTACTATGCTTTCTTGAGATGGTACGGCGAGGGCATCATGCCTCCTAATGACTTGCGCCTATGCAACTACTAATTATAACAAAAAAGGGTGCGGAGATGTCCGTACCCTTTACATATTATATAATTTTTTTTATTTGTCGAGATTGACACATCGTAGTAGTTGCAGCGTCCTCGCTGCAACCAAGCAGATGATGGTATCAATAGGAGGTACGGCGCCCTCGCCGTACCATTTGCCATGGACTTTTACAATTAGCGTTTACTTGCATAAGGGGCAAAGCGAGGACGCTTCGCCTACTATGGTTACATTTATTTGCTTACAATATTCTAAATCAGAAACTTTTATAATTTAGCAGTTCCTGCTTTTAGTCGTCATAGTCAAACAATGGGTCATCAGGTGTGACCATTGTTGGCTTCTGGTCAAACTCCTTGAGGAGGCTCTGAGGCACATACTCCTTGTTGACTACCAGGCGGAACATGTATTCCTCCCACCAGCGGTTGGTCATGATGATGCAACCATTTATGCCTGAAGAGGCACCCCATGAGTTTTCCACCTTCCACTTAGTCGGTTTTCCGTCAGCGTCGAGGTCTACTGCTGAGAGCGTCATGGCGTGAGTAGAACCCGAGTCGAATGTGGCGATGCGGTCCGCCTTATTCATAGGGAAATCAGTGTTGAAGAGTGTGCCATAGTCGTACAGCCCGAGGTCAGCATATCCCTTTCGGCTATTAGACTGTTTGCCGACATCATAACTGGAGTATAGTTTGTGACCGTCCTTGAGTTGACTGATTGCCAACTGTGCTATCTCGTCAGCCGGGAGGTTGAGATATTTCCAGTTGTGTCCGTCGTAGGTGTGACGGTCATATTCCACTTCGTAAGTCTTGTGGTATTCGCGACGAGGGTCGTTCATCACCATTATAAAACTGCCATTGAGATCCTTGCCAACGGTCAGGTAATAGAATTCCTTCGGAGTGTAAGTCTTTTCGGGTATTGCCACCTCGCCTTTAGAGTTGAGGAAAGTGTATTTGAATTCCTTCACTGGTTCGCCAAGAGTCAGCGATAGCATGTGATAGATAGTGGCGAGCATCTCCGTCTTGCGCTCCTCGAGTTGCTTGCCCTTCTTGCCTGCAGCGACCATCTTGCGCAGTTCGAGACCATATTCACGCAGTTTGGAAGCCACGAGACGGCTCATGCGTCCAGTGTTGTCAGAAGAATAAGTCTCTGGTTGAGCCTCCATTGGTACGAGGCCATATTTGGAAGCGAGGTCAGCTACACCGCAGAAGGTGCCGCCGTCATTGATAGGACTTTTGAAGAAGAATGTTACCTCCGGGTCGTCTATGCTCTTGCCTGCCTTGTCGATGACACCTTGTAGCATGAGGTTGGACTTTTCCAATTGATCCCAGAAGAAGAGGTAAGCCTGTGAGAACTCCACGCTGATGCTGTCGCCGTGATTATGAGCAAAGTCAGAGCGCAATACGTTAAGACCTGAGAACATCCAGCATCTGCCACTTGACTTCTGGTCGTGTATGCTTTGCTTGGCGGTCTCTATGGACCAGTGCTTGTCGATGGTCGATGTCACCGTCTTCTTGCTTGACAGGTCGTCTATTGACACGTTTGCAATAGCATTTGACAAGGCCTTGGTGGAGGCGCTATTGTCCTGTGATGACTGGATTTTCTTCAGCATGGATGCCGTGATGCCACCTTGAGCGAAGGCGGTAGCGAAACCGAAGGACAGGAGTCCTAGGGTGACTGCGATCTTGTTGAGGTTTTTCATTTGTCTTTATCTTGATTATATATGTTTTCTTTCGTGTCCTATGTCAGTAGACCTTGCAAAAATAGTGAAAAGATAGTATAAGTCAATGCAATTCACAAGATATTTGCTAACTTTGCACGGATTTCTCATTGAGACTTGAATGACTGACAAAAGCAAATTTGTAGTATTGGACAGGGTGGATTATCCCTCGGACTTGCGGGCTCTGCAGCCTGACCAGTTGTCTCAACTGTGTGAAGAATTAAGGGAGGACATAATAGACGAGTTAAGTGTCAACCCTGGTCACTTAGGTTCTTCACTTGGCACGGTCGAGTTGACTGTTGCCTTGCACTACGTTTACAATACCCCCGACGACAGAATAGTATGGGACGTAGGCCATCAGGCTTATGCCCACAAGATATTGACTGGACGCAAGGATAAGTTTTGCACCAATCGTAAGTTGGGTGGCGTGATGCCATTCCCCTCGCCACTTGAAAGCGAGTATGACACTTTTGCCTGCGGTCATGCTTCCAATAGCATCTCGGCTGCACTTGGCATGGCTGTGGCTGCCAAGGTGAGCGGTAGCAAGCGAAATGTGGTGGCCGTGATAGGTGACGGCGCCATGAGTGGCGGTCTGGCTTTCGAGGGACTCAACAATGTGTCTGGCACGCCAAATGACATGCTCATCGTGCTCAATGACAATGACATGAGCATAGACCATGCTGTGGGAGGTATGGAGAAATATCTCTTGCAACTCGACACCAATGCTACATACAACAAACTGCGCTTTAAAGCCGCACAGTGGCTCAATAGCAAGGGCATGCTCGATGACAGTCGCAAGAAGAAGATACTGAGATTTAATAATGCCTTGAAGTCTGCTCTGAGCAATCAGCAGAATATCTTTGAGGGCATGAATATCAGATATTTCGGTCCTGTGGACGGACATAACGTCACCGAACTGGTGAGGATCCTCCGTCAGATAAAGGATATGAAGGGACCGAAACTCCTGCACGTGCACACCATCAAGGGCAAAGGCTACGAACCGGCAGAAAAGAATGCCACCGTGTGGCACGCACCAGGAAAGTTTAATCCAGAGACTGGCGAGCGAGTGGCAGTACCCGCCGAAGGCCAACCGCCAAGATATCAAGATGTGTTTGGAGAGACACTACTCGAACTCGCACGTCAGAATCCACGCATCGTGGGTGTGACTCCCGCCATGCCTACCGGTTGCTCGCTCAGCATCATGATGAAGGCCATGCCCGATAGATGTTTTGATGTCGGCATAGCAGAAGGCCATGCAGTCACATTCTCGGGAGGTATGGCAAAGGACGGACTCCAACCATTTTGTAATATATACAGCGCCTTTGCACAGCGTGCATACGACAATATCATACACGATGTGGCACTCCTTAAACTGCCCGTAGTGATGTGCCTAGACCGCGCTGGACTCGTAGGCGAGGATGGTGCCACGCATCATGGAGCATTTGACATCGCATCTCTGCGTGCCGTGCCTAATCTCACCATAGCATCGCCGATGAATGAGCACGAACTGCGCAATATGATGTATTCGGCACAGTTGCCTGACCACGGATGCTACGTCATACGCTATCCGCGTGGCAACGGAGTGCTCACCGATTGGCGCAACGAGATGCAAGAGATAGTCACGGGAAAAGGCAGAATGCTCAAGGATGGTAGCGACATAGCAATCCTCTCCTTGGGCCCGATAGGCAATGATGCCACCAAGGCGATAGCCGAAGTGGAGGAGGAGACAGGTGTGAGCATAGCACACTATGACATGCGGTTTGCCAAACCCCTTGACGAAGAGATCCTTGGCCATGTGGGACACAAGTTTACACATATCATCACCATCGAAGACGGAGTACGCATGGGCGGATTCGGTTCGGCAGTATTAGAGTGGTTGAGCGACCATGACTGCCACTGCCACGTCACACGCATGGGACTGCCCGATGAATTTGTGGAGCATGGCACTGTGGCACAATTAAAGTCCATAACGCACCTCGACGTGGATGCCATCAAGGAGCAACTGAAGAAAAACACAAACGCGAAATGAAGATTATCATAGCCGGCGCATATGCCATCGGAACTCACCTCGCACGACTCCTGTCGCGTAGCAGAGAGGACATAACACTTATCGATGAAAGTGATGAGCGTCTGGCAAGCATCGGTTCTGACTATGACCTGCTGGCTCTCAATGGACAGGCCACCAGTCTTCGTATATTAAAGCAGGCTGGCGTTGACGGCACCGACCTTTTCATAGCCGTGACACCGTCAGAGACCACAAATATAGCCGCCGCCATACTCGCCAAGAAACTCGGTGCCAAGCGCACTGTGGCAAAGGTGGACAATCCTGAGTTTATGACTCCATCGTCGCAGGAACTCTTTGCCAGCATGGGCATTGACAAACTCATATATCCCGAGATGCTCGCAGCCGTGGACATCAACAACGGACTGAAGATGAGTTGGGTGCGCCAGCGATGGGATGTGCACGATGGCGCTCTTGTCATGCTTGGCATCAAACTCCGTGATACTTGCGAGATACTCAATCGCCCGCTGAAAGAAATAAGCGGTGCCGACGACCCTTATCATGTCGTGGCAGTGAAGCGTGACGGCGAGACCATCATACCAGGAGGTAATGATGTGCTCAAACTCAATGACTTGGCATATTTCATGACCACACGCAATTACATCCCCTATGTCCGCAAAATAGTCGGCAAGGAACACTATGTGGACGTGAAGAATGTGATGATAATGGGAGGCGGACGCACTGCCGTGAGAGCGGTGAAGAAGATGCCCGAATACATGAAGTGCAAGGTGATAGAAATCGATGAGGCTCGATGCGAATATCTCAATGACCTGCTCGACGAGAACAATACGCTCATCATACATGGCGACGGACGCGACATACCATTGCTCTCCGACGAAGGCATACGTAGCACGCAGGCTTTCGTAGCACTTACAGGTAGTGCCGAGACCAATATTCTGGCTTGCCTTGCCGCTAAACGCATGGGAGTGCGCAAGACTGTGGCAGCCGTGGAAAATGTGGACTATGTGAGTATGGCGGAGAGTCTTGACATCGGCACCATCATCAATAAGAAGATGATAGCGGCAAGTTATATCTATCAGATGATGCTCGATGCCGATGTGATGAATGTGAGATTTATCATGAATGCCAATGCCGACGTGGCTGAATTCATCGCCAAGGACAACTCCAAGGTGACAAAGAAACCAGTGAAAGACCTCGGTCTGCCTATCGGTGTGACCATCGGCGGTCTGGTGCGAGGCAATGAAGGAATGCTCGTGTCGGGTAACACGCAGATAAAGGCTGGTGACTCAGTGATGGTGTTTTGTCATAATGTCAACATGAAGAAACTCGAAAAGTATTTCGCATGATAAACTGGAGGCTGATAAGCAAGGTACTGGGACAGTTGCTCTTCATAGAAGCATTGTTGATGCT
>CAVABU010000040.1:0-19106 GCA_963586965.1 Gemmiger formicilis
AAATATGGTTAGGGTTTGCCAAGTAGGTGAATCCTAACCTTTTTGTGTCTTTCTAGTGTCCAGGATGTCTGGTTCGGCTGGAATTACCGGAAATACAGGAATTAATTTTTAATTATGGCTTCAAAAGTAATTGATAATAGAGTAAATTTTGCAAGAGTACACAATCCGCTTCCATATCCGGATTTTCTCGACGTGCAGCTGAAGTCCTTCAAGGATTTCCTTCAGTTGGACACACCACCGGAGAAGAGGAAGAATGATGGCCTGTACCAGGTGTTTGCAAAGAATTTCCCGATAACCGATACAAGAAACAACTTCGTCCTTGAGTTCCTGGATTACTATATAGATCCTCCCCGTTATAGCATCGAGGAGTGTCTTGAGCGTGGACTGACTTATAATGTTCCTCTCAAGGCTAAGATGAAACTTTACTGTACTGATCCTGATCATGAGGATTTCGGTACTTTCATTCAGGATGTGTTCCTCGGAACTATTCCTTACATGACTGATAATGGTACATTCATTATCAATGGTGCTGAGCGCGTAGTCGTTTCTCAGTTGCACCGTTCTCCTGGCGTATTCTTTAGCCAGGGTGTACATGCTAATGGTACATCACTTTACAGCGCACGTATTATCCCATTCAAGGGTTCTTGGATTGAGTTTGCTACTGACGTCAACAATGTGATGTATGCATACATTGACCGTAAGAAGAAATTACCTGTTACCACACTGCTCCGTGCTGTAGGTTTTGAGAATGATAAGGATATCCTTCAGATTTTCGACCTCGCTGAGGAAGTGAAGGTAAACAAGAAAAATATAAAGTCAGTTTTGGGCCGTACTCTGGCTGCCAGAGTATTGAAGAGTTGGACAGAGGACTTCGTAGATGAGGATACTGGCGAAGTGGTGTCTATTGAGCGTAATGAACTGATTCTCGAACGTGAGACAGAGATTACAGAAGAAAACATAGACGCTATTGTGGATAGTGGTGCTTCTACCATTCTTCTCCACAAGGACGAGGATGTGGCAAGCAAGTATGCTATCATCTTCAATACTCTTGCTAAGGACCCAAGTAACTCAGAAAAAGAGGCTGTCACATATATATATCGTCAGCTTCGTAACTCTGACCCAGCAGACGATGCAAGTGCACGTGAAGTATTCCAGAATCTGTTCTTCTCAGACAAGCGTTATGACTTGGGTGATGTAGGTAGATACCGCATCAACAAGAAGCTTGGCTTGAACATTTCTGCTGATGTCCGTGTGCTTACCAAGGATGATATCATTGAGATTATCAAGTATCTCATCAATCTTATCAACTCTAATGCAAGTGTTGACGATATTGACCACTTGAGCAACCGTCGTGTGCGCACTATCGGTGAACAGTTGGCAAACCAGTTTAATATCGGTCTTTCACGTATGAGCCGCACTATCAAGGAGCGCATGAATGTACGTGATAACGAAATCTTCACACCGACCGAACTGATCAATGCCAAGACTATATCAAGTGTTATCAACTCATTCTTCGGTACCAACCCTCTGTCACAGTTCATGGACCAGACCAACCCACTTGCTGAGGTTACTCACAAGCGTCGTCTTTCGGCCCTCGGTCCTGGTGGTCTGTCTCGTGAAAGAGCCGGATTTGAGGTTCGAGACGTACACTATACACACTATGGTCGTCTTTGTCCTATTGAGTCTCCTGAAGGTCCTAACATCGGTCTGATATCTTCTCTCTGCGTTTATGCGAAAATTAATGACCTTGGCTTCATTGAGACACCTTATCGTAGAGTTAAGGATTCTAAGGTTGACATGGACAACAATGATGTGGTTTACATGACAGCTGAAGAGGAGGTAGGACTTATCATTGGTCAGGGTAATGCTCCTTTGACACCTGAAGGTTCATTTATCCGCAAGGTGGTGAAGTGTCGCCAGGATGCTGATTATCCTGTAGTGCCTCCTACACAGGTAGACCTCGTGGACGTTGCTCCACAGCAGATAGCTTCTGTTTCGGCAGGACTTATTCCTTTCCTTGAGCATGATGACGGTCACCGTGCGTTGATGGGATGTAACATGATGCGCCAGGCAGTGCCATTGCTTCACAATGATGCACCTATCGTAGGTACAGGTCTTGAGAAGCAGGTGTGCGAGAACTCTCGTACTATGATTACTGCTGAGGGTGATGGTGTCATTGATTATCTCGATGCTACAACTATCCGTATCCTCTATGATCGCACTGAGGAAGAGGACTTCGTAAGTTTCGAACCAGCACTTAAGGAGTATCGCATACCAAAGTTCCGTCGTACAAACCAGAATATGGTCATCGACCTTCGTCCTATCTGTCATAAGGGACAGCGCGTGAAGAAGGGTGACATCCTTACCGAGGGTTACGCTACAGAAAACGGTGAGTTGGCTCTTGGCCGCAACCTCCTCGTGGCTTACATGCCATGGAAGGGTTACAACTATGAGGATGCTATCGTACTTTCAGAGCGTCTTGTACGTGAAGACGTGCTTACATCAGTACACGTTGATGAGTACACACTCGATGTACGTGAGACCAAGCGCGGTATGGAAGAGTTCACTTCCGATATCCCAAATGTCAGCGAGGAAGCTACTAAAGACCTTGATGATAATGGTATTATCCGTGTAGGTGCCCGTGTAGAACCAGGTGACATCCTTATCGGTAAGATTTCTCCTAAGGGAGAGAGCGAACCTTCACCAGAAGAGAAGCTCCTCCGTGCTATCTTCGGTGACAAGGCTGGCGATGTGAAGGATTCTTCATTGAAAGCCAATCCTTCGCTTTCTGGTATCATCATTGACAAGAAGCTCTTCTCACGTGCTATCAAGACACGCGAATCAAAGAAGGCTGACAAGGTACTGCTGCAGAAGCTCGATGAGGAGTATGAAGCAAAGAATAATGACCTGAAGGATATTCTCGTAGACAAGTTGATGATCCTTACCGAAGGCAAGACTTGCCAGGGTATCAAGGATTATTCTGGTGCTGAGATTATCACTAAGGGAAGCAAGTATACTGCTACTGCTCTCAAGAACCTTGAGTATGATGGTATCCAGTCAAATGCTTGGACAGAGGACGAACATACGAATGAACTCATACAGAAGCTTATCGTAAACTATATCCGCAAGTACAAGTTGCTCGATGCAGAACTCAAGCGTCGCAAGTTTGCTATCTCTATCGGTGATGACCTGCCTTCAGGCATTCTCCAGATGGCAAAGGTATACGTGGCTAAGAAGCGTAAGATCGGTGTGGGTGATAAACTTGCAGGTCGTCACGGTAACAAGGGTATCGTATCCAAGATTGTACGCGTAGAAGATATGCCGTTTATGGAAGACGGTCGTCCTGTAGACCTCGTGCTCAACCCTCTGGGTGTGCCTTCACGTATGAACCTCGGTCAGATATTCGAGGCTGTGCTTGGTGCTGCTGGTAAGCGTCTGGGTGTTAAGTTTGCTACTCCTATCTTTGATGGTGCTCACCTCGAAGACCTCAATGAGTGGACAGACAAGGCAGGACTTCCACGCTATTGCTCTACATACCTTTATGATGGAGAGACAGGTGCCCGCTTTGACCAGCCTGCTACTGTCGGTATGACCTACTTCCTAAAACTCGGACACATGGTGGAAGACAAGATGCACGCTCGTTCTATCGGTCCTTACTCTCTCATCACTCAGCAGCCACTTGGTGGTAAAGCACAGTTTGGTGGTCAGCGTTTCGGAGAGATGGAGGTCTGGGCAATCGAGGCATTCGGTGCTTCTCACGTGCTCCAGGAAATACTCACCGTCAAGTCAGACGATACAGTGGGACGTAGTAAAACATACGAGGCAATCGTCAAGGGCGACCCAATGCCAACACCAGGTATACCTGAATCGCTCAATGTGTTGCTGCATGAGCTTCGTGGTCTCGGCTTGAGTGTGAAACTGGATTAATAGCATCATAAACAGAAAAGAATATGGCTTTCAAAAAAGATAAAAAGGTAAAAAATAATTTTACTAAGATAACCATCAGTCTGGCTTCGCCTGAAGAGATTCTTGAGAATTCTTATGGTGAGGTGACCAAGCCTGAAACCATCAACTACCGTACTTACAAGCCGGAGCGTGATGGTCTGTTCTGCGAACGCATCTTTGGTCCTACCAAGGATTATGAGTGTGCTTGTGGTAAGTACAAGCGTATCCGCTATAAAGGCATTGTCTGCGACCGTTGTGGTGTGGAGGTGACTGAGAAGAAGGTGCGTCGCGAGCGTGCAGGACACATCGAACTCGTGGTGCCTGTAGCTCACATCTGGTACTTCCGTTCGCTTCCTAACAAGATCGGATACCTGCTCGGTATGCCTACCAAGAAACTGGATTCGGTTATCTACTATGAAAGATATGTAGTAATCCGCCCAGGTGCTCTTGAGGGACGTACAGATCAAGATGGATTTGAACTTAATGGTTCTCATAAGCTCGACCTCCTTACAGAGGATGAATATCTTGATATCGTTGAAAATAAGCTCGATCCTAACAATGAACTTTTGGAAGATACAGATCCTAACAAGTTCATCGCTAAGATGGGTGCTGAGGCAGTATATGATTTGCTCGCTGGACTTGACCTCGATGCTCTTTCATATGAACTGCGCGATATGGCTGCAAAGGACTCAAGCCAGCAGCGTAAGACAGAAGCACTCAAGCGTCTGCGTATCGTAGAGGCTTTCCGTGCAAGCAAGGATGTAAACCGTCCTGAGTGGATGATTATGAAGGTGATACCTGTAACACCTCCAGAGCTTCGTCCTCTCGTACCGCTGGATGGTGGTCGTTTCGCAACATCCGACCTCAATGACCTTTACCGTAGGGTTATCATCCGTAACAATCGTCTGAAGAGACTTGTAGAGATACATGCACCTGAGGTGATTCTTCGTAACGAGAAGCGTATGCTTCAGGAAGCTGTGGACTCACTCTTTGACAACAGCCGTAAGTCAAGCGCTGTGAAGAGCGAGAGCAATCGTCCTTTGAAGTCATTGTCAGACTCTCTTAAGGGTAAGGCAGGACGTTTCCGTCAGAACCTCCTCGGTAAGCGTGTAGACTATTCTGCACGTTCGGTTATCGTCGTAGGTCCTGAACTTAAGATGGGTGAGTGCGGTCTGCCAAAGCAGATGGCTGCCGAACTCTACAAGCCATTCATCATCCGTAAGCTCATTGAGCGCGGTATAGTGAAGACTGTAAAGTCAGCAAAGAAGATTGTAGACCGTCGTGAGCCAATCATCTATGATATCCTTGAAAATGTGATGAAGGGTCACCCAGTTCTCTTGAACCGTGCTCCTACACTTCACCGTCTCGGTATACAGGCATTCCAGCCTAAGATGATTGAAGGTAAGGCTATCCAGTTGCATCCATTGGCATGTACTGCATTCAACGCCGACTTCGATGGTGACCAGATGGCTGTGCACCTCCCATTGAGCAATGAGGCAATCCTCGAAGCACAGATACTGATGCTCCAGAGTCACAACATCCTTAATCCTGCAAATGGTAACCCTATCACGGTGCCTTCTCAGGATATGGTGCTTGGTCTCTATTATATCACAAAGGTGCGTCCTGGTGCTAAGGGCGAAGGCTTGACATTCTATGGTCCTGAGGAGGCTATCATCGCCAACAATGAAGGTCGTTGTGACTTGCACGCTCTCGTAAAGGTCATCGTAAATGACCTCGTTGACGGCAAGATGCAGAAGAGAATGGTGGAGACCACAGTAGGTCGTGTCATCGCAAATGACATCATTCCTGATGAGATTGGCTTCTTCAATGACATCATCTCTAAGAAGACGCTGCGTGGACTTATCGCTAACGTTATCAAGGCTGTCGGTATGGCTCGCGCCTGTGAGTTCCTCGATGGTATAAAGAACCTTGGTTATCGTATGGCATATGTTGCAGGTCTTTCATTCAACCTTGATGATATCATCATTCCTAAGGAGAAGGATGAGATTGTAGAAAGAGGTAACAAGGAGGTGCAGGCTATCACCGACAACTATAACATGGGATTCATCACCGACAAGGAGCGTTACAATCAGGTAATCGAAACCTGGACTCATGTAAACAGTGAACTTGGTGATGTGCTTCTCAAGCAGATGACGGAGGCTGACCAGGGATTCAACGCTGTGTTTATGATGCTTGACTCTGGTGCCCGTGGTTCTAAGGATCAGATTAAGCAGCTCTCTGGTATGCGTGGTCTTATGGCAAAGCCTACCAAGTCTGGTGCTGAGACTGCTCAGATTATTGAGAACCCTATTCTTTCCAACTTTAAGGAAGGTATGTCAGTGCTTGAGTACTTTATCGCATCCCACGGTGCCCGTAAGGGTCTTGCCGATACCGCTATGAAGACTGCCGATGCAGGATACCTTACCCGTCGACTCGTTGACGTGTCACATGACATGATTATCACCGAGGAAGATTGTGGTACGCTCCGTGGTCTTGAGTGTCGCGCTATCAAGAATGGCGATGAAGTTATCTCTTCACTCTACGATCGCATACTCGGTCGTGTGAGCGTTCACGATATCATTGACCCACACACAGGTCTCGTCATCTGCGAGTCTGGTGAGGAAATCAATGAGGCAAGAGCAAAGGCTATCGAGGATGCTGGCATCGAGATGGTGGAAGTACGCTCCGTACTTACTTGCGAGAGTCGCAAGGGTATATGTATGAAGTGTTACGGACGTAACCTTGCTACTCAGAAGATGGTACAACTTGGTGAGGCTGTCGGTGTCATCGCTGCTCAGGCTATTGGTGAGCCTGGTACACAGTTGACTCTCCGTACCTTCCACGCCGGTGGTGTGGCTGGTAACGCAGCTGCCAATGCTTCTATCACAGCAAAGAATGATGCACGCATCGAGTTTGATGAGCTCCGCACCGTACCATTTGAAGAGGATGGCAAGGAGTGCAAGAAGGTGGTAAGCCGATTGACTGAAATCCGTTTCATTGATCCTACTACTGGCATTGCAGTGTCAAACCTCAACGTGCCTTATGGTTCTTCTCTCTACTATCAGCATGGTGACCTTGTAAAGAAGGGCGACCTCATCGCTAAGTGGGACCCATTCAATGCCGTTATTCTTAGTGAATATGCTGGAACACTGCGCTTCCGTGATGTTATAGAGGGACAAACCATCAAGATCGAAACCGACGATACTACAGGTTTGGCAGAGAAGATTATCACTGATGCTAAGGACCGCACACTTGTTCCAAGTTGTGATATTGTTGACGCTAGTGGTAATGTTGTAGGTACATACAACTTCCCTGTAGGTGGACACGTCGTAGTGGAAGATGGAAGCGAGATAAAGACAGGTCAGACACTTGTGAAGATTCCACGTGCCGTAGGTGGTGCTGGTGATATCACTGGTGGTCTTCCACGTGTGACTGAGCTCTTTGAAGCTCGTAACCCATCTAACCCAGCTATCGTTTCCGAAATCGATGGTGAGGTGACAATGGGTAAGGTGAAGAGAGGTAACCGCGAGATTATCATCACACCTAAGCATGGTGAGAGCAAGACCTACACAGTATCACTCTCTCGTCAGATTCTTGTGCAAGAGCATGATGCTGTGCGTGCAGGAACTCCATTGTCTGACGGTGTAGTGACACCGAGCGACATCCTCGCTATACAAGGTCCTACTGCCGTTCAGGAGTACATCGTGAATGAGGTTCAGGATGTATACCGTCTGCAGGGTGTGCCTATCAATGACAAGCACTTTGAAATTATTGTGCGTCAGATGATGCGTAAGGTGCAGATTGATGATCCAGGTGATACATCATTCCTTGAGCAGGAACTTGTTGACAAACTCGACTTCATCGAGGAGAATGACCGCATATGGGGCAAGAAGGTGGTAGTAGATGCTGGTGATTCTGAGAATCTCCACGCAGGACAGATTATCACTGCAAGAAAGTTGCGTGATGAGAACTCATCCCTCAAGCGCCGTGACCTTCGTCAGGTTGTCGTGCGTGATGCAAAGCCAGCAGTCTCTACACAGGTGCTACAGGGTATAACACGTGCATCACTTGCTACTAAGAGCTTTATGTCTGCCGCTTCCTTCCAAGAGACCACTAAGGTGCTCAATGAGAGCGCTATCCGTGGTAAGGTAGACTATCTCGAGGGAATGAAGGAGAATGTTATCTGTGGTCACCTGATACCTGCTGGTACAGGTCTGCGCCAGTGGTCTAAGCTCATCGTTGGTTCAAAGGAGGATCATGAGAGAATGGAGGCCAACCGCAAGAATGTCATAGATGCATATCAGCCTGCTGAGTAATCATTAAAATATTATGTGGGAGCTTCCTCCTCGTGCGGGAGGAAGCTCCTTGTAAAAAAACTAACATCAATCACTTTAATCTGATAACTGTTATGGAAGAAAATAACAAACAATTACAGTTTAACCTCGAACCAGAAATAGCAAAGGGCGTTTATGCAAACCTTGCGCTCATCACACACTCTCCTACAGAGTTTATAATTGATTTCGCTGCTATATTACCAGGTCTTACCAAGGCTAATGTTGGTGCACGAGTAATCCTCGCTCCAGAGCATGTGAAGCGTCTGCTGATGGCATTGCAGGAAAATGTTGTTAAGTATGAGCAGCAGTTTGGTCGCATTAAGCTCCCAGTAGCAGAAAGTGCTCCTCGCACTGCCACTCCTTTTGAGAATGGTAAGGAGAACTAAAGAATAAGTACTTCGTATAAATAAAAAACGCCGTGTTATGATTCTTCATAGCACGGCGTTTTTGTGGATATTCACTTTAATCAAGAGGCTCTGTTTCTAATGATTCTACATAACCTGTAGTTGGGTTAAGACGTAGCTTGCTCACCATCTTCTTGCCGAACAGATTATCGGAAAGAATCTCTATGCGTCCGTATTGTGCGGCATAGAGTTCGAAGGAGCTCACAATGCGGTTATGTGCGGTTATTGTTGCCTTTATCTTGCCAGGCATATTCACTGTGATACCAGTAGGTTCCTTAGATTTCTTCTCTCCGTCTACTGCAGTGTGGAGTTCAGGGATAGTCTTTAGGTCCTCTATGTTCAGACGGTAAGGGTCACCTGCAAGGTCGTCAGCATCTACGAGTCCAAGTTTTTTGCTAAAGCGAAACAGTATGCTACTTTCTCCACTCTCGTTGCCCTCATTTCCTTTCGGACAGAATACTATCTCTTGTTCTATGGTGTCTCTTTCTGTAGTGCCTTGAAACATCTGCAACAGGATGCTCTCTTGTTTATTGAGATTGTCAAGCATGATTTTTAGTTGGTCACCATCCTTAGGCATGTAGTCCGCCTCGCCACGTGTCAGTTCGTTACGCGAACTGCGTATGTCGTAAATCTCGCGCGCTGTAAGTTCTGCCATCTTCGCAGTGCTACCTGCAGCAAGTATCTCCTCGCTCATGTAGTCGCGTGGGTTGATGGGCGCCTTTTTTTGTGCAGGAGTGAATGACTCAGGTTGTGCTATCTCCTTTCCCTTAGTGTTTATGGCAAGGAGTATTCCACTACGATCAAGGTCTACGTTGAATATTGTGTGCTTCTTATCAATAGGTACGACATAGCATTTCGCAGTGTCGGGAATGGAAGTGGTATACATCTTCATACCTACGATATTGTATGATGTAGTAGGTTTCTCGCTTTCCACCTTTTTCAGAAATCTTTCCGAGTAAGCAGCAAAGTCACCTGGTGTGTAGGTGGTCTTCTCTACGAGTACCTGTATGCGCATCTCAGTCTTGGGAAGATAATATCGAGTACCCTCTACCTGTGCATTTCCCGCCATTGTCGCCAACAATGTGCCGAGCATCATTAACGCCGTTTTCTTCATATTGTTGATGTTTTTGGTTTTTCGTTTGATTTTCTTGTTTGGTTATCTTGTTGTAGACAACTGTCCCATAGTTTTCTTGAATGCTTCCGGCAACATCTTTATGATGTCACTGGCAATAAGGCTTTCTTCGCCTATCTCCTCAGCAGCGATGTCACCCGCCAAACCATGCAGATACATGCCCAGTATGCAGGCAGATCTGCGTGTGTATCCTCGTGCGAGCAGTCCTGTTATTATTCCTGTCAGCACATCGCCTGAGCCAGCTGTAGCCATACCCGCATTGCCAGTGGAGTTGATGATGGTCTCTCCATCGGGACAACATAGTGCCGAGTAATGCCCCTTTAACACTATATATGACTTTAAGTCCTCAGCCATCTTGCGTGCTTTTGCTAACCGATCATAACTGCCGTTGGACATTCTGCCCTCTATCCTGTCAAACTCGGCAGGGTGGGGAGTCATTATCAAGTCGGCAGGCAACTGATTGAGCCAAGTCTTGTGCTGTGCGAGAATATTGAGCGCATCAGCATCCAGCACCATCGGACACTGTGTGCGCCTAATCTGCGACATCATTGCTATGGCAGTATCCTCATTCTGTCCTATGCCAGGACCTATTGCCACTGCATCATAGTCGTCCGTGTCTGCATTGTGGGAGATGAATGTATCCTCAGCATCATGTTGCAATACAGCCTCAGGGACTGAAACCTGCAGTATATCATTATTGCAAAGAGGAGTATGCACCGTCACTTTACCTGCACCGCTTCTAAGTGTAGCTTTGGCGGAGAGAATGGCTGCCCCTGCCATGCCGTATGAACCAACAAAGAGCAGTGCATGCCCCATAGTACCTTTATGAGAGAATTTGGAGCGTGGTCGTAGCATGTTGGCTACATCACGATTTCCCAATAGGTGAAATGTAGCAGGAGTGCGTCTGACATATTCTATCGATAGACCGATGTCAAGCACTTCTATTTCTCCAAGAAACGGTTCGTTGTCAGCCAAAAACATTGCCAACTTCTTTTGCTGTAGCGTCAGCGTGAGGTCAGCTCGCATGATATTCTGACGTATATTGGCAGTATTATCTTCAGTAAATAGTCCTGACGGCATATCTATGCTGACAACAAAGGCTGCAGAAGCATTGATATATTTCACCAATGAAGCAAAACCACCCTGTAGCGGTTTGTTAAGCCCAGATCCGAATAGTCCATCGATAACTATAGTGCGTTCGTCAAGATGTGGCGGTTCGAAGTTTTGTTTCACTTCAGTAAACTTCTTTACCTTCTTCGTGTTGCGTAGGAGCTGTATATTTTTGACGCAGTTGTCTGACAACCTACCCGTGGTATTGAAGAGATACACCTCCACTTGGTAGTCCTTGTCCGCCAACATTCGCGCCACTGCCAATGCGTCACCACCATTGTTGCCAGAGCCTGCAAACACAATAAATGTGCGAGTGTTGTCCCAACGCTTGATGATTGTTTCCGTGATAGCCTTCGCTGCACGTTCCATAAGGTCAATAGAGTGAATTGGCTCGTGCTCAATAGTATACTTATCCCAGTCTTGTATCTGTGTGCCAGTGAATATCTGCATAACACTGCAAAAATACAAAATTAATGCAAACGATGACTCCTATTTGTCGTTTTTTTAGTAATTTTGCGTCAAATATTTGTGTTTCAGGTATGGAAAAGATTACAATACAAGACAAGTCTTTTAAGATAATGATGACCGAGGAGGAAATCCTAAGTCAGATAGATAAAGTGGCAAAACGTATTAATGAAGACCTGAAAGACAAGAATCCCTTGTTTATGCCCGTGCTCAACGGCTCATTTATGTTTGCCTCAGACTTGATGAAGAGGGTGAATATCCCATGTGAACTGTCGTTCGTTAAGTTGGCAAGTTACCAAGGGACGACTTCCACAGGTAAGATACATGAGGTGATGGGTATCAATGAGGATATAACCGGACGCACTGTGGTTATCGTGGAGGATATCGTGGAGTCGGGACTTACCATGAAGCAGATGATAGAAAGTCTCGGTACTCGCAATCCTGCTTCGGTGCACATCTGTTCATTGTTTGTAAAGCCACAACGTCTCAAGGTGCCTCTTGACATTGACTATGGAGTGATCAATATCGGCGATGACTTTATCGTGGGATATGGTCTCGACTATAATCAGCAAGGCAGAAACTATAAAGATTTGTACGTGTTGTCAGAAGAATAATTCGTGCTATCGGAAGATTAAAAAGGTAAAAAGATATATAAGATTATGAAGAACATTATCATCTTCGGAGCTCCAGGCTCCGGCAAAGGAACTCAGAGTGACAAGATTATCGCAGAATATGGCGTAGCACACATCTCCACAGGTGACGTGCTCCGTGCAGAGATAAAGGCAGGTACTGAGCTCGGTAAGACTGCATCGCAGTATATTAATGAGGGCAAGCTTGTGCCAGACTCACTCATCATTGATATGCTTGCTGGCGTGCTTGACTCTAAAGGTAAGGATATCCCTGGAGTTATCTTCGACGGATTTCCTCGCACCATCGCACAGGCTGAGGCTCTCAATGCAATGCTCGCTGAGCGTGGCGAAAGTGTGAGCGTAGTTATTGGTCTTGAGGTAGATGACGAAGAACTCATCAAGCGTATCATCGCACGTGGCAAGACCAGCGGACGTGCTGACGATAATGAGGAGACAGCAAAGAAGCGTCTCGCTACATACTATTCACAGACTCTTCCTCTCAAGGACTTTTATATCAATGAGGGTAAGTATGCCAAGATCAATGGCGTAGGATCCATCGATGATATATATGCCGAGATAAAGAAGGCTATTGACAACAATTAAAAGATAACGATTACTCAATATATCCCCAAGGACCGACTGTTATGGAAAGCAACTTCATTGACTACGTGAAAATTCTTTGCCGCTCAGGAAAGGGCGGAAGGGGAAGTATGCATCTGCGTCATCTGAAGTATCAGCCCAACGGTGGTCCTGATGGTGGTGACGGAGGTAAAGGCGGAAGCATCATCCTGCGTGGTAGCCATAACCACTGGACGCTATTGCATCTCAAATATCAGCGCCATATTTTTGCTGAGCATGGTGGTAATGGTGGTAAGGATAAATGCCATGGCACCGACGGCAAGGATGTCTATATCGACGTGCCATGTGGCACGGTGGCATATGATGCCGAGACAGGTAAATACATCTGTGACGTGCGCTATGACGGACAAGAGGTGGTATTGCTCAAAGGTGGTCGTGGTGGATTGGGCAACTTCCAGTTTCGCACTTCCACCAACCAAGCACCACGCTTCGCCCAACCAGGTGACCCTATGCAGGAGATGACGGTCATCCTTGAGATGAAACTCCTCGCCGATGTCGGCCTCGTAGGTTTTCCTAATGCTGGTAAATCCACACTGCTGAGTGCTGTGTCAAATGCTCGTCCGAAGATAGCTAACTATCCTTTTACCACCATGGAACCCTCACTTGGCATCGTGGCTTACCGTGATAGCAAGTCATTCGTTATGGCGGATATCCCAGGCATCATCGAAGGTGCAAGTGAAGGTAAGGGACTTGGACTCAGATTCCTTCGTCATATAGAGCGCAACTCTCTGCTCCTCTTTATGGTGCCGGGTGATACGGAGGATATAAAGAAGGAATACGAGATATTGCTCAACGAGTTGAAGCAGTTTAATCCCGACATGCTCGCCAAGCATCGTGTGCTCGCAGTGACAAAGTGCGACTTGCTCGATGAAGAACTGATTGCAATGCTCAAGGAGACATTGCCAGAAGATTTACCTTGCGTGTTTATATCAAGTGTCACGGGATATGGCATTGACGAGTTGAAAGACGTCCTTTGGAACGAACTCAACAAGGAGAGCAACAAGATGCAGGGCGCTATAGACGAGCAGATCATCGTACACCGCAACAAACCTCTGGCATTCCTCAATAAGGAGATGCAAGATGAGGGCGAGGACGAAGATATCGTCTATGTGGAAGATACAGACGACGATGATATTGAGTTTATTGACGATGCGGACTACATTGAAGACATCGATGATGTAAATGAATAATGTGTATGAATATCATACCCTCGGTCCCGAGGTAGTGGCATTCACTACGCAAAGGGCTATTGGCAGAGACCGTAAGAGTCTCTGCCAGATGCTTAATATAGATGACTCGCATCTGATAATGCCTCATCAGGTGCATTCTGACAAGGTGCTTCCCATAGATGGACACATTGTCGACATGCAGGCGGAAGACAAAAAGGATGCACTCGAGGGATATGATGCCGTCGTGACATCCTTGCGTGGTGTCTGCATAGGAGTGAGCACAGCTGACTGCATTCCTGTGCTTCTTTATGATAACAATACAAAGGCCGTAGCAGCCATACATTCCGGTTGGCGAGGCACCGTTAGTTGCATTTCCGCCAAGGCAATTAGTGTTATGCAGGACGTGTATGGTACAAAGCCTTCTGACATCAAAGCAGTAATAGGACCAGGCATATCCCTAAAGAATTTTGAGGTGGGCGATGAGGTGTATGAAGCCTTCGCTAAGGCTGGCTTTGATATGTCGAGCATTGCAAAGAGATATGCCAAGTGGCATCTTGACCTTTGGGAATGCAATCGACAAATACTTCTTGATAGCGGAGTCAAGGCTGAGAATATTTACATAGAGCGCATCTGCACGTATGACAACACCGACCGACTTTTCTCTGCGCGAGTAGAACAGAAAGGCCTGGAGAAGTGTGGACGCAATTTCAATGCTATAATGATAAGATGAACCTAAACCTATTGACAACCAATCTACGACTAATGGCCTTGCTCCTGACATTTGCCTTTGCAGATGCCCTGTGGGCGCAAGAAAAGAAATTCACTGCTGCCGAACAGCAGCAGATTAGCATTGCTACACCAGGATTGTTTGACCGTAGCAACACTTTCGAGATAGACTTCTCCCAACTTCCAGCGCAAGATTATTCATTCCCTCTGCCTGTCGGCAAGGCTCTCATAGTGAAGAATCACTCGGAGATGCAGATTTTCACCAAGAAGGGCGACGCAGTAAAGGCAATGTTTTCCGGTGTTGTGCGCTTGTCATACAAACATCCCGAACAGGGTAATATCATTGTTATACGTCATGACAACGGCCTGGAAACTGTCTATGGTGACAATGCTCAAAACCTTGTTAAGGTGGGTGACCGAGTGAAAGCAGGACAGACCATCGCCATTGTGGGTGGTATCGGGCAAGAGACATATTGCACCTTTGCCATAATGGTCAATGGTCGACGTATCAATCCTGAAACTGTGGTGGAACTGAATAGCCACCGCCTACGCAATATCACTCTAAAGATAAAGAAGGATGGCACGCGTGTGAAGGTGGCTGCTCTCAGACACGATGCCCGTGGAAAGGGCCTGATGGCCTACACTGGTGAAGATGATTTCGATGGCAAGTCGTTCGTAGTCATTGACCTTTCACAGATAGCAGCCAATCGTTGGTCCTATCCTTTGCCTGATGCCAAGGTAATAAGTCCTTACGGAGGTAAACGAAACCATTCGGGCGTAGATCTAAAGACCACTCCCAATGACAAGATACTCGCTGCCTTTGAGGGTAAGGTGTTGCGTAGCGGACCTTTTGCCGGTTATGGCAACTGCATAGAGATACAACATGCACATGGCATCAAGACTCTCTATTCTCATATGTCGAAAAATCTGGTGAAGGCGGGCGAGAAGGTGAGCGCTGGACAGGTGATAGGCCTGGCAGGTCGCACAGGACGCGCCACTACGGAGCACCTCCATTTTGAACTCAATGTGCAGGGTAGACGATATGACCCAGCACGTATCTTTGATCACGCGAACCATAAACTTCGTGATATCAAGGTGAAGGTCTCCAAGACTGGTTCGCTGACAGTAGAGAAATGATAATCAGAACACAATATGAAAGAACTATCACTTAAGTACGGATGTAATCCCAATCAGAAACCCTCACGCATCTTTATGACTGAGGGCGAGTTGCCAATCGAAGTTATCAACGGTCGTCCTGGCTACATCAACTTCCTTGATGCCCTCAACTCTTGGCAGTTGGTTAAGGAACTGAAGGAGGCTACTGGTCTGCCCGCAGCTGCAAGTTTCAAACATGTAAGTCCTGCTGGTGCTGCCGTGGGACTGCCCCTTGACGACACTCTGAAGAAGATTTACTTTGTTGATGATGTGAAGATACCTCTTTCTCCTATAGCATGTGCCTATGCCCGTGCTCGTGGCGCAGATCGTATGAGTTCCTACGGCGACTTCATCGCTCTGAGCGACACTTGTGATGAGGCTGTTGCTACTCTCATCAAGCGTGAGGTGAGCGATGGTGTGATAGCTCCAGACTTCACTCCAGAGGCTATAGAGATACTCAAAGCAAAGCGCAAGGGTACTTACAATGTGATAAAGATTGACCCATCATATGTGCCTAATCCAATCGAGAGAAAGCAAGTCTTTGGCGTGACATTCGAGCAGGGACGCAATGAGGTAAAACTCAATGATGACTCTCTCTTTGAGAATATCCCGACCAAGGCGAAGAACTTCACCCCTGAGGCTAAGCGTGACTTGATGATTGCTCTCATCACTCTCAAGTACACACAGTCAAATTCCGTTTGCTATGTTAAGGATGGTCAGGCCATAGGTATCGGCGCAGGTCAGCAGAGTCGTATTCACTGTACGCGTTTGGCTGGTAATAAAGCCGATATATGGTGGCTACGCCAGTGTCCTAAGGTGATGAACCTGCCTTTCAAGGAGGGCATTCGCCGTGCTGACCGTGACAATACCATCGATGTATACATTTCTGATGACTATGAGGACGTACTTGCTGACGGTATATGGGAAAATTTCTTCACAGAGAAGCCCGAACCTATCACCCGTGAGGAGAAGAAGGCTTGGATAGCGCAGAATAAGGGAGTGTCTCTCGGTTCTGACGCATTCTTCCCATTTGGCGACAATATCGAGCGTGCTCACAAGAGTGGAGTGGAGTATATAGCCCAGGCTGGCGGTTCGGTGCGCGATGACAATGTCATTGACACCTGCGATAAGTATGGCATCACCATGGCATTCACAGGCATACGCTTGTTCCATCATTAATCATTAGATAAAAACCGTTATGGACGATTTCGACAACATCCTTATCAACGGCATCAACTTCGGTAAGGGCGGTGAACGCAAAGACCCCAATGCCGATAAGGTGAAGACCAAAGCAAAGAAAAAGAAATATATCACTGGCGCCCACGGATCGGGTTCTGCGCGTCAGAAAGCGAAATATCGTGAGCAGAGAGCTAATAGACATAAATAAAAGCAATAGGGTGTAGCATAAAAGCTGCACCCTATTGTTTTTAGTATGCTAAGCGTCATCGCTTTGCCCATTAAGATTCTTCTCCCTCGTTTATCTCTTTCTTAAAACTCTCCCAGTCTTGGAATCCTGCGAGGATTGAGAGGCGGTCAAGCATCTCCTTTGAGGGATGCTCGTGAAGCGAACCGACAATCTTCTTTTCCAAATGTTCCAGCAATACCTTCACATCCTTTGTTATCTCTGATGTCTTGCGGTGCATAGTGCTATTCGAATTCAAGTTTGAGTTTGCCTACAAAGAGGGCATGCTTGCCATTTTGGTCTACAGGTATGCTCTTGCCATCGAGATTCTTCACATACTCCAAACCTTTCAAGTAAGAGTGTGAATGCCCACCAAGTACAAGGTCAATGTTGCGCGTGTTGCCTATTATTTCATGATCGTTGTCCTCGTCTGTCGAGATCCAACCCATATGACTGAGGCATATCACTATGTCGCATTTCTCTTTGTTCTTTAGTAGGTCAGCCATCTCTGCTGCCTTCTCTTTAGGATCAAGATATTTCACCCCCTGACACCTGTCCTCTGAAACCAGTCCTTCGAGACGTGGCGATATACCAAAGATACCAATCTTCAGCCCTTTGCGCTTGATGATAGTGTATGGTTTCACTGTTCCCTCCACAGGTGTGCCAGTGAAATCGTAGTTGGCGCAGACTATTGGAAATTTGCACATGCGGAATAAGCGAGCCATATTCTCCAGACCAAAGTCAAACTCGTGATTGCCTATCGTGCATGCGTCATAGCCCATCATATTCATCAGATTCACTTCCACGTCACCTTTGTATATAGTGTAATAAGGTGAACCCTGGGAGAAATCTCCACTATCAAGCAGAAGCAGTTTCGGGTCCTTCTTGCGCTCTTCCTTTATCATATTGATGCGTCGCAGATAACCACCTCTACCTGCCAACAATGTGTCGGCAAGGTGATTGCTCAGCGGCAGTATGCAACTATGAGTGTCATTGGTGTGCAGTATGGTTAATTCCTTCTTGCCCTTTGCTCCTGCAGAGACAAAGGTCGCGAGTAATATCAACAGGCAGACTATTCGTGTGTTTGTTTTCATATGTCTTGATGTTTAGCTGTTGTCATTTTATTATTATGCGTCCCTCTACATTGCTATCCACAATCTCGCCACGGCTTTCCTTCTCCTTGAAATAGTCCATGATGACTGCGCGCGCATTGTTTTCCTTACCTTTGGGACTGTTGACGTTAGTCTTTTCCTTTAGTGCAGTCAGACCATCATTACCCTGTGCCAAATAGTCTATAGATGACACGCGATAGGTGGCATTAGGGTCCACATCCTTGCCGTTTATCTTTGCAGAGATGAGTTTGCCGTCTTTGCTACACACCAGTTGTATACCATGGCTGACTCCCTGGCCACCACTAGCAGCCACCTGCTCAAACAACTTATTGACAGTTTCGCCCTTGAGGTCAAAGAAGCAAATCTTGTTTTCAAAAGGTGCTACGTTCAGAATGTCACCATATGTCACGGCACCCTCGGGGAGAGAAGCACGTATGCCTCCCATATTGTAGAGGCTGAATACGGGTTTCTCATTATATTTGTCACCAGCCCATAGGAGAATATCTGCCATCAGGTTAGACAATTCGCTTTCTGGATGATAGGAAGCCATGTAGCGTGCTATGTGTCCCACCACGGGGCTCATCATGCTGTCAACTGTTTGTTTGTAAGGTGCAAGAAATGTCGCTGCTTGCTGATCTGGATTCCTGTCGTATGTGGAGTCTATCAGAATGCGACTCTTGCTGACACTTGTCAGATGATAGTTGGAGGCGCATGAGGTGCAGAGTAGCACAGCCACCGCTATCAAGGAAAAACTCTTTTTCATTACTTCTATATGTTTGTTCGCTATGCAAAATTACTAAATTTATATCTAAGTCATATATTGTTTCTCAGTTTCACGTTTGAAAATAATGTTTCGTGCAATTTTTAGTAATGTTCAAAAAATA
>CAVABU010000041.1:0-19022 GCA_963586965.1 Gemmiger formicilis
TCGCAAAGACCTTGATAGTATTCTTGGCTCAGACTGTTGCGCAAGAGAGACAACTGCTCTGCGAGGGCATCGGGGAAGAACAATGTCTTCTCTGTAATCTTATTGCAAGGAAGCAAGTCTTTGTCCGACACATCTTTTATATACATTTTTGCATCTTCGCCAAGGATAGTTTCCTTTCCCTTATCCGTCAGACTCAGTTTCACATCCTCGCCAAATAGGGATGATGTCTTTTCTATCTCTACCAGCCCCTGCTTTTGCAGTGTGTGGCTGTAGTCCTTGAAATTGGCCAGCACTCTGCAGCGCTCCTTACGTGGATAAATGCTACGCACCTCATATGACAATGATGTGGAATCGTTTTCGGTCAAGTCGTAGCCACTTGTATAGATAAGCACACGATCAAACTCATCCTGAACGAGTTTGCTGATATGCTGCACACCTGGCAAGTGCCTATTCGCATCCTCATATTTCAGCAGGTTTCTCTTTAGCCTACGTACGTCACGCTCTTCGCTTGAGTCATAATTTTCGCGGTCGTGGAAGAAGTCGTATACTTTCTCCAGAAATCCGTAGATATCCTTGCACCTCAACGAACTAACGAACGCCTTCAAGTCTTCGCCATAAAAAAACTCCTTGCCCTCATCAGTCAGTCCCACCTCATCATCGTCTTCCAGTTCACAAAGTCCCAGTTTCTGCAGCGGGTGTTCTCCTTCCATGAGGCTTTTCCTGACCGCCATACGCTGACTCATGTTAGAAAACATGTCGCTTGTCGTACAGCTGATGCCAGACTGTCCTTTACCATCACGGAAGAAGTTGTCGTAGCACATGTCGTAATAAAGCGCCCTATCGAGGATGTCGGGGACCATAGCTTTCAGTCTCTTCACAAATGAAAAGTGCGGACAGTTATGCTCCAATTTGTCGACAAACAGGGCCAAGTCATCGGTGACAATATTGTCGTCTTCCGTCTTTTCGGCAATAGCCTTGCAGAATTCATATTTATCCATCTGAACACCATATACCTTTACAGGACGTACTTTCACAGGTTCATTATTAATGATGGCCGACAACACCGCATCGCTGACAGCAAAGTTCTGACGGAGGATATTCTCCTCTCTCTTGCCACGACGCACAATGTAGCCTTTGCTCTCAAGGGATTTCAGCGCAGGCACATATTCTGTCATATCTAAGGAAGAGCACTCGAAGTAGCTCGCCAAGTCGTCCATGTCGGATGATTGGTCACGGCAACTAAGGTCAAATAGTGCCACAAAGAGATACACCTCTTCCTGTGTGCCCAACCCGATAGTCTGCATGACGCCCCGAAAGATTTCTTGAGTCTTGGCTGCACCCAATCGTTGGAGTTTGCTATCCATCAACTTTCTTGCAGCTTCCTTTATGTACTGAATGCTTGTCTTTGCCATATTCTTTGCTTGTTATTTTAATGATTGTGGTGCAAAGATACGGTGCAAGGTATGCCAAAAAGTGGTATAGGCTATAAAAAAGTTTAGATTTTGCTAAAGAAAAGTCCAAGATGCTCTTCTTTATGGGTAAGATTTCCATTAGACATACGTAGAGTATATCTGCGTATTTTTATGAAGATATCTTCGTTGGCCAGAGAAGATAGCTTCGTTGGCCAGAGAAGATAGCTTCGTTGGCCGGAGAAGATAGCTTCATCGGCTGATGAAGATAACTTCTCTGGCGGATGACTATAAGATCAATATTTGATTAGTGCAGATAGGAGCTTGGAGTTTTCGTCTCTTGTTCCTATGGTTATTCTGAGGCAATTGCCACAGAGTTGCACCTTATTGCGATTTCTCACCACTATGCCTTTATCGATGAGGTAATCATAGATGGCTTGTGCATCTGTGACCTTGGCAAGGAAGAAGTTGGCATCCGATGGATACACCTTCTCGCAGATAGGTAGTTTGCGGAATGTGCTTACCACCAGTTCCCTCTCCTGGATGAGCATCTTCACCCATTTATTCACCGTCACAGGGTCACGGAGTATCTCCAAGGCTTGCTTCTGTGTGAGCAGGTTGATATTGTATGGATACTTCACCTTATTGAATAGTGCGATAATCTCCTTGCTGGCGAATGCCATACCCAGTCTTATGGCAGCGCATCCCCATGCCTTGCTCAGGGTGTTGAGCACAATGAGGTTGGGGTATTTTGCTATTTCATGTCTGAAAGGCTTTGCATTGGAGAAATCGCTATATGCCTCATCCACGATGACGATGCCATCAAATGCCTGCAAGATCTTTATTATCTCGTCACGATTGAGATTGTTGCCCGTGGGATTATTCGGACTACAAAGCCAAATGATTTTCGTTCTCCAGTCACAAGCGGCAAGTATCTTCTCTGCAGAGATGTTGTAATTCTCATCGAGCAAGACGGGGCGGTATTCTGTGTCGTTGATGTCAGCGCACACCTTGTACATGCCATAGGTGGGTTCGATAGCCACCACATTGTCCATACCGGGACGGCAGAAACATCTATAGGGCAAGTCGATGGCCTCATCGCTACCGTTGCCCAAGAATATGCACTCTTCATTGACACCCTTGATGATGGAAATGCGCTTCTTTAGTTCTAACTGCAATGGGTCGGGATACCTATTAAAAGGTTTATTGTAAGGATTCTCGTTGGCATCGAGAAATACATTTGCCACTCGTCCACTAAACTCATTGCGAGCGCAAGAGTAAGGTGCCAGATTCCAGATATTATCCCTTGTCAGTTCTTTTAGACTTTTCATTTCTCTATAGATTTTATTCTGACCGTCATGGCATTCTTGTGCGCATGCAATTGCTCATTCTCTGCCATCAGTTCGACAGTTCGTCCTATCGACTTTATACCCTCCGCGGTGATATACTGGAATGTTATCTTTCTACTGTAAGAATCAAGGTTTACTCCATTGTAAGCCAATGCATAACCATGCGTAGGCAACGTGTGGTTAGTACCGCTAGCATAGTCACCAGCACTCTCACAAGCGTAGTCGCCTAAGAAGACGCTACCTGCATTTATCACCTTGTCGGCAAGCGCCTCATAGTCCTTAGTGCAGATGATGAGATGCTCTGGTGCATACTCATTGCTCAGATCCATCGCCTCATCGGTGTCATGCACGAGCACAAGGCGAGAGTTGTCAAGTGACTGCTGGGCTATCTCCTTACGTGGCAACTGCTGGAGTTGCTTGTCGAGTTCTTTCTTCACCTCATCGAGCAGTGACTTGCTCGTTGTGATGAGTAGCACTTGCGAGTCTGTGCCATGCTCTGCCTGTGAGAGCAGGTCGGCAGCCACAAACTCAGGATTGCTGGTCTCGTCGGCGATAACACACACCTCGGAAGGTCCTGCCGGCATGTCGATGGCAACATCATGGAGCGACACTTGTTGCTTGGCAGCCATCACGAATTGGTTGCCAGGTCCAAATATCTTGCTCACCTTGGGCATTGACTCTGTGCCATACGCCATAGCTCCGATTGCCTGTACGCCACCAGCTTTGTAAATCCTATTGACTCCAGCAATACGCGCAGCCACGAGGATGGCAGGATTAACTTTTCCCTCCTTATTAGGAGGTGTGCATAGCACGATGTCCTTGCAACCGGCTATCTTTGCGGGTGTGGCAAGCATCAAAACGGTGGAAAACAAGGGTGCGGTACCACCTGGGATGTATAGTCCTACCTTTTGTATGGGCACACTCTTCTGCCAGCACACCACTCCACTGCATGTCTCCACATGAGTGCCATGAAAGGCTTGTGAGGCATGAAACTTTGCTATATTGTCATGTGCTTGCTCGAGTGCGGCTTTGAGATCTGCGTCAACAAGATTTTCGGCTTCACCCATCTCCTCGTCACTCACCTTGAGCGATGAGAGCACGACATGGTCAAACTTCTCCTCGTATTTCTTTACCGCACTGTCGCCATTCTGACGTATGTCATCGAGCACGCCATTGACCACACTTGCCAACTGTGACACATCGAGATGCGGACGTTGGATAATTGATGTCCAAGTATTTCTTTCGGGATATTCGTATATTGTCATCACATTATCATCTTTTCGATAGGAGTCACAAGGATGCCCTGCGCTCCAAGTTCCTTCAGTTTGCCGATAATCTCCCAAAACACCTTCTGGTGTATCACTGCGTGCACGGAGCACCATCCCTCGTCAGCAAGCGGGATGACAGTAGGACTCTTTAGTCCCGGGAGCACTTTTACTATTTCTTCAAGTTTGTCCTTTGGAGCATTCATTCTCACGTACTTATTGTCCTCTGCATTCTTCACTGCATCAAAGCGGAAGAGCATCTCATCGAGGATAGCACGCTTGTCGGAGTCAAGATTTTTGTTGGCTATGAGCAGAGCCTCGCTCTTCATCACCACTTCCACCTCTTTCAGATTGTTGCTCACGAGAGTAGATCCCGAACTGACAATATCGAAGATGGCGTCAGCAAGTCCTATACCTGGGCTTATCTCCACGCTACCAGTGATGACGTGTATGTCGGAATCGATATTGTTGTCAGACATGAATTTCTTGAGTATGACAGGATAGGAAGTGGCTATCTTCTTACCATTAAACCACTCCAAGCCTTTGTATTCCACACTCTTTGGGATGGCGAGCGACAGTCGGCACTTAGAAAATCCTAAGCGATGGACTACCTCTGCATCTTCCGAACGTTCAAGAAACTCATTCTCGCCCACAATACCTATGTCGGCGATACCGCTTGCCACGCACTGCGGGATATCATCGTCACGCAGATAAAGCACTTCAAGCGGAAAATTAGTTGACTCTACCAGAAGAGTACGCTTCGAAGAGCCCACCTTGATGTCAGCCTCTGCCAACAGATTCATGGTGTCTTCAAACAGGCGTCCCTTAGATTGTACTGCTACTCTTAACATATTTATATTTTTTATCCGTAAACTATTGTCGTATTATTATCCATTAAACGATAAAAACACCTTTAACGAATGGCAAAAGTAACATTTATAATTTATTATTCCAAGAATTGTAGTAATTTTGTGCTCGCTTATGGTTGGTTTCAGGAATTTAAGTATCATATACCTAGTCATGATTGCCATTCTGACATCATGCAAGCAGAAAGTGGAGCACCCTAACCCATGGGGCGACAGCACGTCTGATGAAGTGCCTGCCGATAGCACAGCATTCAGCCTTGACGACATCATATCCAATGGAGAAATGATCATGGTCACCGTGAGTGGCCCTGACACCTACTATGAATATCACGGTAGGGGCATGGGTCTGCATTATCTCCTGTGTGAGAAACTCTGTCAGTCACTTGGAGTATCGCTCAGAGTCGATGTCTGCAAGGACACTCTTGACATGGTGCAACGCATAGAGGATGGCGAGGCTGACGTCATGGCGATGCCTATGAGTAAGCACATAGACGGGTTGATGCAATGCGGAGAAAAAGCTTCAGGAAAGAAGTGGCATTGGCTTGTAAATAAATCGAATACAAAACTGGCTGAAGCCATAGACGATTGGCTTACAGCAGACAAGGTGAAGAAGGTAAACGAGGAACAGTCTTTCTGGCTTTCCTCACGTAGTATCACGCGCCATGTCTACTCTCCTATGCTCAATCGCTCTGCTGGCATCATCTCTAATTACGACCATCTCTTCCAGCGATATGCGCCTGTGGCACAATGGGACTGGAAGCTGCTTGCAGCACAGTGTTACCAGGAGTCTACCTTTGACCCTAACGCGAGGTCGTGGGCAGGCGCTGGTGGTCTGATGCAGATAATGCCTGGCACGGCAGACGAAATAGGATTGCCACGGTCGGAGATATACAATCCTGAGAGTAATGTGTCTGCCGCTACAAGATATATAGCACAGTTGTCAAAGCGATTCTCCGACATCCCTACCCCTTTGGAACGAATAAAGTTTGTATTGGCAAGCTACAATGGTGGCGCCCATCATGTGCGTGATGCCATGGCTTTAGCAAAGAAAAACGGCAAGTCTCCCTACGCATGGGGCATTGTCAGGGAATATGTGCTCAAGTTGGCACAACCTGAATACTATAATGATCCCGTGGTGAAATACGGATACATGCGCGGTAGCGAGACAGCAGACTATGTGGACAGGATATGGACACGATGGTTTGAATACCGCGGTATGAAGGTATCAGGCAAGCGCGCATCTTCAAGTGCAACGTCTTCAAGCATCTCATCATCATCCGCGGGAATGATGTCTCCTCAGCCACATCCGTCGGCTAAGAGAAAGGCAAAATACAACATATGAACAGGGATATACTCAGACTTGCACTACCATCGGTGATATCCAACATCACCGTGCCTCTGCTTTCACTCGTCGACATAGCCATCATGGGACATATCGGCGATGCTACATATCTGGCGGCAATCAGTGTCGGTGCAATGATATTCAATGTGATGTACTGGGTGCTTGGATTTCTCCGCATGAGTACATCGGGATTGACTTCCCAGGCATTGGGACGTGGTGACAAGGCATACATAAGCATGATGTTTACTCGCTCCATCCGCAATGCCATCATCCTCGGCGCTATTATCGTCTTCCTATGCTTCCCACTGCGTCACGCCATGCTATGGGCATTTCAAGTAGGCGAAGACACACGTCAGATAGTCACGTCCTACTTTAATATCTGCATACTCGGCGCACCTGCCGTCTTGATGAGTTTTGCGCTCAACGGTTGGTTGATAGGCATGCAGGACACCAAGACTCCGATGATGGTGGCGATAAGTCAGAATGTGACCAACATTATCCTGTCACTACTTTTCGTCTTTGCACTAAAGATGAACGTATGCGGAGTAGCTCTTGGCACTATGCTCTCACAGTGGACGGCGACAGTCATACTTTTTCTCTTAGCAAGAAAGCGTCACCAGGGATATGCCGTCTTGCTCAAGAAGAAGGAAATGCCATCCGAAGACACTGGGAAATCATTCTCGACGCTCAACTTGCAGATATTCCTCCGCACACTCTGCCTCGTAGCTGTCAACATGTATTTCACTTCAGCTGGTAGTGCGCAAGGCGTTGTCATTCTGTCTGTAAATACATTGCTCATGACATTCTTCACCATCTTCTCTTACATCATGGACGGCTTTGCCTTTGCAGGAGAAGCATTGGGAGGGAAATATTATGGTGCAGGCGATATCCGAAGCATGAGATTACTCCACCGCCACTTGATAATGTGGGGCGTGATACTTGTTGTGGCATTCACATCAGTATACGCATTGGGCGGACACCACCTACTGGCACTACTGACAAGCGATAAGATGGTGATAGAGGCTTCCGTGCCCTATTTCCGCTTTGCACTCTTGATACCAGTTTGCGGAGTGATGGCATTTCTCTATGATGGACTGTTCATCGGCATGACCCGCGCCATGTCTATGTTGATGTCATGTTTTATCGCCACATCGGCATTCTTCGCCATATACCTCACAATGAGAAACACCTTGGGCAACGATGCCTTATGGTATGCATTCCTCACCTATCTCTTGATGCGCGGCATACTGCTTGCAGTGATGTTTAGGATGACTAAGAGTAGGCATAGGAGTACGGCAAGATGGTAAAAACATCTATTATATAAGGCTTTTAGCCTTTTTATTTGTAACTTTGCATTACACATTATTAATATAATACGATAAATAACAATTATAAAGATGAAAGCATTTGTATTCCCAGGTCAAGGCTCACAGTTTGTAGGCATGGGCAAGGACCTCTATGAAAGCAACCCACTTGCAAAGAAACTTTTCGATGAAGCTGATGAAATACTCGGTTTCAAAATTACTGATACTATGTTTGCAGGCACTGACGAGGAACTCAAACAGACCAAGGTGACTCAGCCTGCAGTATTCCTCCACAGCGTAATCTCAGCACTTTGCCTCGGCGACGAGTTTAATCCATCCATGGTGGCAGGCCACTCACTCGGTGAGTTCTCTGCGCTCGTGGCAGCTGGTGCACTGAGTTTTGAGGACGGACTGAAACTTGTCTCTGCACGTGCACAGGCTATGCAGAAGGCTTGCGAGGCAGCTCCTTCTACTATGGCAGCCATCATAGCCCTGCCTGACGAGACTGTGGAGCAGGTTTGCACAAGCATCTCCAAGGAAGGCAACATCGTGGTGCCAGCCAACTACAACTGTCCTGGTCAGCTTGTAATCTCTGGTAATATCGACGCTATCAACGAGGCTTGCGAACAGTTGAAGGCTGCTGGCGCAAAGAGAGCTCTCCCTCTGAAGGTGGGCGGTGCTTTCCACTCTCCTCTGATGCAACCAGCAAAGGACGAACTGCAGGCTTCTATTGAGGCTACCGAGTTTCACACTCCTAAATTCCCTGTATATCAGAATGTGGACGCCCTGCCTCACACTGACCCAGAGGAAATCAAGAAGAACCTTATCGCTCAGCTCACAGCTCCAGTGAAGTGGACTTACGAGGTGCAGAATATGATAGCTGATGGTGCTACCGACTTCGTAGAGTGTGGCCCAGGCAAAGCTTTGCAGGGCATGATTGCCAAGATAGCCAAGGGCAACGAAGCTGTGACTGTGAAAGGTATAGCATAATGGAAAAGATAGTCATCTATCAAGTATTTACCCGTCTATTTGGCAACAAGAACACCTCAAGAATAGAGAGTGGCACAATAGTTGACAACGGCACAGGTAAATTTGATGATTTTGATATGAAAACATTGCGTCGCATCCACCAGTTGGGTGCTACGCATGTTTGGTTTACGGGGGTTATCCGTCATGCTTCATGCACTGATTATTCCACCCACGGCATACCCACACAGCATCCTGCTGTAGTCAAAGGCAAGGCGGGTTCGCCATATGCCATATGCGACTACTACGACGTAGATCCCGACCTCGCCGTCTACATAGACGATAGAATGAAGGAGTGGGAACAACTCATCGCTCGCACACATAAGGCTGACATGAAAGTCGTCATGGACTTCGTGCCCAATCATGTGGCACGCCAATATAAATCCATCGCCAAACCGTTAGGCGTGGAGGATCTTGGCGCGACAGACAATCAGCAGATGCACTTCTCTACTGCCAATAATTTCTATTATTGCGTGGGAGAGGATTTCGCCAGCCCTTGCCCGTCGGATTATCACGAGAGTCCTGCTAAGGCAACTGGCAATGACTGCTTCAGCGCACATCCATCGGTAAACGACTGGTATGAGACGGTAAAACTCAACTATGGCATAGACTACAACGATTGGTCTGGCACTCCGTCGGAACACTTCTCCCCTGTGCCTTCCACATGGAAGAAGATGACTGACATACTACTCTATTGGGCAGCCAAGGGTGTGGATGCTTTCAGATGCGATATGGCAGAGATGGTGCCCAGCGCCTTCTGGCATTATGCATCCGTCATACTGAAGACTGAGTATCCTAATATAAAACTCATCGGCGAGGTGTACAATCCAACACAATATAGAAACTACATTGCCTCTGGTTTTGATTACCTCTATGACAAGGTGGGCATGTATGACACGCTGCGCGCCGTGACCACAGGTTCATGCCCTTCATCAGCCATCACCTCTCAATGGCAGAATGTGGATGACATACGTGACCATATGCTCTACTTTCTCGAAAATCATGACGAGCAGCGCATAGCATCAGACTTCTTCGCATCCGATGGAGAGAAGGCCATACCAGCGCTTATCATATCAGCTCTCTTCGGCAACAATCCTGTGATGATATATTTCGGACAGGAATATGGAGAAAGAGGCATGGACAAGGAGGGATTCTCTGGCAAGGACGGTCGCACCACCATCTTCGACTACTGGTGCGTGGACACTGTGAGAAGAGGATTTTATGACCGCAAGGCTCTAACAACGAAGGAGAAGAAATTGGAAGCTCAATATAAGCAGATTCTCAATATCGCAACAACTGAGAAATCCATCTCCGATGGACAGTCCTACGACTTGATGTATGTGAATCCACAATTAGGCAGTAAGCAGTTTGCTTTCCTCAGAGGCAACGATATGCTGGTGGCAGTAAACTTCTCCGACAATGCAGTAGACACGGAAATACACATTCCTACGCATGCCTACGATTTCCTCAGAATAAAAGAAGGAATGGTGAATGCCACTGACTTGCTGACATCCAAGCAACAGGAGATAACGCTTGCGAAAGATAACGCAGTGAAAGTCACTATTCCTGCCAATGGAGGTATAGTTCTCAAGTGGTAAGTTTTCTTGAGATGGTACTTCTCTTTTAGTATCCTTGATGGAGATGGTACGGCGGGGTCGCCGTACCTCCTATGCACATAAACGAAAAAGGGGATAAACAACTATCGCAGTTGCTCATCCCCTATTCTTATATTTACCTATAAAGAATACTTTCTTTATTTGAAGAAGTCCTTAACGTCCTCGTTAGGAACCATGTGCTCATCAAAGATATAAGCGCCAGTCTTTGGACTTCTCACCATCTTGATGACCTTTGTGTATGCGCGTCCATCCATAGAACCTTCATGAAGGGTTGCGACCGCTTTCTTTGCCATAGTATCTTATTTTATTTATTTGTATGCTCGGCGTGCCGAGTAAACAAGTTTATGGGTTATTACTTAATTTCCTTGTGGAGAGTCATCTTCTTGAGTATAGGATTATACTTCATCAACTCAAGACGCTCTGGAGTGTTCTTACGGTTCTTTGTGGTAACGTAACGGCTTGTGCCTGCCATACCACTGTTCTTGATTTCAGTGCACTCAAGAATAACCTGAACTCTATTACCTTTTGCTTTCTTTGCCATAATGATTATTCTCCTATAACTTTAATGTCTTTCCAATCGCAATAGCCCTTGTTTACAGCCTGCTTAAGAGCTGCATCAAGACCTATTTTGTTTATAAGGCGCAAACCTGATGCGCTTACCTTAAGGCTAATCCAACAAGCTTCCTCTACATAGTAGAACTTCTTTGTGAAAAGATTCACATCGAAGGTACGCTTTGTGCGATGCTTAGAGTGTGATACATTGCATCCCACCTGAGCTTTTTTTCCTGTAATCTGACAAATCTTAGACATGTCTATCTCTAATTTTAGTATTCTTTAATGATACCTATTCCAAACAGTGTGCAAAATTACAAAAAATACTCGGAACTACAAGAGTAACACATGAATAAATCATCAATTTAAGGTTTTTTATGTGTGATCGTGACCATTAGGCGTCATTTACAAGCAGAAAAGGCAATCCATAGGAGGTACGGCGACCTCCTATTGGAATGTCACTTTGCTGAATGGTGGCTTTGCCACTTCACAGAATTCGCCATCGAGATATTTGTGATAGCCCGTTATGGCAATCATGGCTGCATTGTCGGTGGTGTAACTAAACTTCGGGATATATACCGTCCATCCGTATTTGTCTGCTGCCTCATGAAATGCATTGCGCAATCCATTATTTGCTGATACGCCTCCTGCCACTGCCACGTGCTTGATGCCCGTCTGCTTGACTGCCAACTTGAGTTTCTTCATCAGTATGTCGACGATGGTAAACTCCAGCGAGGCAGCGATATCTTCCTTGTGATGCTCTATGAAGTCTGGATCTTCTGCCACCCATTTCCTCATATTATAGAGGAAGGATGTCTTCAGTCCCGAGAAACTGTAGTCAAGACCTGGGATATGTGGTTCGGCAAACTTATACGCGTGTGGATTGCCTTGACGTGCCAGTCGGTCTATGATAGGACCGCCAGGATAACCGAGACCCATCACCTTAGAACACTTATCAATGGCTTCACCGGCAGCATCGTCTATGGTCTGGCCAAGCACCTTCATATCGTTATATGCATCGACCCTCACTATCTGCGAGTTACCACCGCTGACAAGCAGACACAGGAAAGGGAACGGTGGGTGACTGTTATCGTCGTCACTCTCCTTGATGAAATGCGCCATCACATGACCTTGCAAGTGGTTAACATCAACCATTGGTATACCGAGCGATGCCGACAATCCCTTGGTGAAGCTCACGCCCACGAGGAGCGAACCCATAAGGCCAGGACCGCGAGTAAACGCTATTGCCGACAACTGTTCCTTAGTGATGCCAGCACGCTTTATCGCCTGGTCCACCACAGGGACGATATTTTGCTGATGTGCTCGCGATGCCAACTCAGGCACCACACCGCCGTAAGCCATGTGCACATCTTGTGAAGCAGTGACATTGCTCAGCAGGACACCATTTCTAAGTACTGCTGCCGAGGTGTCGTCACAACTTGACTCTATACCTAATATATATATAGGTGTATCCATGATGTTAATATGTTAGAATCTCTACTCCTGTTTCCGTCATCACGAGCGTATGCTCCCATTGTGCTGACGGTTTTTCATCCCATGATATGACTTCCCATCCGTAAGGGTCTTCTTCATCGATAAAGACCTTATAGGAACCCATATTGATCATCGGTTCGATGGTAAACACCATACCAGGCACAAGGAGCATACCCGTGCCCTTATGTCCATAGTGCACCACGTCTGGCTCTTCATGAAATTTCAGTCCTACGCCATGACCACACAAATCGCGCACCACTCCATAACCAAACTTCTTGGCATGCTTCTCGATGGCGTGACCTATGTCACCCACAAAGGAATACGGTTTGGCAGCCTCCATACCTATCTCCAGACATTCCTTGGCTACACGCACCAATTGTTCTTTCTCGGGTGTGGTTTTGCCACCAATGATAAACATGCGCGAAGCATCGGCAAAGTAACCGTCAAGAATTGTGGTGAAGTCTACATTGACGATGTCGCCTTCCTCCAAGACATCCTCTTTTTTTGGTATGCCGTGGCACACCACCTCATTGATGCTCGTACACACCGACTTAGGGAAACCCTCATAGTTGAGACATGCTGGTATGGCACCGTTATCCTTGCACACCTGCATACAGATATCGTCTATCTCCTGGGTATTCATACCTGGGTGTATTTCCTTTGCCACCGTGTCGAGCACGAGAGTATTGATTACGCCAGAGCGACGTATGCCCTCTATCTGTTCGGGAGTCTTTATGAGGTCACGAGTAGGCACCAGTTTACCTTTGTTTTCCCAATACATCACCTGTTTGTCCAGATCAGTAATCTGTCCAGGGATGCAATGCCATCTTCTTTTCTTGTTATTCATTTTCCAAGTATTTTCTTCAGTTCGTCAGTCCACAGTTTACCGTTTTCGGGACAGAATGTAGGCATTCCCGCCCGCTCTGCCGCACGGCAGTTAGCCTGACTATCATCTATAAACAATATATTCTCCGCAGGAGTCTTCTCATGCTCGAGTATGTAGGAGAAGAACTCGTCAGACGGTTTCATGCACATCATCTCATAACTGCGGTACATCTTGTCGAAATATGCGCTAACGGGTTTGCCCAATACAGAAAACTCCTCGGAGTTAGCCCACGACTGGATAAAACCGTTGGTATTTGACACCATGATTACCCTATATCCCATATTTCGCAATTCCTCGAGAGCAAGGAGTTTCTCCGTAAGCACACCTGCCACAAATCCCTTCCAAGCATATAGGCAGTCATCCCATGTCAATTTCTTGCCAGCATGAATACTGAGTTTATCGATAAACTCCTGTTCGGTAATCTTACCTTCCTCCAAGTCGCCAAAGAATCCCGATTGCTTGTAGGGGTCAAGCAGCTTGTCTGCATCCTCCACGCCTATCTCCTTGAATCTCCTTACCGGTTCATCATTGTTGATAGTGATAATCACGCCACCCAAGTCAAAGGCGAGAGTCTTAATTTCCTTCTGCATATATATTATTGCTTCGTTTGCGAGCTTCCTCTATAGAGACAAGAGGTTTTCTGCTCTTGTTGTTATATTCTTCCCGCATTATTATATACTTTGTTTTGAGTTCGCTGGCAAGCGCCTTCTTGTCAGCAGGGTTGGTCAGTCGTGTAGCAAGCACAGCATTTTGCGCTGCGTCCTTTGACCATATCACGATGCCGTCGTAGACAGGATCAATCTTGAGAGCCACATGCATCTCTGAGGTAGTGGCGCCACCCACGATGACGGGTATGTCCAGATGCTCACGTTGCATCTCGCTTGCCACATTCACCATCTCACCGAGCGAAGGCGTGATAAGTCCGCTAAGGCACACCATGTCGGCATGTTCACGCTTAGCAGTCTCGATGATGGTCTCCGCTGGCACCATCACACCGAGGTCTATGACGTCAAAGTTATTGCATGCCATGACCACAGCCACGATATTCTTGCCTATGTCGTGCACATCGCCCTTAACGGTGGCGATGACCACCTTGCCAGCCTTTGCCGAACCAGAGGTTTTCTGTTGTTCGATGTATGGTTGAAGGATTGACACTGCCTTCTTCATAGTGCGTGCGGTCTTGATGACCTGTGGCAAGAACATCTTGCCCTCACCAAATAGTTGGCCCACCTCATTCATACCCTTCATAAGCGGGCCTTCGATGATGTCCACAGCCTTGGGATATAGGGTCAAAGCCTCAGCGATATCCTCTTCAAGATGATCGGCGACACCTTTTCTCAGAGCATAGCACAATCTATCATCCACGGCATCATTTCGCCAGTTGTCTACTGCCGTCTCCGTAGCCTTAGCATCACCCGATGTAGCCGACACCAATGTAGAAATCTGCGAGAGCAGAGCCTCCGTGGCACCATCATATTTATTAAGCACGACGTCCTCGATGAGTTTCAGTTGGTTGTCGGGAATATCCGAATATGTCACCTTAGTGGCAGGGTTGACGATACCGAAATCCATGCCCACCTTTGTAGCATGATAAAGGAAGACGGCATGCATCGCCTCACGCAGATAATTGTTACCACGGAAAGCAAAACTCAAGTTGCTCACACCGCCACTGATATGCGCTCCAGGGCAGTTGGTCCTTATCCACTGCGTAGCGTTGATGAAGTCCACGGCATAGTTATCGTGCTCCTTTATACCCGTAGCGATGGAGAGAATATTCGGGTCAAAGATGATGTCAAGCGGATTAAATCCCACTTGCTCTGTCAATATCTTGTAAGCCCTACCCGCTATCTCTATCTTTCGGTCATAAGTAGTAGCCTGTCCCACCTCATCAAAGCACATCACCACTACGGCTGCACCAAAGCGCTTGATAGTCTTGGCATGCGATACAAAGACCTCCTCGCCCTCTTTGAGCGAGATGGAGTTGACGATGCATTTGCCCTGTATGCACTTGAGCGTTGCCTCAATGACGCTCCAGTCAGAGGAGTCCACCATGAGTGGCACGGCAGCGATATCAGGCTCGGACGCAATGAGATTGACAAAGTGCACCATCTCCGTCTTGGCGTCAAGCAGAGCGTCGTCCATGTTGACATCGAGCACCAGTGCGCCGTCCTCCACCTGCTTGCGCGCTATGGAGAGAGCCTCATCATATTTTTTCTCATTGATAAGTCGCAAGAACTTTCGGCTACCTGCCACATTGCATCGTTCGCCCACATTAGTAAACGTGTTTTCCTGTGGCACATACGATGACAAACCGCTGAGATGCAGTTGTCTATAGCGCGGATGAGGCTTATGTGGAGTCTGCCCCACTACAAGCGAGGCATAATTTCTTATAAAATTCTCATCCGTACCGCAACAACCACCGATGATATTGACAAGTCCCTCATCGATATACTCTTTTATCTGCGGAGTCATCGATTCTGCCGTCTCGTCATATTTACCGAGTTCGTTGGGCAGTCCCGCATTTGGGTAAGCACTAATATAATAAGGTGCACGCGAAGCCAGTTGACGAAGAAACGGTTTCATCTGCTTGGCACCAACGCTACAATTAAGTCCTACGGAAAAGATGTCATATGACGACAACGACGAAAGAAAAGCCTCCAACGTCTGACCTGACAATGTGCGTCCAGCCATGTCACTCACGGCCACGCTCACCATCAGAGGTAGTCTTTTGCCTTTCTCCTCCATCACCTGATTGGCAGCATCTATGGCAGCTTTGCAGTTGAGCGTGTCAAATATTGTTTCTATGAGAATGGCATCCACGCCACCCTCCATGAGTCCTGCCATCTGCTCCTTGTAGGCATCAAGCAGTTCGTCATAGGATATCTCCCTTGCTGCAGGGTCATTGACGTCAGGCGATAGCGATGCCGTCTTATTGGTAGGTCCCACGCTACCCGCCACAAATCGTGGTCTATTTGGTGTGGAGTATTCATCGGCGCATTGCCTTGCGAGCCTTGCTCCTGCAAGAGCCATGTCATAACTCTTATCCTCAAGATGATAGTCAGCCTGAGATATGCGTTGCGAAGAGAATGTGTTGGTCGTGATAATATCGGCACCAGACTTGAGATATCGGCGGTGTATGTCACGGATGATATCCGGATGAGTAAGCGACAGTTCGTCGGTATTGCCAGTGGTGACACCATAGCCCTCGGTCATCGTACCCATGGCACCATCGAGGACAAGTATTCTGTCTTTAATAACTTTTTCTAACACGGTCCATCTCCCTCCTGTCTTCCTTCTCTTTCAGAGACTGGCGTTTGTCATACATCTTCTTACCTCGGCAGAGTGCGATGTCCATCTTTGCCCTGCCGTGCTCATCGATAAATACGAGTGTGGGCACGATGGTGTAGCCTGGCGACTTGCACGCCTCCTGCAGATTGTGTATCTCGCGACGATTGAGTAGCAGTTTGCGGTCGCGCTTCATCTCATGGTTGGCAAACGAACCATAGAAATAAGGCGAGATATTCATCCCCTTGACCCATATCTCGTTGTTGTTGATATAACAATAGGTATCCACGAGCGAGGCTTTGCCCAGACGGATAGACTTTATCTCCGTACCTGTGAGCACTATGCCTGCCGTGTATTCGTCCACGAAGAAGTATTCGAATGAAGCCTTCTTGTTTTTTATCTGTACGGGACTCTTCTTCCTCAGTTCCTGTTGCGCCTTGTTCATTGTCCTTTGTTTCTTTTTACTGCACTACGGTCACAAAGTCTTCCAGATGTTCATCCACATAATATGCCATCTGACTCGTGTAGACCTCCTCATTGTCGACGAAGTCATCGTCATAGTCATCGAGGTCGGGACACTGCTCATAGAGAGCCATGAAGTCATCATCGGTGGAAGCGCTCTCTATCATCTCATGATACTTACCGTAGCACTTGTGTGCCTTCTGCACTATCCTGCCCAATTCTACCAGTCCCCACTCTTTCAACACCTTAGCAAAGGGATTCTTGAAGATAAACGGACCATAACCATTGTATATCAACTGCACAAATCCGCCCTCCATCAGTTCCTTGCGCATGATGTCATACGCTAATAGCGTAATCTGCGAGGCATTGAGACTTGCCATGGTCTCGGCATTCAGCTCTCCGCCGATGCCTTCATAGATGGCATGGATGATGGCATTAACAAACTCGGGCAAGCCTTTCTCTGCGGCTTCCCTTATGACTTTATCCTTTATGACAATTGTCTGCATAACGTTGCAAAGTTACGACAAAACACACTAATAACAAAATAAAATGTCTACCAAACAATGCACAAAACTAATATCATAGCGATGTGTACCGACATTTTTTTGTAATTTTGCACTCCTAACGAATATACATTATATAATATAACATATATGGCAACAGAATTGAAGGAACTCACCAAGAGGAGTGAGAATTATAGCCAGTGGTATAACGACTTGGTCGTGAAGGCCGACCTGGCTGAGCAGAGCGCAGTGCGTGGCTGTATGGTTATCAAACCTTATGGTTACGCTATTTGGGAAAAGATGCAGCACCAACTTGACACCATGTTTAAGGAGACTGGCGCTGTCAACGCATACTTCCCTCTACTCATACCAAAATCATTCCTCTCACGCGAAGCCGAGCATGTGGAAGGTTTTGCCAAAGAGTGTGCCGTGGTCACACACTATCGCCTAAAAACCAATGAGAATCATGACGGCGTAATCGTAGACCCTGAGGCAAAATTGGAGGAAGAACTCATCATCCGTCCTACATCGGAGACTATCATATGGAACACCTATAAGAACTGGATACACTCTTGGCGCGACCTGCCACTGATGTGCAATCAGTGGTGCAACGTGATGCGCTGGGAGATGCGTACACGCCCATTCCTCCGCACATCAGAATTCCTATGGCAGGAGGGCCACACCGCTCACGCCACACGCGAAGAGGCAGAGGCTGAAGCACAGCAGATGCTCAAGGTGTATGCCAAGTTTGCTGAAGAGTGGATGGCTGTGCCTGTGGTGCAGGGTGTGAAGAGCGAGACTGAGCGCTTCGCTGGTGCTCTCGACACTTACACCATCGAGGCCATGATGCAGGACGGCAAGGCTCTCCAGAGCGGTACAAGCCACTTCCTCGGACAAAACTTCGCCAAGGCTTTCGACGTGACATATCTCACAAAGGACAACAAGCCAGAGTATGTGTGGGCTACATCATGGGGCGTATCTACACGTCTCATCGGTGCTCTCATCATGACCCACTCTGATGACAACGGTCTCGTGCTGCCTCCACGCCTCGCTCCTCTGCAGGTGGTCATCATCCCTATCGGCAAGGCTGACCAGCAGAAGCAGATTAGCGAGAAAATGCAACCTGTCATCGATGCTCTGCGCTCAAAGGGTATCACCGTGAAATATGACGATGCTGACAACAAGCGTCCTGGATTTAAGTTTGCTGACTACGAACTCAAGGGTGTGCCTGTAAGACTCGTCATGGGTGGACGCGACTTGGAGAACGGCACCATCGAGGTGATGCGCCGCGACACTCTAGAGAAGGAGAGCGTGGCATTCGAGGGCATCGCAGAATATGTGGAAAAGCTCCTCGTCGACATACAGGACAACATCTTCGCCAAGGCCAAGGCTTACCGCGATGCTCGCATCTATGAGTGCGATGACTACGAGGAGTTTAAGGCTAAGGTGAAGGAAGGTGGATTCTTCCTCTGCCATTGGGACGGTACTGCTGAGACCGAAGCAAAGATCAAGGAGGAGACTCAGGCCACCATCCGTTGCGTGCCATTCGGTTACGAGCAGACTCCAGGCGTCGACATGGTGAGCGGCAAACCGTCAAAGGCTCGCGTCATCATAGCCAGAAGCTATTGATGCATGGATATCTCTAATTACTCCATATCTCTCA
>CAVABU010000042.1:0-19016 GCA_963586965.1 Gemmiger formicilis
ATTACAATGAGTAAAGATATGAATATGATGTCCCCATGGAATCTGACCAAACAATACGGGGAACCCAAATTGGTCAACAACTTGTTGACCAATTACATCTTCCTGATTATAAAAGGCATACCATCGCTTTATATATTTTAGATTGGTATGAGAGAAGCCTGACTGTTCGGGGAATTCCGCACGAAGATCAAGACTCAGTTGCTTCATTACTCCCTTCCCCCATTGATCTTCAATATGCATGGCAACGATATCCTTACCCAACTGCCAATAGAATTGCAACAGTTCGGTGTTCACCTTTAAGGCAGCCTTTATTTGCGCCTGTCGATAACGCAGTTTTATATCCTTCAACCACGAAGCGTATTCATGTGGAAATGCCGTACTATCAGATGTAACAAACTGCGGTGCGCTATCCTCTATCCTATTATATTGATTCTTATTGTTCGTATCTTCCGACATATCTATACCGTTCTAATTGGATGCCAAAGATAGTGGATTTATACGAGAATTCAATATTTTAGAGATAAATTTATTCAATTATCAGACAATCATCACTTCATCCTACTCATGTCACGAAATGCACTCCACACTATGGGCACGGATATGGAGAAGGCGCACACATCTGCTACTGCCTGACTTATCTCCAGTCCAAAAAGACCCATGACACGAGGAAGAATAAACACGAGAGGGATGAAGAACAAACCACTACGCGCAGCTGCGAGGATATTAGCGCGTATGGGTTTACGTATGGTTTGCATGAGCATATTGCTGACGATGATGGTGGCTATGAGCGGGAATGTCAACAACTGCCACCTGAGTGCAGGCGCACCTACAGCCACGACGTCGGCATCATGACGAAACTCACGCACTATCGGTTCGGCAAAGGCAAACCCTACTATTGCCACAACAGTGAGAAACGTTGTACCCAATTTGACGCAATACATATATCCTTCCTTCACCCTATCATATAGACGGGCTCCATAGCAGAAACCACATAGAGGTTGGAAACCCTGACCAAGACCGATAATAGCGGAATAGACAAAGTAACAACATCTGCCCACAATGGACATACCGGCTATAGCACTATCACCAAAAGCTCCGGCTGCCACATTTAGCATGACAGTGGCAAGACTACCCAGCCCCTGTCGAGACAAAGATGGTGTACCACCAGCAAGTATTTCCTTGAACAACTGTCGCGTAAGATGGAAATTTTGCCAACGAATATGTATATTCTGCTTGCGTCGGGTCATGGCAAAGAGTACGCTAAAACCACAAAGTTGGGATATGAGCGTTGCTACAGCCGCCCCTGCGATGCCCATATGAAACACAAAGATAAAGAGCGGAGCAAGAATAACATTAAGAAGTGCACCAGTCAAGATACCTGCCATAGCCAGCGAAGCATTACCTTGGAAGCGCATCTGATTGTTCATGGTAAATGACGAGGTCATAAACGGCGCTCCGAGAAGTATGATACCGAGGTAAATCTTGGTGTAAGGCAATATCGTGGGAGTAGAACCGAGCACCACGCAGAGTTTTTCAAGGAACAACAACCCTAAGACTGCAAAGACCATGCCAGTCACAAAACTACTAAAGAAGCCTGTAGCTGCCATCACCGCAGCATCATCATGCTGTTTGGCTCCGAGTTTACGTGATATATAGTTGCCCGAACCGTGACCAAAGAAGAATCCAATGGCTTGGATGACACACATGACGGAAAAGGAAACACCTACCGCAGCCGTGCACTGGGTATTTATTTTTCCGACGAAATATGTGTCAACCATATTATAGACACTTGTCACCAACATACTGACAATGGTAGGAATCGCCATGGTCAATATCACACGATGCACAGGTGCCGAAACAAGAAATGTATAGTTATCCTTACTACTCTTCATATATAACTATCACCAAGATGCAACTCCTTTTTGAGTCCACCTTTCTTGAGTGGGTACAACGAGGGCGCTGTACCTCCTATTATTCCTTTCTTTCCTTCTTTTCCTTTACCTTTTTCGTGGTGTCACCTCCCACCACGATCACAATCTCACCACGAGGTTCTGTCTCAGTGAAATGATCTACAAGTTCCTTGAGGCTTCCGCGCACACTTTCCTCATGCATCTTGGATATCTCACGACATACACATGCGGGACGGTCTTCACCGAAAGTATCAGCAAACTGTTGCAGGGTCTTAAGCAATCTATATGGTGACTCATAGAATATCATCGTGCGACGCTCCTCCTTTAAGGACTCGAGATGTGTCATGCGACCTTTCTTCTGAGGCAAGAAGCCCTCAAAGCAGAATCTATCACATGGCAGTCCTGATGACACTATGGCAGGTATGCACGCCGTGGCACCGGGCAAACACTGCACCTCAATGCCCGCTTTAGCTGCTTCGCGGGCAAGGAAAAATCCCGGATCACTTATACCTGGCGTACCTGCATCGCTCACCAAAGCAACGGTCTGTCCTCCCTTGAGTCGCTCGATGACAGAGGCTGATGCCACATGCTCATTAAACTTATGATGTGAGATGAGATGATTATGGATATCAAAATGCTTCAGCAAGATGCCCGAAGTGCGAGTATCCTCTGCCAGCACCACGTCAGCCTCCTTCAGGATGCGTATGGCGCGCATCGTCATGTCCTCCATGTTTCCCACTGGAGTGGGTACAATATACAGTATGCCCATAGCGACTGCAAAATTAGCCAATTAATCCTATCGAGAAAGAAAAGGCGTCGTTTCTTTTGCTTTTTTTAAAAGTCTTCGTATCTTTGCGACACTTAACACACTCCTCAGAATCTACATATGGGAAACGACACAAACGGAGAATTGCATCGGTTTGGGCGCATCGAGGTGATATGCGGATCGATGTTCTCAGGCAAAAGTGAAGAACTGATAAGGCGCATGAAGCGCGCCAAGTTTGCAAAGCAGAACATCGAGGTATTCAAACCTGCCATCGACACACGCTACTCAGATGAGGACGTGGTCAGCCACGATCATAATGCCATCAATTCCACACCCGTGGAGTCGTCGGCATCCATACTTTTGTTGTCCTCCGAGGTAGATGTCGTAGGCATAGACGAAGCACAATTCTTTGATGACGGCATTGTGGATGTGTGCAATCAGTTGGCCAACCGTGGTGTGAGGGTCATCGTGGCAGGTCTCGACATGGACTTCCGTGGCATACCATTCGGTCCTATGCCCGCCATGTGCGCCATAGCCGATGAGGTGACCAAGGTGCATGCCATCTGCGTGAGATGCGGTTCGCTGGCATATGTGAGCCATCGTCTTGTAGACAATGAGAAGAGAGTGCTTCTTGGCGAAGCACAGGAATACGAACCACTTTGCCGTGACTGCTTCCTCAAGGCAGAAGGCAAAGTGTGACGATAAAAACAAAATAAATAAGAATAGCCTATGGAGTCAAAGGTATCTCTTGACAAACTGTTGCGATGGGTCGGCATCGCACTTATTATCGTGGCAGTATATTTCACTGTAAGGTGTCTCAGCACCGTCTTATTACCATTCTTCATAGCATGGTTTTTCGCCTACCTACTCTATCCGATAGTAAAGTTTGTGCAGTATAAACTCAAGGTGAAGGTGCGCGCCATCGCCATCATCATCACGATGCTACTGACCATAGGCGTTATAGGCGGAGTACTTTGGCTGATAATACCGCCGATGATAAGCCAGTTTGACTTACTGGGCAAGTTTATTTCCAATTACATCGCTCACAAGACTCACTCGCATAGCGTCATGGCTTACATACAGGATATGCTTGTGGCCAACCAAGTTCAATTGGAACATTTCTTCAAGAGCCCTGACTTCACCAATATGCTGAAGACGGCATTGCCCAAGGTGTTCACTGTGCTCGGACAGACAGCGAGCATTCTATGGAGCATCGTAGCATCGTGCATCGTCATCCTCTACATGTTCTTCATCTTGCTCGACTACGAATATCTCAGTTCTAAGTGGCTGAAGATATTTCCCAAGAAGGTGCGACCCTTCTGGGCTGACGTGATGCACGATGTGGAATGGGCTCTCAACTCCTACATAAGAGGACAGGGACTGGTGTCACTGTGCATGGGCATAATGTTTTGCATCGGCTTTACCATCATAGATTTCCCCATGGCAATAGGTTTGGGCATCCTTATCGGCATCATGAATCTTGTGCCTTACCTGCACACCTTTGCCCTCATCCCTACAGCATTCCTTGCACTACTTAAGGCTGCCGATACAGGTCAAAACTTCTGGGTAATCTTCGGTATGGCATTCTTGGTGTTCTGCGTAGTGCAAGCCATATCCGACTCTGTTGTCACACCAACTATTCTTGGCAAGGCGATGGGACTAAACCCAGCAGTACTCCTTCTATCTCTGTCGGTATGGGGATCACTGCTCGGATTCATAGGACTCATCCTTGCTCTTCCTCTTACTACTCTCATCTTCTCCTACTGGAAACGCTTTGTCACCAAGGAGGAAACGGTTAACGAGAGGAAACAGGAAGAGAAGGCCACTTCTTAAAGTGAAGAGAAGACTACTTAAAGAACGGTGCCACCTCTGCAGAGCGACGGTTGTCCACGATGACCTTGTTCATGTCATATAGGATGGTCACCTGCTTCTTTTCTTCATCCACCGTAAACGCATCCATCTTTCCATCCTTTGGCACAAAGTCAGGGATGACGGCTGTCATGTAGGAATCAGCATTACTTAGGTTGGCTGCCTCCACGTCACCCAATGGCAGACGTATACCGAGATCGGCAGGACGGCGTCCTTCCGCCATAAATATCTCCTGACGCATGAGGTAGACGGTGTGAAGCATCTCCTCCACCGTTGTAGCTCCATTAATCATATCTTCCGTGACAGACGTACCCGAGATGTAAGGCACAGAGATAAGGTTTGGCGCCGTGCGGTCAAGCACCAGTCCACTTCTATATGGAGCACCTTCACACGCTGCCACCACATAGTCCGTACCCACAGGATAACGCTTCGCACCTCCATTATATCTACCATCAAGATGGTCATCAAGATCATGTATCACAGGACGACTCTTGACAAGGCCGAGCAGACTGACGAGCCATGTCTTTGCCTCAGTCACATTACCATCGGCAAGCGAAGCCTCAGCCAAGATGAGATAGTCTTCCTCTGCCTTTGCTATATTAATAGAACTTTGGTCGGTAGACTTCAACTGATAGTACTTCGGGTCAAGGAAGTCCAGACGAGGCAATGGTTGAAACCATGTACCCCATATAGCCTCCTGTGCATCATTTGCCACATTATTTTCACCATCAAAGGTCACCTGCATACACAAGTCACCATCGAGAGAGAGTGCCATCTTTGCCTCTGCCACGGCATTTGACTTATCACCTTGACGATAGTAGACGCGGGCTTTCAGTGTATGCACAAAGGCTTTATCTTCATCCGTTTCGGCATAGTTAAGGGCGTTATCGAGAGTTTCGAGCGCAAGCGAAAGATGCTTTTCCCATGGTTGCACCTCACCACCTTCCTCTGTGGGCAGACCTGTGAAATACTCTCCAGCAAGGATAAAGGAGTATGCCTTGATATAATAGAGAGTAAACTTCTCCTTATCAGTAAAATTCTTGTCATGCTGTGACACCACATTAAATCCATAATTGGCAGATTCGCGCAGTGTACCGACATGACGTTGCAGTGCGATAATCAGTTCGTCGGAAGGCAATAGTTGTGGCATGTCAAACACCTTGCTACTGCGTGAATAGTTATTGTAATAGTTGTCGGAAAGGATTTCCATCAACTGGCAATACTGGCCCATAGCCAAGGCAAACTGCTTCTCGGTGCCATTGACCCATGTCTGCATGGCATTGTCGGAGTCGAGGAAGTCATCTTCCACCACATTTGGATTGACTATCTCTCCCGGACTCACCAGTCCGCATGACGAGACGGTCAGACTTACTATAACGATATTGAGTATATAAAGATATCTTTTCATTGTCATGGATATGTTTTAGAAATCAAACTTCAGCGTGGCTACATACTGGCGTGGTGCAGAGTAGGTGGCATAGTTGAGTCCACCTGTCGACACTGCGCCCTGCGACTGTGCTCCAGGCAGAGTGGCTTCTGGGTCTACACATGATGCCGTGAAGGCAAACGGATTGTAGACATTGACAGCCACATTGAGGCTCTTCACGAAGAAATGTCTAAAGCGAAGAGTATAGTCCAGTCCTATGTTTCTTATCTTCAGATAGTCTGCCTTGTCCACAAAGTAATTGGTGAAATATAACCACGACTCCTTCTGTGTAATGCCAGCGAGTGCGGTCTGAGGCACCTCGCTATCAACGATGCCCCTACGGAAACGGAACTGGCGATCAAAGGAGTGTACATATGCACCCGTCTGATAGTCACCCGAGACATAGAGTTGCCAATCCTTGTATTTCACATTCAGCGACATATTGCCATAGAATGTTGGCAATGTGCTACCCAAGTCTTGTAGTGGTAGCACTTCCTTGAGTGAGCCGTCAGCATTGAGCACGGCCTTGTTGCCACGCAGGAATCCTACTGGTTTGCCCACTTCCACCACTGTCTGTATGGTAGATGTGTCAAATCCTCCGATAGCGAATGCTGGTTGGCCACCAGTGCTGAGCACCTCGTTATGATTGGTATTAAATGATGCATTAAGCGACACTGTCCAGTCGCGTGTCTTCACTGGTGTGATGCCCACTGTTATCTCAAATCCCTTATTTTCTATATCACCGACATTGGCAAGATAAGTAGACTTCTGTCCTGACGAAGGAAGTGTGGGGATATTAAATATGGCATCACGCGTGCGTGTATAATAATATGTAAGGCCGAGGGATAGTCTTCCATCAAGGAATGATCCATCAAAGCCTACCTCAAAGGAGTGCTTCTTCTCAGGGCCAAGGTTGGGATTGCCATACTTACCAAAGGTTGCTGCCTGTTTACCATTGTAGGCAGAGATGTCCACCGTCTTCTGATAGGCGAAGGCTGCTGGATAACTACCGGCGACGCCATAGTTGGCAAGGATACGCAGTGAGTTGACAATATTGAGGTCTGCCAAACGCTGCATGAAAGATTCCTCAGAGATGACATACGACAGTCCCACCTTGGGATAAAACTGCCAACCGACATTATCACCAAAGGCAGTGTTGTGGTCTATACGCATACCGAGGTCAAGATAGTAGCGGTCCTTAAATCCGAGGTTGTCTTGGGCAAAGAAACCGTAATTATAGAGATAACTCAACCACTCATTGGCTGTGACTGTGCCGGCTCCACTCATCACCTGTGCTCCGTCACGCACATTGCTTCCATTATAGGATGCTTGATGGTCGCGAGTGCTAAAGAACTGAAATCCTGCCGTGAGGATATTGCTTATACCATTGTCAGAGCGATACTTGTATTCACCATTAGCATCCATCGTCAGACCGAAATAGTTGCGACTATTATTGAGTATCCATCCTGCATCTGTCGTACCCGCTGGTTTGGTCTGCGTATGGATGAGGTATTCATTGGTAATAATCTCCTTAGTGTTGCTGGCACGATAGTCCACACCCATCGTCGCCTTGAAGGTAAGATTCTGCAGTGGGGTGAAGAGCAACGTATGGGCAGTCTGAAAGCGCTTTACGTCTTCATGATTGTTTTGTAGCGCTTCTGCCTTATTGATAAATGACTTCAGCAGTGCATACTCATAATCGGAGGCTGCATCTATGTCGGAATTGTAATTGCGGGTCGCCCCGTCAGCGTCGGTATAGGTGAATGATGATGCCGAACCGCACTCCGTGGTCCATAGTCCGGTGTAGAGACCCTGATTACCATTACGGCTACGGCGATAATCTTCTACCACCAGTCCGAATGAGTTGCGGTATTCGAGCATATTATTAAATTTCATATGCGAACCGAACCTCAGGTCGTACTTCTTATTCTCATTACCATCATTGATGATGATGCCTGTGTTGCGACTCATGCTCGCACCGAGGCTGTAGCCACTGCGGTCATTGCCACCGCTGAATGCTATGCGGTAGCGCTGCATGAATCCAGTCTGATTGAGCAAATCTTTGGTGCGCTTGAAATGATAAAACTGCGACGTGGCATCTTCCACTCCCCACTGGGTGGTGAAGGAGGCATTAAACTTGCCCTCGCCACCTTTCTTGGTATAGATAAGTATCACACCATTGGCAGCATCCGAACCATAAAGTGTCGTGGCAGCACCTCCAGTGAGATATTCTATATGGTCAATATTCTCCATCGACAGGTCACTCAGTGCACCAGAGGTAGCGGCATTACCCATCGGAATTTGCGATGCAGAGTAAGGCATTGTGGTAGTGCCACCTGATGCTGCCAACGTGGCTCCAGTATTCATATTGTCGGCACGCACACCGTCAATATAGATTACGGGAGTGGAGTTGCCATATGCAGACGACAGACCACGCGACTTAAACATGGATGTCGTACCTGCTTGCGCACTTGAGATATTTATCTGCACATTGGGCAAGGCATCTTGCAACATTTGGTCAATGCGTGACGAAGGCATCTTCTGCAGTTCGGCAGCATCCACCTTGGATATCTTTGATGACAGACGACGACGCTGTATGGCACCACCCTGGCCTGTCACCACCACTTCATCGAGATAGAGAGAGTCGAGTACTGGATTGATATTGTCACCTATGGTAGTCTTTATCGGGTTAACATCCCCCTTAGTTCGGGCAGACACCATAGTACCCATGCATGGCATCACTGCCACACAAACCGTGAAAAACAGTTTCATCTATTATGATTATAGTATAAAAATTCAACTAATGACAAGAAGGCCCATAAGGCAAGAGCACAAGGCAAACGCCGGCCGTCTTGACTTTTGAGCACGCAAAGTTCGTTGTTTTAACTGAACCTACCAAATTTTCACAAGAGAAATTACTATAATCCAGCAATAACTTGACAATTAATCAATATAGCAATCCAAAACTCCACAATGGCAACACATCGCCATTAGCATATTCCATATCATCTCGCACTACATAGGCATTGGCCACACCTTGCACTTGCTTATGGCTTTTCTTGGCACCTCCCACCTCAAAAGTGTATTTCCCAATAGTAAAGTCTGACACCTTGGAAGACGTGACATCAAGATTCAAGCGTGTCTGATTATAGAAGAATGTCTCACGCACATTACCGATATTGGCATTATCACCAGACAGGGCGTAGATGATATTTGTATTGTCAAGATATACCTTTTCTATTTTACCCAACCCACGCATTCCTCCTGTCTCGTCACGCAGTTGGCCTATCATACCAGCTTTCTCCATATAGAGCAAGTATGCGGGTATGTCATTGCGACTCACCTTGATTTCGTTCGCCAATCCCGTGGCTTCTGGTTTATAAGGCACATTACCTGCTATGATGGTCAGCATGCGACGCAGTTTCTTACCAGTAGCAGGCGACATATTAGCATACTGCGGGATATCCACCTCCATGGTGAGACGTATGACCTGCTGAAGACGTTGTTGGAAATATCCTTCTTTGGAAAAAGGATAGTATCCTTCACGCAGATACTGTGCGAAGTAGGGCAATGGATGCTGCAGTCCTTCTATTTGTACTTTCCCATCAAGGATATCTTGCAGACTTCTCACCTGCGTCTTAATGCCATGAAACATCTCAAGATATTCTCTAAACGACAATCCCTGCATATCATAGAGCAACACCCTACGACTCAGATCAGCCTCCCCATCCAAGATATCAAGAATAGACGAACCAGTAAAGAATACATGTAGTTCGGGATGCGTGTCATATATCTGTTTGAGTTCTCTTGACCATCCATCATACTTGTGCACCTCATCTATATATAGCCACTCGCCACCTTCACGCACAAACTGGTCTGCAGTGTCTATCAGCGTGTGGGTGGTGAAATAACTGTGATCGGCGGATACATATAAACTCTTATTGTATGCATCTTCCTCTTGTTCCTTGATATGCTGGAGCACAAGTGTAGATTTTCCCACACCTCTTGGACCCATGAGTCCCACCAGTCGTGCCTCCCATGGCAACTTGTCGTACATATAGCGTTTGAAATCCAAAGACACCAAACCTATCTGTTCTTTCATGTAGTTGACGAGTGATGTTTCCATATCAATTCTTTATTACGTGCACCTTCCAAGGTGCAGATTATTGCGTAATGTGCACTTTCCAAGGTGCAAATATACACCATAATATTGTAAAAGCAAGGGATTAGTACTAAAAAACGCACGTATCAGCGTAAATGGGCGTAAAGCAAAAAGGGCGTGCATAGTGTTGGCTATATTGTGGAAAAGGAGTAATTTTGCATCATACTAATAAGCACATATAAGCACATAGCATTATGACATTATATCCAAAACTGATAATGGATACTCTCGCCACGGTGATGTATCCTGGCACAAAGAAGAATCTCGTGGAGAGCGAGATGGTGGCGGAGGATATCCGCATAGATGGCATGAAGGTGGAGTTCACACTGATATTTCCACGTGACACAGACCCTTTCATCAAGTCCACGGTGAAGTCGGCAGAGGCTGCCATACACTATAATCTATCGCCAGACATCGAGGTGACTATCCATCAGGAGTATAAGTCTGCTCCACGCCCGGAGGTGGGCAAACTGTTGCCACAGGTGAAGAATATCATCGCTGTGAGTTCGGGTAAGGGTGGCGTAGGCAAGAGCACCGTCTCGGCAAACCTCGCCATAGCACTCGCCAAACTCGGATATAAGGTGGGACTGCTCGATGCGGATATCTTTGGTCCTTCGATGCCAAAGATGTTTCATGTGGAAGATGCTCGTCCCTATGGAGTAGAGAAGGATAGCAGACAACTCATCGAACCGATAGAGAAATATGGTGTAAAACTCCTCAGTATCGGTTTCTTCGTCAATGCTGACACTGCCACCGTATGGCGTGGCGGTATGGCAACATCTGCGCTCAAGCAACTCATAGCCGATGCTGACTGGGGCGACCTCGACTATTTCATCCTTGACACGCCTCCAGGCACGAGCGACATACACCTCACCTTGCTGCAGACTCTCGCCATCACTGGAGCCGTCATCGTGTCTACACCACAAAATGTGGCTCTTGCCGACGCTCGCAAGGGTATCGACATGTATATGAATGAGAAGATCAATGTGCCTATCCTCGGTATGGTGGAGAATATGGCATGGTTTACTCCTGCCGAACTACCAGAAAACAAATACTATATCTTCGGCAAGGGCGGATGCAAGCGTCTGGCAGAAGAGATGCACATCCCTCTGCTGGCAAGCATCCCTTTGGTGCAGAGCATCTGCGAAAGCGGTGATGAGGGCGAGCCTGAGGCACTGAAGGTTGACTCCGTCACTGGCCAGGCTTTCTTGTCATTGGCACAAAGTGTGGTGACAATGGTAAATCGCCGCAACAAGGAAAAGCCTGCCACGAAAATTGTAAGAGTCAAGTAAAATAGTAGGCGAAGCGTCCTCGTTTTGCCCCATAGTAGTTATCGCGTCCCCGTTGCAACCCATCCAGTAAGAATTTCTCTATCGTGCTTGGTTGCAGCGGGGACGCTGCAACTACTATACTTACGTACGTTTTTTACCTACGTCTGATAATGACGTAGAGGATGACGGGCACTCCGATGATTGGGGTGACGGCATTGATGGGGAGGACGGTTGACGAAGGCATTACGCTGATGAAATTGCAGAGCAATGCCACTGCCGCGCCACTGAGGATGGTCATGGGGATGAGCACAAGGAAATTGTCCGTGCGCACTATCATCCTCGCTATATGGGGCACCGCCAGACCGATAAAAGCCACAGGACCGCAATAGGCTGTGGTGAGTGCCGTGATGCATCCCACGATGAGTAGTAGCAGATTGCGCGTGCGTCTGATGTTTACTCCGAGGTTTTCCGCATAACTATCGCCAAGCATGATGGCATTGAGGGGCTTGGTCATCATCACGGAGAATAGCATGAGCAGGATGAGGGCGAAGGAGAAAAACGGCAACTGCGATAGGCTGACGGAAGAGAAGTCGCCCATGCCCCACATCACATAACTCTGCAAATTGTCTGCCGTGGCTACGACATTGAGGATGGTGATAATGCCTGAAATGAGATAACCCAAGAGGAGTCCTGCTACGAGGAGGACAAGATTATTGCGAAGCAGGGAGTTGAGCATAAGCAGCAGGAGTGTCACTGACAATGCTCCTATTAGGGCTACGGTGGTCACAGAGACTCCCGATGAGAGAAACGGCAGACCGAGCCATGATGCGCCTAAGGTGACGAGTGCCACGCCGAGTGATGCGCCTCCACTGATACCAAGTACGGATGGACCAGCGAGTGGATTGTGCATGGCGGTCTGTAGCAATAGTCCTGCCACTGCGAGTGATGCGCCAGCAAGCAGTGCCGTGACGGCTTGTGGCAGGCGGCTGTCGATGATGATAAAGTTGATGGTAGCATCAGCATTGCGTCCAAGCAGTGACGACATCACTTCGGCAGAGTCGATGTGTACCGAACCGAAGAATATGTTCACAAAGAACAATAGGGCGATGCCTACGACAAGAATCAATTGTCTTTTCACTGCAACTTACTGTAATAATGCATCCGCTGAGAAAGTTTGAGTTCGGGATGCAATATGTTTATCATATCTTCCAAGAGATAGTCGGGGCGGAATGGGGCTTCGTCAAAGTATGGCACCTTGGAGGTATTCACGCCCCATACGTTGCCCTCACGAAAGGCACGAAACTGGCTATAGACGGGTGAAAGGTCTGCCAACTGCTTTAGTGTCATGGGTTGGTCTCCTTGATAGCGTATTATCCACACCTGGGCATCTTTGGCTGCACTGAGCACTTGTTCCTTTGACATCGCCATCGAACCGCCTTTCAAATTGATATCAAAGGGCAACTGTCCTCCAGCATCCATGACCATACCTCCGGCAGTACTTATCTTGGAGGGCTGATACCACATATTGCCATACATCGTGTCGAAGAACACGGCAGGGCGATTACTCGTCTTACTCACACGCTTGCTCAGATTCTTATATCTCGTCTCCACCACCTTATAGAGGCTGTCGGCACGCTTGCCCACGCCCCACTGTGCGCCATAGCGTTTCATCCACGCTGCTCTAGCGAGCGGAGTGGTCTCCATGAAGTCGCGACACTCCACGAGTTTTAGGTTAAGTCGACGATAGCGTGTGAGGTCAGCACCGTCATAGGCAGACACCATGAGCACCTGCGCACCAGAGGCAGCGATCTTCTCCACATCGGGTTTCATCTGATCAGAGAAATCTATGCAGCGGTCGCCCACGCCGAGCATCTGCATCAGTCCACGATAAGGGGTGGCATCTACTGCCACGAGGGGGCACTCGTCCTCGGCGCCGTCACGCGGATGAGAAGCAGTTTCCGCTTCGGGAATGCCATGCATGGCAAACAGGCATGCTGCTACCAACAGGACAATTCCCGAAACGGAAGCGATGAATATTTTATTGCGAAGCAATTGCTTCATAATAATAGTTTCTTAAATTTCTAATTAAGTATATCGCAAGTATACTATATGGTACGGCGAGGGCGCCGTACCTCCTAAATCGATTACTTTGTGACGGTGGTCTGATTGAATACGATGGTGCAAGGACCTACGCCAGCATTATATTTCCATGACTTATTGTTCTGGAAATCAAATGCGCATACATATCCGTCAGCGCTGTAGTCAGCATAACCTGTAGCACCCATCACGTATGAAGAGATGTAGACATAACCATTGTTTGGATCCACTGCGATGGCGCAAGGAGAAGCGATGTCCAGTGTAGGAGTAAACGCTGTCTTAGTGCCAGTGGCTACATCATAACGTGTGTATGTAGTAGTTGTAGCATATGTTGTCCAGTCTGTCACAGAGTTGATGACATAGAGGTTGCCATCATACACATCAAAGTAGTTACCATCGAGGAGATAGGTCACATTGTCAGAAGCGTCAATCTTCTGGATCTGTGCCTGCACATCATTATAGTTGCCTGTAGAGAGCACATAGATCACATTGTCAGATGCCTTGATAGCTGTAGGATTGGCTGCCACGGTGACATCCTTGATCTTCTTCAGATTAGAAGCATCGAGCTTCACCACATTGGTATTGTAGGTGTAGTCAGCATTATATGCATTGCATACGTAGAGGTTGCCATTGCGATATGCTATACCCTCAAGGCAAGCACCTATCTTGTCGCTCTTGGCTACTACGCTATGGCTGGTGCAACTGATCTGTGACACTGTGCCGTCATAACTGGTGACATAGACATTGCTACCATCTGTAGCCATCTCACGCGGCTGGGTGACTGTGACTGAAGCCACTGACTTGAGGTTGGCGTCTATCACCTCCACACGGTTTTCGTCGGTGCAAGCGATGTAGCCCTCATCACCCACGAGGATCATGGAGTTAGGAGTACCACCAAGTGAGCGGTTGTTTTTAGCCTGGAAGAGTCCATTGGTGATGGTGTTTGTGGAATAGTTAATGTAAGACAGCGAACCGTTAATCTGGCTGTAGTAGTTGCCTTCATTGAGTACGTAAGCACCACTGGTGACGGTGTACTCTTCTGGTTGTTTTGGCTCATCAGTGTTCTCACCACAGGAGTTTAACAACAGGCAGGCTCCGAGGAGTACTGCGAGACTTAAAAGATACTTTTTCATGTGTTTTGATTAAATATTATATGTAAAACTTATTTTCCAGTTTCTTCCTGGCATGGGATAGTGTGCCACGATGCAGTAGTGATGGTCAAGCAGATTCTGCACAGACAATGCCACATTCAGATTGCCACTATTTACACGTCTTCTCGACCGATAAAGGCGAAAAGTGCGATAGACTGAAGCGCCCCACTCCACATAGCCATCGATGAGTGTACCACGATTGTGCTCATTGGTAGTCCACGTCTCAGAAGCGAAGGTGAGTGTCGTGGAGATGTTTGCCCACGGATTCTCCCAAGCTAGACTGCTACTGCCACTGTGCACAGGTGTGTAGGCTATCTGCATGTTGCTAAAATCCTTGTTGGCAGGGATATTTTGTATGCTCTGCAAACTATAGTTGACCGACATCAGCAGCGTGTGGCGTGGATACATCTGCCATGAGGCATTGACGAGGCAGTCAAGACCTACGCCGTGTACTTTCTCAAGATTCATAAATCGCCATACAAACATATTGAATGGTATGGCAACGATCTTCTGCGACACATTATTTATATACACATCCACGCTCGCATTGATGTCTACTCCTGCGTCTGAGATACTTTGCGGTGCTTGCCATGTAGCGCCTACGTTGAGTTGGCGTGTGGTCTCGGGTTTGAGGTTTTGCGAACCGATGTGATAATAATACATCTCCGTGACCGTGGGCATACGGAATATCTCTTTGGCAGCGATGCGCAGTCGAAAACCTGCGGGCAATGACATTATCGCCGACAATGCTGGCGAGAGATGACTGTCGGTGTCTATGGCGGAGTGCAACAGTTGGCCTTGCAAGGTAAGTCGTCCAAACTGCCATCGTGCGGACAGGCTCTGCATAAAACTATTTCTACAGGGATCAGGATTGGTGGTCAATGTGGTGGTGAGCGTATTGCGCCAGAAATCTGCAGAGTAACTCAGGTCCACATTATCCGTTGGGAGATAGAGCAACGATGCCGTGGCATAATATTCTCTCTGTATATAGCGCTCGGTGCGCACTCCTCCGCTCGGTATACCGTTGTGATAGTCTTGGTCAGTCCAGTTCCATCTCAACGCTCCTCGCATCCACCACCGTGATGCCAAGCGAGACAGGAGTTGGGTCTGCGCCACCACTCCCCTATCACGCAGGGTCTCGTCATTCTCATTAGTGTAAAGGCGCACGATGCCAGGCAACTGGCGATCGTTGTCGTCCAATCGCACCATGGTCTTGAGCGTGGTCTCGTCAGCTATATGCCAAAATGAGGAGAGGTTGACGTATCCTTGCTTCATGCGTGAGTTATTGCGACGGTCGGTGTGCGTGGCAGAACCGTTCTCAACTACAAATGGATAGTCATTGTCGGCGTAGGTGTAGCCTCCTTGTAGCGACACGTCTAATCGCTTCATGCTTGTGGCAAGTCGGGCGGATGGCGACACGAGTCCCCAACTGCCTACCTCGCATGACACCTTGCTGCCAGCATAGTCATCAGTGCGCACCGATAGAATAGACGCTTTAGAGAAATTGCGTGCTGGTTGGAATATGTCGGAGGTGCCTACAGTCTGCAGACTGATACCAGAAATCTCTTGCAACTGAAACTGCTGCAAGTTGACTTGTCCCGACTGCACGTCAGAGAGCATCAGTCCGTCAAGGCACACGCCAGTATGTGTCGACCCAAGACCTCTCACGCTGACAGTCTTCATGCCTCCCGCACCACCATAGTCGCGCAGCGTCACTCCTGGCAGTCGCCGTAGGGCTGAGGTCATGTCAGTGACATTGAGACGACGGAAGTCGGCAGACTTCACCTCATACATCGGAGCAATGCTACGCTGCATAGAACTATAGGCAGCAGTGACCTGCACCTCGTCAATCCTATGTACCGACACGGAGTCAGTGTGCGCCGCACATACGACACACATCCATAAAGACGCTATGAATAAATAGTATCTGTTCAAATCTTCTGCTTGAGATGCTTCCCCTTCCGTCGATCGCGGTGGCATGGAACTCCTCTCTCGGGAGGCAATGGCAGGTCTTCTGACTTTATGGCCGTAGCAAACGCCTTCTCAGGTCTTTCCTAATGGCATTCTTGTTTGCTCGCATAAAGGCCACTCACAGCAGCGGGACTGTTCGGGACTTGCACCCGATTCCCTTTTAATCGTCCTCCGGAAATGGAGTGACAAACCAATTGCAAGTGCAAAGTTACGGCAATTATTGCGATTGGCAAAGTTTTCGCAGATTATAATCATTCAGAGGGGCAAAGCGAGGACGCTTCGCCTACTATAGTTTGCATCTCATAGTAGTTGCAGCGTCCCCGCTGCAACCAAGCAAAGGCGTTAGCCATAGGAGGTACGGCGCCCCCGCCGTACCATCTCAAACAAGAAACCTCAATTTAGCAAAGCTCGTAGCAAATGGTACGGCGAGGGCGCCGTACCTCCTATTAATTACAAACTTCTTACTTGCGTGATGGTGTGTCAATACTATAATCTCTATTTATTACGAACGAATAATGAGTGCACAACAGCTGGAATACGAGCGCACAACAGCTGGTGTGCAGTCGCACAGCAGGTGGTGTGCAAGCGCACAGCAGGTGGTGTGCGATTGTATAGGCCATATTCGTCGGGGGAATGTGGCTATGTTTTCAGGGTTTTTTACCTATATATCAGAAGCCGTCGAAGAAGCCAGCTTTGCCGAGGGTTATCAGGAGCGTGTAAGCCAAGACCATGGAGATGACACCTACTAAGAGGCCGACCTTGGCCATTTGACTGGTCTTCACAAGTCCTGTGGAGTAAGCGATGGCGTTAGGAGGCGTGGATATCGGCAATGCCATGGCGAAGGATGCACAGAGGGCGATACCTACTACCAGTGTGCTCAAACCTCCGAGTGGAGCAAGCTGCGCCTGCATACCCGTGCCGACTGCTATAAGTATAGGAATGAGCAATGCTGCCGAAGCGGAGTTGGAGATAAACGTAGAGAATATCCAACAAACAAGACCTGCACCGATGAGGACTCCATACACTGGGAATTCGCTGAATGGTATGCTTTCCACCATCGCACGGGCGAGTCCCGAACTCTTCATACCTGTGCCAAGGGCAAAACCGCCAGCTACCATCCATAGGAGCGACCAGTCGAGTTCCTTCAAGTCTTGTGAGGTGACAATGCCAAGGGCAGTAAAGGCTCCCACTGGGAAGAGGGCGACAACATAGGAGTTGATACCAAAAATTTTCTCACCACACCACAGGGCGATGGTCATTATCATCACGACATAGATGGCTTTGGTCTGCCAACATTTCTCTGCTCCACCTTTGATCTTAAACTCAATCTTCTCAGCAGAAAACTTATACATACTGCAAAGTATCGCCCACGAGATAAGGAGTATGACTATCATCAGAGGGAAGGTAAAGGCTATCCAATCCAGGAATCCTATATTCACGCCCGCATCCTTGAGCGATCCAAGGGCAATACCATTAGGAGGCGTACCGATAGGTGTGGCTATACCACCAATATTACATCCGATAGGTATGGCGAGGGCAAGTGCCGTGCGTCCCTTCTCCGAGTCGGGCAATGAGCGGAAGACTGGTGCAAGGAATGTCAGCATCATCGCAGCGGTGGCAGTGTTGCTCACAAACATAGAGAAGATGGCTGTGACGAGCATAAAACCGAGAAGTACCACACGAGGATTGCTACCAAAGGGCTTCATCATCACTCGCGCTAGTGACACATCCACACCACTCTTGGATGCCACGAGGGCAAGGACAAATCCGCCGAGGAAGAGCATCACCGTGGGATCTGCGAATGAGGCGATGATATCTTTATAGGATATTATACCAGAGAGTTGCTCCACTTCTTTACCCGACTTTGTCACGGTCTCCACATCGACACCGCTATAATATCGCGGGTCAATGAGCGTCGCTATGGCGGAGTCACTCACAGTGAAAAGCATGATGACGATGATCAGTACGGAGGTGACCCAGGCAGGCACGCCCTCAAGTATCCACATGAGGGCAGCAAAGGCGAAGATGGCTATCATGCGTTGCTGGATGACAGTAAGATTTTCGATACCGAATGCCGTAGGAGGCATCATAACGATAATTAGCGTTACGAATAGCACCAAAGCGATTTTCACCGTCTTTAATACCGTCTGATCAATTGTTTTCATAAGCTATACTGTTTAAGTAGTCATCAAAATCGCACAAAGGTAACGAAATTATGAATAAATGTGAACTGAATAACGCATTTTTTTGCAAGCAACGTCATTTTTTTCTATTGATATTAGTAATTGCTAATAGCGATAGCAGTTGCAGCGTCCTCGCTGCAACCTTCCTCTTGCTTGAGGGGCAAAGCGAGGACGCTTCGCCTACTATAGTTTGCATCTCATAGTAGTTGC
>CAVABU010000043.1:0-9320 GCA_963586965.1 Gemmiger formicilis
TATGTTGCAAAAACATTCTTTTTCTGCCTTTCTTTTACGAATGGTAGAACTTTAGGTAAAAAATAGTTGGTAAAACAGTTGCAAATATCACGGGAAACAACTACTTTTGCTTTCATAATGTAAAAACGAACTGTTTAACCAAACGATAATAATAACTAAATGGAAAAGATTGACAAGCTCGACAAGAAAATACTTAGCATCCTGTCACTTAATGCCCGTATGCCGTTTAAGGATGTGGCAGCAGAGTGCGGAGTGTCGCGCGCTGCCATTCACCAGAGAGTGCAGCGCCTGATAGATGATGGCGTGATCACAGGCAGCGGATTTGATGTTAACCCTAAAGCTATAGGTTATAGCACTTGCACCTATGTGGGTATCACACTTGAGCGTGGAAGCATGTATAAGGAAGTGATATCACAGGTGGCTCAGATACCAGAGATTGTGGAGTGCCACTTCACGACAGGCCCTTACACCATGCTTATCAAACTCTACGCACGTGACAACGAGCAACTCATGGATCTGCTCAATAATAAGTTGCAGGCTATCCCTGGCGTCGTGTCGACAGAAACTCTCATCTCGCTCGAGCAGAGCCTCAAGCGTGAGATACCAGTTATTCTTGACTGATAACGTAAGACTTTTTTATGGATTATAACTTGACGCATCATCTTGATGATGTGTACTCTCGGTTTCCAGAGTGCGATGGCAAACCCGTAATAGGACTCACTGCCAATCATCATGAGATAGATGCAGATATAAGGGAACGCTACTATGAGCAGATTGTTGCGGCAGGTGGCGTTCCTGTTGTCATACCACCTGTCAGCGATGCTGGGGTGATAGGCGACACTCTTGACCGCATAGATGCCATTGTGTTTACGGGTGGTGGTGACCACAATCCGCTATGGCAGGGAGAGCAACCTCTGCCTCTGCTTGGCAATATCAATGAGGTGCGTGACCTCCCCGAACTTCTCACTGCCCGTCTTGCCTACAATCGTCAGATGCCTATGCTCGGCATTTGCCGTGGCATGCAGACCATGGCGATAGCCTTTGGTGGTCATGTGGCGCAAGATATCTCTTATGACAAGAATTGGGATGCCAATGCTGGCATCAACCATAGCCAAGAAGAGGAACGTGACATCAAGACACATAGCGTCAACATAGACCAAAAGTCTATATTGCATGACATCTATCATGCCGACAACCTTCAGGTTAACTCTTTTCACCATCAAGTGGTAGATGGCACGGGTGACCTCTTCCGTGCTGTGGCATTCGCACCCGATGGAGCCATGGAGGCCATGGAGAGTGTGGAGCACAAACCTATGCTTGCCGTGCAGTGGCATCCCGAATGGCTCGGCGATGAGGGACGCGTCGTCTTTGATTGGCTTGTGGCTGAGGCTCGCCTGTTTGCGGAGACAAAGCGACTGCACAGTAGGATGATAACTCTTGACTCCCACTGCGACACGCCAATGTTTTTTCCTCAAGGAGCAGATTTCTCCAAGCGTGATCCGAAGATACTTGTCGATGTGCATAAGATGACCGACGGGCGTCAGGATGCGGTCACCATGGTGGCTTATGTGCCACAACCTACGGGCAGTCAGACATGGCAAGACGTGATGCCTTTTGACACAGCCACGCCTACAGACTATGCCAATCTCATCTTCGACAAGATAGAGTCCATCGTCAATGCCAATCCCAAGTGGATGGGCATAGCCAAGAGCGAGGCGGACCTTTGGTCAAACAAGGCACAGGGTCGCAAGTCGATAATGCTCGGCATAGAGAATGCCCTTGCCATCGGCGACGACCTTTCACTCGTGGAGAAGTTTGCTAAGCGTGGTGCAGTCTACTTCACTCTTTGCCACAATGGTGACAATCAGATATGTGACTCAGCAAGAAAATCGCTTGGCACATGGGGTGGGGTGAGTCCCTTTGGCGAACAAGTTATCCATGAGATGAATAAGTTTGGTGTGATGGTGGATCTCAGCCATGGAGGCGAAAAGTCATTCTATGACGCTCTTGATATATCCACTAAACCCATCGTGTGCTCGCACAGCAACTGCAAAGCGCTTTGCCCGCATGAGCGAAATCTCACTGATGAGCAGTTGCGTGCGCTCGCTGCCAAGGGTGGTGTGTGTCAGATAACACTCTATGAGGGATTTGTAAGCGCTAATCCCAAGGAGGCTGACATCCTGAAGGCGATGGAGCATCTCGACCACGCCGTGAAGATCATGGGCGTGGACCATGTCGGATTTGGCACAGATTTTGATGGTGATGGTGGTATACCAGGACTCAAGGATTCTAGTGAGATGACGCTCTTCACACGTCAATTGCTCAAGCGTCGATATACGGAAGAAGAGATACGTGGCATATGGGGTGGCAACTGGCTCCGTGTACTTGCACAAAATCGCAATCAATAATAGGAATTGATATCTATGGAAAACAAGAAAAAGAAACGCATCATGATGATTACATCTATTGTGGCTGCCGTCTGTGTGCTCGGTTCTACCTGTTTCACTACGCTCGGTATAGGAGGCAGCAAATCTGATGCAGTCGACGAGGAGACGATGACGGATAGCCGTTTCGTCTTTGAAGCAGACTCTGCCTACAAGTATTGTGACGCTCAGTGCGCTTTTGGCCCCCGTGTGATGAATACGGAGGCACATGACAAGTGTGGCGAGTGGATAAAGGCTAAGTTTAAGGAGTTCGGATGTGAGGTGGAGAGCCAGAAGGCTGACCTTAAGGGTTATGACGGCACCATCTATCACAACGACAATATCACGGCGCGTATCAATCCTCAGGCGAAATCCCGCATCCTGATATGCGGTCACTGGGACTCGCGTCCATGGGCAGACAATGATCCTGATGAAAGCAATCATCGCAAACCTGTCATGGGAGCCAATGATGGTGCCAGCGGTATAGCAGTGATGCTCGAATTGGCTCGCATGCTTCAGGCTGATTCGGCAGGAGTCAATATCGGTGTGGACTTCGTGTGTTTTGATGCAGAAGATAGTGGTACACCACAGTGGGCAGATGTAGATGATGACCCCGACACATGGGCACTCGGCGCTCAGTACTGGGCAAAGACCTTCGCGCTCAATGCAGGTGCACGCAATTGGCACTATGAATATGCCATACTGCTCGACATGGTAGGTGGAGAAGGTGCTAAATTCTATAAGGAGGGAGTTTCACAGGAATATGCTCCCGACATACTCGACAAGGTGTGGGCATCTGCCAACGCTGCTGGTTACGGTTCGTTCTTTGTAAACTCCACAGGCGGATACATCACCGACGACCATGTGCCAGTCAATAAGACTGCAGGTGTGCGCTGTGTCGACATCATAGCCTATTATCCCGACTGCACCCAGAGTTCATTCGGTCCCACATGGCACACAGTCAATGACACTATGGAGCACATCTCCATCAGTACGCTGAAGGCCGTAGGTCAGACCATGGCACAATTGTTGGCGGAATATTAAAAAGGATTTTTATATCTGTCCTGCTTCCACTTGTCTGACTACACGTTCGGTGACGCGATCCACGCCATCGGGGTCATACTTCTTCTTTAGGCTTGCACCGAAAGTCCAGGCAAACACTTGATAGAAGCCAGCCCTCACAGGACCGAGGAAAGCCTGTATCAAGTTGTAACTCGATGAAGAACACTCCCTATTGATGAGTTTTATGAGCAGTTTGCCCTGTGCGTAGGTGAGTTTCTTCATGCGAGGCGTGTATTCCTTCATGATGCTCTTTTCTACGTATTTCATGTGTTCCTTGCGCGCCTTCTCATTGGGCAGGGTCTGCAGATATTCGTAAGTCTCGATGATGATGGCGTTTGCCTCCTTGGCTATGGGAAGCACCTTCTTCACATTGCGCACCAGGATGTTGTAGGCACGTTGTTGCTTCTCATTCTTGAATTCCTTTTCGGGATAGATATAGACATCATTAAATTGGATGTAGGGGATGCTGTCACCCTCATTGAGCACCTTTCCCACGCGTATCATGGGCACGAATGATGGGCTATCAGAGTCTTTTGTGTCACTCTGAGCATCGCCCGTGATATCCTGACACCATGCAGCGGTGCTCACGATGGCCAATAGTGCTATGATGAAGAAACGTTTCATTGCGACCGCAAAATTAATAATAAAAGTCCGTAAAGGATAGATTTCGTGGTGAAAAGAAGGCGCTTAAACATTCTATCACATAATAAATATCGAAAACGTGCGTTATAGCCTATATAAGATAATGTGTATGAAAAGAATAGTTTTTGCTACCAACAATGCTCACAAGTTGAGTGAGATACGTGATATATTGGGAGAAGACTTCTCCGTAGTGTCTCTCGAAGAGATAGGTTGCCATGAGGATATCCCCGAGACATCTGACACTCTTGAGGGCAATGCCCTGCAGAAGGCACACTATGTCAATAGTCGTTACGGCGTGGACTGCTTCGCTGATGACACAGGCCTAGAGGTGGAAGCACTTGATGGCGGACCTGGCATCTATACCGCTCGCTTCGGAGTGATGAATGGTTTTGGTGATGATCATGATGCAGAGGCAAATACACGGTGCTTGCTCGCCAAACTGAAGGATGCGGACAACCGTAAGGCGCAGTTTCGCACTGCCATCGCACTGATACTTGATGGTAAGGAGTATCTTTTTGAAGGTATAGCAAAAGGCATTATAACGACGGAGAAACGAGGCGAGAAGGGTTTTGGTTATGACCCAGTATTCATGCCCGAAGGTTATGACAAGACCTTCGCCGAACTCGGTGTGGAGGCTAAAAATCAGATATCACATCGTGCCAAGGCTGTCAACAAACTTGCCTCTTTCCTGAAGAATGAGAAATAGACGCTTTTGTAAATGAGAAATAGACTCTTTCACATATCCCTTTTATTGATGGTCTTCATTGCTATGGTAGTGATGCCGTCATATGGCGCAATCTTGGGAACATGGACTGCCTATCCTGCTTACGGCTACATCACGGAAGTGGAGAAGGGTGGTAGCAATATTTATGTACTGTCATCGTCGTCGCTATATTCCATAAATACTAATGACAATAGCGTGACTACCTATGCCAAGACCAAGACGCTGACAGATACGGAGATAGCACATATAGCATGGTGCAGTGCTGCCAAGAGGCTCGTCATCCTATATTCTAATCAGAATATTGACCTGATGGATACCAACGGCTATGTGACCAATATCTCAGATTACTACTCCAAGTCGATGACAGCCGACAAGACGGTGAATGCCATAAATGTGGTAGGCAAGAATGCTTATCTGAGTACAAATTTTGGCATCGTCAATGTGAATGTGCAGGATGCAGAGATTACCAATACATACACGCTGGGATTTCCTGTCAACTGGACGCATGTGGAAAATGGACGTATCTATGCCGAGAGTCAGACTCAAGGACAGTATTCGGCTCTCCTCACATCCAATCTGCTTGATAAGTCTTCGTGGACGTGCACTGGTGGGTTTACGCCAGAGAATAAGACTATTGACGCACAACTTATGGCGACTGCCAGAGCGTATAGTCCCGATGGACCCCACGAAAACCTTTTCGGATTTATGCGTTGGCATAACGGCAAACTCTATACTGTGCCAGGGACTGGCGACGCTGTCAATCGTAAGGCGTATGTGCAAATCAAAGATGGTGACACGTGGACTATCATAAATGACACGTTGAGTTATGTCACACCGCCTGCTTTTCGTGCGCTATTCTCGATAGATATTGATCCTACTGATGAATCACATTGGTATGTGGGCGCAGTGCCAGGACTTTATGAATATAAAGAAAACAAGGTGGTGTCAAATTATTATTGTGGCAACAGTCCGCTTGAGAGAGCCGCTACGGTGAATGCAACAAATGTGGACTACACGGAGGTGCCTACTATCAAATATGATAATGAAGGCAATTTGTGGCTTGTACAAGGCATAGCGCCGACACCATGCGTCATCAAATATGACAAAGATGGCAACTTCACCAAGTTTCGCCATGATGAGTTGCTCGCTTCTGAAACGAGGAGTTGGGAAAAACCGAGCGGTCTTGACTATGACTCGAAAGGACTATTGTGGTTTGTCAATAATGACTACCGCACGCCAGCTTTGGCATCATATGACACGACGACCGACAAACTGACGGTCTATAAGACATTTATCAATGAAGATGCCACAGAGGTAAACCTTGTTTATGCACGTTGTTGGGCAGAGGATAAGGAAGGTAACATATGGTTGGGTACGGATGTGGGCCCTATCGAACTCCTTGCCAGCGACATCGGTGACAATACCGCTACATTCCAACAGATAAAGATTCCACGTAATGACGGTTCGAGTCTTGCTGACTATCTGCTCTCTGGCGTGGATATCACCTGCATGGCTGTGGATGGAGGAAATAGAAAATGGTTTGGTACCAGCCGTCTTGGATTATATGTCATCAGTAGTGACAATATGGAACAAGTACACCATTTTACTGCCGACAATAGTGGCTTGCTCTCAGATAACGTGGAGAGCATTGTCATCGATGATGCTACAGGAGAAGTTTATATCGGTACTGATAAGGGACTTTGTTCTTATGCCAATGACGCCACGGGAGGCAACGAGACACTTGAGAAGGATAATATCTACGCTTATCCTAACCCTGTCAAACCAGATTACTCAGGAGTGGTCACCATCGTGGGACTCTCATATAACGCCGAAGTGCACATCACCACTTCCTCAGGTCAAGTAGTGGCACAGGGACGCTCCAATGGTGGTACCTTCACGTGGGATACATGTGATTTGCAGGGACGCCGTGTGGCATCAGGAGTATATATGATAATGGCAACCACTGCAGACGGTGATAAAGGTGTCGTCTCCAAGGTTGCCATCGTGAGATAAATATCTACTCCCGCTTTAAAGTTCCCACACCGTGCCGTCGGGAGTATCCTTGACGATGAATCCTGCATCAGTCAAGGCATCACGTATCTTGTCGCTCGTAGCCCAGTCTTTGTCATCCTTTGCCTTCTTGCGGAGTGCGAGCACCATGTCGACCACCTTGCCGAATGCCTCGTCGCGACTCGCATCTCCAGCCTGAGTGGCATTGGTGAGTCCGAGGATGTCTTCTGTGAATGTGTGCATGATGCGTGACAGTGTGGCAAGGTCATCAGCAGAAATCTTTGCCTTGCGATCTACCATCAGGTTGACCTGGTGGCAAGCCTCAAAGAGGTGGCTGATGACAACAGGCGTCTGCAAGTCGTCATTCATGCCGTCATAGAGTTTCTGTTCCAGTTCGCTCACATATTTGCTTACCTCAGGTGACGAACCCTTGGCTGGTTGTATGCGCTTTAGATCCTTCAGCCCCTGCATCAGTCGTGCAAATCCCTTCTCTGCAGCCTCGAGAGCCTCGCTTGAGAAGTCTGCCGTGCCACGATAGTGGGCGGAGAGGATAAAGAATCGTATCGTCATAGGTGAGAATGCCTTTGACAACAGTGGGTGGTCACCCGTGAAGAATTGGTCGAGGGTGATGAAGTTATTGTAAGACTTACCCATCTTCTGACCATTGATGGTAATCATATTGTTGTGCATCCAGTATTTCACTGCCGGATGTCCCATAGAAGCCTGAGCCTGTGCTATCTCGCACTCGTGATGAGGGAACACGAGGTCCATGCCACCACCGTGGATGTCAAATTCGTCACCTAAATATTTGCGTCCCATAGCCGTGCACTCGCAGTGCCAACCTGGGAAACCGTCACTCCATGGACTTGGCCAGCGCATGATATGCTCAGGTGATGCTTTCTTCCACAGTGCGAAGTCAGCCTGGTTTTTCTTTTCTCCTACACCTGCAAGAGTATCGCGTGAAGCATCCTTGGTGTTCTCAAGAGTTCTGCCCGAGAGTATGCCGTACTTGTAGTCTTTGCTATACTTCTCTATATCAAAGTATACCGAACCATTAGAGATATATGCATAACCATTGTCAAGTATCTGCTGTACCAATTCCTGCTGCTCGATGATATGTCCTGTGGCATGAGGTTCGATAGATGGAGGCAACACATTGAGTTTGTCCATAGCAGCATTAAAACGACGTGTGTAGTATTGTGCTATCTCCATCGGTTCCAACTGCTCCAAGCGAGCCTTCTTTGCTATCTTGTCCTCACCCTCGTCGGCATCATGCTCCAGATGGCCCACATCAGTGATATTGCGCACATAGCGCACCTTGTATCCAAGATGTTTTAGATAGCGGAACAGCACATCGAAGGTAATTGCTGGACGTGCATGCCCCAAGTGAGCATCGCCATAGACCGTAGGGCCACACACATACATGCCCACATTGGGAGCATGAAGCGGTTCGAAACGTTCTTTCCTGCGAGTCAGAGTGTTGTATATCAAAAGTGTCTGATCTGTCATGATTATGTCTCCTCTCTTATATGTTTGTATAATGTGCAAAGTTAATCCAAAAATGCGTAACGGCAAAGAAAATTTTGCCGTTTGCCATGATTTTGTTATCTTCGCATCAGATATGAAAACAGACCATCTGCTGACATTACTGCTCTTTGTGTCGTTGCTGTGTTCGTGTGGCAGCAAGCCTCAGTGTGCAGAACCCGAGGGTTTTCGTGCAGAGATAATGCTCAAGTCGACCCCTGTGAAAGACCAGGGTAAGAGTGGCGTGTCGTGGTGTCATGCTATGCTTGCCGTCATAGAATCGGAGCATCTGATGCAGGGCGACTCAGTAAATCTCTCCACTGACTATGTGATGAGATGCTGGTTGAGGCAACAGGCAGAGGCATATTTCCGTAGCAAAGGTGCGGATGATATCACTGTCACGAGTGAAGGTCAGAATGTTTGCACTCTGATAAGACGATATGGATGTTTCCCGTATGATTCATATTACAATCCACAACCAGTCAACTATAATGTGCTGGTGCGAAGGATAAAGATGCTCGCTGACCTTGCTATAGCCAAAGGTGGCGCTGAGGCGGAATGCATGAAGAGCATCGATGACCTCTTAGACAGGGAAATGGGAAGCTTGCCGAAGAATGTGTATATGCTCCGTGCGGAATATACGCCGTTGGAGTTTGCCCATAGCGTGTGTGGTAGGGGAGAATATGTGACAATAGGTAAAGAAGGTCTCTCTATGCCAGCAGACTCCGTATATCACTATGTCTGCAAATCGCTTATTGACCGACATCCCGTCATGTGGACCAGCGATGAAAAGACTGACAATGCCTTTGCCATCATCGGCATGGGTAAGGATAAAAACAATGAACAGTATTTCGTGGCTAAGGACACTCACGGTATGGATAGCCAGCACGGTGGTAGACTTTATATCCCCGACTCTTATTTACGCAAGCACACCG
>CAVABU010000043.1:9614-18338 GCA_963586965.1 Gemmiger formicilis
ACATTTGGTATCGCAGGAGATGTGAAGCACGATGGTGTGGAAGTATTTCACGGACTATCTAATGAGTTACCAGTGGGACTTCATGTGCCATCTGTGGTAACCATACACGATGTGGCATTCAAGACATTCCCAGAAATGTATCACTGGCAAGACCGTCAGATATATGACTTGAAATGGCGGTATGCCCTTAGTCATGCTGACAGGATAGTGGCGATTAGTGAGACTACAAAAAAGGAAATACTCTCTTATTATGATGTGGATGAGTCAAAGATAGACGTGGTGTATCAGCCTGTGGCGAATAGATACTACGAACCAGTGTCACGACGTCCGATGTCATATCCTTATGATTCTCCTTACATGCTCTATGTGGGAAGCATCAATTCCAGGAAGAATCTGCTCGGAATAGTCAAGGCTATGGAGCTCCTACCCTCTGACCTGCGGTTGCCACTTATCGTTGTGGGCAATGGTGGTACCTACCGCCAGGAAGTCGAGGCATACATTGCCACACACAATATGCAAGATGACGTGATATTTGTGGGGCAGAAGATAAATCCTGACGAACTGCACCAACTCTATCTGCATGCCGAGGTGTTTGTCTATCCTTCATTCTGCGAGGGATTTGGTCTTCCTGTAGCCGAGGCTTTGCTCTCACATTGCCCAGTGGTGACGAGCAATGTGTCGTCACTGCCCGAGGCTGGTGGCGAGATGTCAATGCAAGCAGACCCAAATGACATTGCTGATATCAGTCGGAAGATACAAATGGTGCTGACAGACAATGACCTGCGCAAGCGAATGAAAGACGAAGGATATGAATATGCGATGAAGAAATTTCATCCCAAAGAGTCTGCCACACGCTTGATGAATATATATGAATCACTTGTAAGGTAATACACACGATATGCAGGAAAAGTTGACCATACTATTTGATTACCATGCTTTCCATAGTCAGAGATTTGGAGGTATATCGCGTTATTATTATGAGATAATATCTCGCATGAAGGATGAAAATGTGGATGTGGCATTGCTATTCTCGATGAATAAATACATATCACATCATCACATCCTGCGTTATGTGCCAGTGCCGAAGGTCGTATTCAAACTCTTTGAAGGCGTATTCCGCAAATTTAATCGTCATGCATCTGAGAAGAAAATCAGACGGGCACAGTTTGATATCTTTCATCCCACAGGTTATGACCCTTACTTTCTGAATGCCATAGGTGACAAGCCCTTTGTGCTCACCATTCACGATATGACGCACGAGATGTATCCGCAGTATTTCTCTCCTGCTGATCCTACCGCCCGCAATAAGCGGATACTTGCTCAGAAGGCGACAAGGATAATAGCAATCAGTGAATATACCAAGGAAAAGATTGTGGAACTGCTTCACATAGACCCCGCTAAGATTGACGTGATATATCACGGCATCGACAAGCGACCTTTAGGTGTCGGTAAAGTCAAGGGATTGCCTGAGAAATATATCCTCTATGTAGGCGAGAGGCGCAGATACAAAAACTTCGGTCTTGTGGCTGAGGCTTTCGCCGAGTTGTCAAAGGCTTTTCCCGACTACGGACTTGTGCTTACGGGTAGAAAACTATCCTCCTCTGAGCGTCATCTCTTTCATACACTCGGCATTAGTGACAAGGTGCATGTGTGCAGTGATATAAGCGATGAGGACCTTGATAGACTTTATCACAATGCAGCCATGTTTGTCTATCCTTCACTGTGCGAAGGTTTTGGTATCCCCATTCTTGAGGCTTTCGCCCAAGACTGTCCTGTGGTGCTCAGTGATGCGAGTTGTTTCCCTGAGGTGGGCGGTGATGCTTGCGAATACTTTGCCCCCGACTCCGTAGACTCACTCCTACATGCCATGCGCAGGATAATAGAAACTGACTCTTACCGAAATATGCTCGTAGAGAAGGGTCGTGAGAGACTAAAACTCTTCACTTGGTCGGAAACAGCAAGGAAGACCGAGGAAACCTATAGAAAAGCTATTTCCCTCGCATCTTGCAAAACCAATAGGTGAAGAGAAGGCGTGGGAGAAGACGTATCTTTTCCTGTAGACTGTCCACCTCGCAGATGACGTGGATATTGTCAAGAAGACCTTTCGAACGTTGGGTATTGGATATGCCAGTGGTGTCAAATATAGCAATTGCTATGTCCGTCTGTTTGAATGTCTTGCCTGAAAGATAGAGTTGCTTTGCTTGCTTGAAGTCTGCCGAGAAGCGATGGCTGATGTCAAACGGAAATTCTCTCAGACAACTGGTACGTGTGAACACTGCCTGATGACAGTAGTACATCTTGTGGCAGTTGCGTGGCGAGAGTGATTTCTTTATATTCCCATCCTTTAATATGTCGCCATAGATGACATCTGAGCCACCAAACTCTTTCACGGCTTGGTTGACTACAGAAGGCCCTGCAAAGCAGTCACCAGCATTCATGAATATGCAATAATCACCTGTAGCCATATTCACACCCTTATTCATCGCGTCATAGATACCCTTGTCGGGCTCGCTCGTCCAATGGTCAAGTTTGCCAGCGTAAGACTTTAAAAGCGATACAGTACCATCTGTCGATGCACCATCTACGACGATGTACTCAAGGTTGGGGTAGTATTGCATGTCAATGCTATGCATAGTTTTCTCTAATGCATCCTTGGCATTGTATGCCACTGTTATGACGGTGACTTTGATGCTATTTGTATCCATTGTTTGTCAATGCTTGCAGTCAGGTATTTCCTTATTGTAATCCTTGCACCATCTGATGAAATCCTCATAAGTGCGCTTCCATCTGTTGTGTGTCCATAGCCAATACTGTGGATTGCGCATGATGGTCTTTTCAAAGAGGCGGATATACATCTCTGTAATCTCGAAGTCGGCATATTTGTCCGATTCTTCCGTCATCGGAACAATATTGATGTCATAATAACCGCGCTTCGGGCGACTTATGTCAAGGTAGACGCAAGAGAAATCTCCCTGCTTCGCCAAACGTTCGGTACCTGTAATAAACAGAGTGTTCTTGTGATTAAGGAAGTCGCTCCAATAGTGAGTATTAGGGAAGAGTGGCACTTGGTCGCTGATAAATCCTACCACAAGAAGACGACCCTCGCGACGTGAAGCAATCACTTTTCTCATAATCTTCGACATAGGCACGCTCTCCGTCCCCATGCGAGAGCGAAGTTTGAGCATCAGTGCGTCCATCACCTTGTCTTCCAGAGGATGGTATACCTGTCCCTTGAAGCAGTCGCCATGCACGTAGAATCCGATGCTTGTCACCCATTCCCAGTTGCAGTAGTGTCCGAGATAAAGCGCCACGCTATGCCCCTTGTCAAGGAGCGAAGCGATGAGTTCGGTGTTGTGGAAATGCACGCGCTTCTTCATCTCTTTGTGCGACATAGAAGCCAGTTTGATGGTCTCGTTGATATAGTCGCATAACCAGTGATAGAATTGGCGCTCTATTCGTATAATCTCTTTTTCCGACTTGTCGGGAAAGGATTCTTGCAGATTTCTCCTCACCATGCGTCGGCGGTATCTGATGATGTGATATGCGATGACGAAGAGCACATCGCTCAGGATGTACAGCAGTCGGAAAGGTATGAGTGACAGAATGTATAACAACCCGTAAAGAAAATAAAACTCTACTTTCTGCCAACCAGACAACCCAGAGGTGACATTCATATTAAATAAACAATATATTCGTATCCGTTGTTTGCAAAGGTAGGAAAAAATATTGTATCTTTGCATCATATAGAAAACAATTGTACGAAAACACTATATAATGCATTTCGATAATAATTGGCTCAAGGTTAGCGCATCGTCATGTGCAAGTCTGACGGCGTTTCTATGGAATATACTTGTGGTATATGTGGTATATGCCATATGCCGTGGTGTGTACCTACTCGAAAACTGGAGCCTGCTGAGTGAAGGCCTGGCGCAACTTGACTGGAAAAGTGCCATCATAGGTAGTCTGCGCTTTGATACGTCTGCCATTGTCTACACCAATATTGTGTACATTGTGTTCATGTTATTTCCTCTTCATCTGAAGGAGTCGGGACTGTGGCAGAAGGTGTGCAAATGGGTGTATGTGGTGTGCAATGCCATAGCAGTGGTGATGAATCTTGCCGATGCCGTGTATTTCCAATATACTGGTCGTAGAACCACATTCTCAGTCTTTGGTGAGTTTGGTAATGAGGACAATCTTGCCTCGATATTCGGCGTAGAACTATTACGTCACTGGTATCTCGTGCTCGTAGGTATCGTGCTTATCCTTGCGTTGTGGTATCTATACGTGGAAGTGGACGGCAGACAGAAATTGGTAGACAGAAAGTCCTGGGTGAGATATTATTCCTTGAATACTGCTTCCTTTGTTGTGATGATATTTCTCGCAATAACGGGAATGCGTGGTGGTATAGGTGCAGCGGTGCGTCCTATCACAGTGTCTAATGCAAACCAGTATGTGAACCGCCCCGCGGAAGCCGCTTTGGTGCTCAATACTCCTTTTAGTATGATACGCACCATTGGCAAGAATGTATATTCGGATCCTAAATATTTCTCTTCCACCGAACTTGACAATATCTTCACCCCTGTGCACATGCCTGACTCTATGCAGACGATGAAGAAGAAAAATGTGGTGGTGCTGATAGTGGAGAGTTTTGGACGAGAATATATTGGTGCTTACAACGAAGGTCTTGAAGGAGGTAAATACAAAGGGTATGCGCCGTTTATCGATTCTTTAGTGCAAAAGTCGCTCACATTTGATTACACCTTCTGCAATGGTAGAAAAAGTATAGACGGTATGCCGTCCATATTGTCAAGTATCCCTTGCTTCAAGGAACCATTTGTGCTTACCCCAGCAGCCATGAATCATGTGAGTGGATTGGCGGGAGAGTTGGGTAAGGTGGGATACTATTCTGCATTCTTCCACGGAGCGGAGAATGGTAGTATGGGTTTCCAGGCTTTTGCCAAGTCAAGCGGATATGATGACTATTTCGGTCGTACGGAGTATGATGCAGATAAACGCTTTGGTGGTGAAAAGGATTTTGATGGTACGTGGGCAATATGGGACGAACCATTCCTTCAATTCTTTGCTGTGAAGATGTCGGAATTTAAGCAACCGTTTGTTACGAGTATATTCACTGCTTCAAGCCATCACCCATTTGTGGTGCCAGATAAATATAAGAATGTCTACCCCGAGGAAGGTACCAACCCTATACACAAGTGTATACGCTACACAGACCATGCACTGAAGGAATTCTTCGCTACGGCAAGTCGTCAGAAATGGTTTAAGAATACTATCTTTGTATTCACCAGTGACCACACCAACATCCCTGACCATGAGGAATACAAGACAGACTTGGGTATCTTCGGTTCGCCGATATTGATATATGACCCATCGGGTGACATACGCCCTGGACGCCGTCACTGCATAGCACAACAGATAGATATCATGCCTACGATATTGGGTTATTTGGGGTATCCTTATCCGTATGTGGCTTTCGGTCAAGACCTGTCGCGTACACCTGACGAGGCTACGTGGGCAGTCAACAATGCCAATGGCATATATCAATATGTGAAGGGTGACTATGTCATACAGTTTACTGATGACGGCCATCTCAAGGCAGTATATAATTATAAAAAAGATTGGCTGATGAAGCATGACTTGAAGAACTCTAATCTGCCCGAGGCGAAACAGATGGAGAAAGAACTCAAGGCTGTAATTCAGTCATATATGCAACGAATGATTAATGATAAGTTAGTATGGGAAAAGTAAAGAAAGCGGGCAAGAAACGCATCAATAAGAATAATATGGGGCTGCTTCTTGAGGATTACTTCAAGAAGAATCCTGGTCGCACCATCTCGTTTAAGGATATCTTCAAGGACCTGCGTCTGAATACGCATCCTCTGAAAATGCTTGCCATAGATGTGATGGAAGAAATGGCATGGGATGACTTCATCGTTCGTATGAGTGACAACTCGTACATGCTGCGTGAGAGTGATTCTCACACACAAGAGGGTACATTCCTTCGCAAAGCCAATGGACGCAACTGCTTCCTCCCTGATGGCGCAGACAAACCGATACTCGTCACCGAGCGCAACTCTCTTTATGCCATGGACGGCGACCGTGTGCGTGTCACCTATATGGCACGTCGTCGCAATCACGCCAAGGAGGCGCAAGTAGTGGAGATAGTAAAGCGTGCACGTGAGACATTTGTGGGATGTCTGCATGTGGATGATGACGTGGCAACGCTCACTGTGCAGGATAATCTTCTGCCAGCAGACATTATCATACCTAAGAAGAAACTGCAGGGTGGAAAGACTTACGATAAGGCAGTGGTGAAGATTACTCGTTGGCCTGATCAAAACAATCATACCATACTGGGTGAGGTCATAGACATCCTGGGTAGGACAGGCGATAATGACGCTGAGATGAATACCATCCTAGTGCAGTATGGCTTGCCTTATGTGTATCCGAAAGAGGTGGAGGATGCTGCCAATGAGATTACTGGCGAGATCACCGAGAAGGATTATGCCGACCGTGAGGACTTCCGTGATGTGTTTACTTGTACGATAGACCCTGTGGATGCCAAGGACTTTGATGATGCCTTGTCAATACGTAAACTGGAGTCAGGACTTTGGGAAGTAGGTGTGCACATCGCTGACGTGTCGCACTATGTGACCGAAGGGTCGATAATAGACAAGGAGGCGCAGAAGCGTGCCACATCCATATATCTTGTGGACCGCACCATCCCGATGCTTCCAGAGCATCTTTGTAATTTCGTGTGTTCGCTACGTCCCGATGAGGAAAAACTTGCCTATAGTGTTATCTTCAATATTGACGACAATGCCAACATAAAGAAATACCGCATAGTGCACACGGTCATCAAGAGCAATAGACGTTTCGTCTATGACGAGGTACAGCAGATACTCAAGGATAGCAATGCACTCAATGACGAACCGACAAATCCAAAGGGAGAGTATGCTCCTGAATTGTGTCAACTGTGGGCTATAGCGAAGCAATTGCGCGAACAACGTTTTGTCAACGGCGCAATAAAGTTTGAGAGTGAGGAGATGAAATTTCGTCTCGATGAAAAGGGCAAACCAATTGGTTGCTATTTCAAGAAGACCGTGGAGGCAAATAATCTTGTGGAAGAGTTTATGCTCCTTGCCAACCGCACCGTGGCGGAAAGTGTGGGTAAGGTAAAGAAAGGACAAAAGGCAAAGACGCTACCTTACCGTGTGCATGACAATCCCGATCCGCTCAAACTGGAGAACTTGAAAGACTTCATAGTGAAGTTTGGTTATCGCATGAAGACCACAAGTACAAAAGGAGAGACAGCACGCTCACTCAATCATCTGATGGATGAATGCGAAGGCAAGCGTGAACAGAAACTCATCCAGATGGTGGCACTGCGCTCGATGATGAAGGCTAAGTACACTGTACATAATATTGGCCATTTCGGTCTGGCTTTCGATTATTACACCCATTTCACTTCTCCTATCCGTCGTTATCCCGACACCATGGTGCATCGTCTACTGACACGTTATGCCCAGGGAGCACCTTCAGCCAATAAGGAATATTACGAGGAACTCTGCAAACATTCTTCTGATATGGAGGTGATAGCCACCAACGCCGAGCGTGACTCTATAAAATACAAGGCAGTGGAGTTTATGAGTGATAAATTGGGTGAGGTGTTTGATGCCCATATATCAGGTATCACTTCTTACGGTATCTATTGTGAGATAGACGAGAATCACTGTGAGGGAATGGTGCCGATGCGTGAACTCAAGGACGACTACTATGATTTTGATGATAAGAACTATTGTCTGAAGGGTAGACGTTTTGGTAATGTTTACCAGTTGGGTGACCCCATAAAGATCAGAGTAGAGAAGGCAAACCTTGAGAAGAAACAATTGGACTTCTCACTTGAATAACAGAAGAAGGAAATCATAGTAGTTGCAGCGTCCTCGCTGCAACCGTACCTCCTAAACTTGATTAAACGCATAGAAATATTTATAATGGAAGGCCAGAAACATATACGCAAGTTGAAGACTATAGAGATGAAGCGACTGACTGTCGGTGAATTCAAGGAAACTGAGAAGTTGCCTCTTACTGTAGTCCTCGATGATGTGCGTTCATTATACAATGTAGGCTCTGTGTTTCGCACGGGTGATGCCTTTAAGGTAAAGGCAGTCTATCTATGTGGCATCACTGCCACGCCTCCTTCGGTGGAGATTCACAAGACGGCTCTTGGTGCAGAAGACTCGGTGGAGTGGAAATACTTTGCTACTGCGGAGGAGGCCGTCGATAGTCTGCATGCTGATGGATGCTTCGTCTATGCCATAGAGCAGTGTGAGGGCAGTGTGAAGGCACCGCTTACTATACCTGATGACAATGCCTCTTATGCCGTGGTACTTGGCAATGAGGTGAAAGGTGTGAAGCAGACTGTCATTGATAAGTGTGATAACTGTCTGGAGATACCGCAGTTTGGCACCAAGCATAGCATGAATGTGTCAGTCACGGCAGGTATCGTCATATGGGAATTTGCTAGACAACTGCTTCTTAGGTGATGATAACAATAGATAGAATAAAAAAAGACGGCTCTTTTGAGAGTCGTCTTTTTTTTATTGCTTTTGTATTTTGTGTCAAATTACTTGACAGCGTCAGCCAATTCCTTGCCTGCCTTGAACTTTGCAACCTTCTTAGCTGCGATGGAAATCTTTGCGCCTG
>CAVABU010000044.1:0-18248 GCA_963586965.1 Gemmiger formicilis
GTTCACCTTTATAATTCTTCAAAGCACATACAAGGTCCACAGGATTGAAGTGCGTACCCTGCTTAAACATCTTCATATACTCCTCGTTGTCTGGATCAATCTGGCTTGACTCCAATATCTGGAGTGATGATGTACCATCCTGATTGTATGCCACAAATGGGCCACCACCAGGTTCACCAGCATTCTTCACCACACCGCAGACACGCATAGGACGATTGAGCTTCTTCTTAAGATAAATCACCAGTTCGGCATCCTCTAGATACTTGATGTCATCCTTACGACAGAACAGGTCATGCTGCAGGAAGCGGATAATCTCTTCCAACTGGTCATGAGTGTATTTGCCTGTGTCAAGGAGCTCGAGATAACCAAACGCCTTCTTCTGCTTCTCCACGAGCACTCCAGCAAGCAACTGCTTGTATTCCACGGTGTCACCCTTCAGTCGATCAGGCACTACGTTGTCTATATTCTTGATGAATACCACATCTGCATCGATGTCGCCAAGGTTTTCTATCAATGCACCATGACCACCTGGACGGAAGAACAATGATCCGTCAGCATTGCGAAATGGAGTGTTGTCGGCATTGGCTGCAACTGTATCGGTGGAAGGCTTTTGCTCAGAGAAACTCACATTATACTTGATGCCGTATTTGTCTGCGTATTTATTGAGAGTCTTCTCCACTCGTGCACGGAAGAGAGCCTTGTGATTACTAGACACCGTGAAGTGCACATTTGCCTCGCCATTGCTGGCTGCATAGAGCGCAGCCTCTACGAGATGTTCCTCCATAGGGGTGCGAGCGCCGTCAGGATAGGTATGGAAGAGGAGCAAGCCCTTTGGCAACTGACCATAGTTGAGTCCATCCTCATCGAGCAGATTCTTCACCACGGCCTTGTAGCCACCAGCAGCGATAAGGTCCTCGAGATTCTTACCGTTATTTTTCACGCACACTTCTGATAGTTCGTCAGCAAAGGCAAACTTGCGTATATCAGAGAAGAATTTCTTTTCAAAGTCAGTTTCGGGAGCATCATATGGAGCCGACACAAAAGCAAAGAGATTCTTAAACATGCGACTTGCTGCACCGCTGGCAGGCACAAACTTCACTATCTTGTGACCTTCCTGCTTGTAGGCGTTCCACTTATCAGTAAAGGCACTGCGCTGAGCATCATCATACGCCATGATGCCATTGCCTACTGCAGCCGCAGACTTAAGACGGAGGTAAGGGAAACCTTCGGCTATGCTCTTCAACTGTGCCATCAACTGCTCTTCCGAGACACCACGAAGGGCAATCTGATTTAAATCTTTCTCTGAAAACATATAGAACCTTTCTTTTATTAAAAATATTAATCTATTGATAAAAATGCTCTACAAATGTAACCAGATTTCCCAAAACAAGAAAGTAATTCAACGATTTTTTGTACCTTTGGGGCGTAAAATGATTGTTATGGAAGAGAAACTCATTTTCACCGACAAAGAAGTCAGCGAAACAAGGGAACTTGTAAGCAAGTTGCGCGCCTCTTTGGGCGACAACCTCAGGAAGGATGACGAGACAAAGATCACAAAATACCTGACCAATGTCATAGAGAGTGGCAAACTGCGTCGCAATGTTTTTGGGCTTAACCCTATAGTGTTGGCTCTGCAGACTGCCAACATAGCAGTGGACGAGATGCACCTCCGCATGGAGTCTGTATTGGCTATTCTTCTCTATAGTTGCATGTCGTCAGATGACAACGTGGCGGATGACATAGAGAAGGAATTTGGCACACAGGTGGCGCATATCACCACAGGTCTGCACAAAGTCAGCGAACTATACCAAAAGACTCCTACTATTGAGACGGAAAACTTCCGTAACCTACTCATCACCTTTGCCGATGACATGAGAGTCATCCTCATCATGATAGCCGACAGGGTAAACTTGATGCGACTCATACGCGATAGCGACAATGAGGAAGCACGCCACAAGGTGGCAGAAGAGGCAAGTTACCTGTATGCCCCGATAGCACACAAGTTGGGTCTCTACCGACTGAAAAGCGAATTGGAGGACATCTCGCTCAAGTATCTTGAGCATGATGCCTACTACATGATAAAGGACAACCTCAACGCTACAAAGCGTTCACGCGATGCTTACATAGAGTCATTCATCGGACCTATAGAGAAGAAACTCAAGGATGCTGGACTGAAATTTCATATGAAAGGCCGCACGAAGAGCATTCACTCCATATGGCAGAAGATGAAAAAACAGAAATGCGGATTTAATGGCATCTACGATCTCTTCGCCATCCGTATCATCATCGATGCACCTCTAGAACAGGAGAAGATGCAGTGCTGGCAGGTATACTCCATAGTGACGGATATGTATCAGCCTAACCCCAAGCGACTGCGCGACTGGCTCTCCGTGCCAAAAAGCAATGGTTATGAGAGTCTTCACATCACTGTGCTCGGTCCACAAAACAAATGGGTGGAGGTGCAGATACGCACTGAGCGCATGGACGAGGTGGCTGAAAATGGTCTCGCAGCACACTGGCGCTATAAGGGCGTGAAGAGTGAGAGCGGTCTTGACACATGGCTCGCTGACATCAGACAGGCTTTGGAGTCGGGCGACGATGTGCAGATGATAGACCAATTCCGTAGCGGTCTTTATGAAGACGAGGTGTATGTCTTTACTCCCAAAGGTGACCTTCACAAACTGGCAAAAGGTGCCACAGTGCTTGACTTCGCCTATCACATACACTCACAAGTGGGCAACCACTGCGTAGGAGCACGCATCAACGGGCGTAACGTTTCCTTGCGAGAGACTCTCAACTCTGGCGATCAGGTGGAGATTCTCACTCAGACCAACCAGTCGCCAAAGCAGGATTGGCTACATATCGTAAAGACATCAAGGGCCAAATCAAAACTGCGTCTTGCCCTAAAGGAAACGCAAGCAAAGGAGATACTTATCGCCAAGGAACTGCTCGAGCGTCGTCTGAAGAATAGGAAGATAGAACTGGAGGAAGGCGTGATATCTAATGTAGCGAAGAAGATGGGCTACAAGATTATCAGTGATTTCTATAAGGATATCGCTGACGGTCATCTCGATGTCAACAGCGTGATGGACAAGTATGTGGAAGTGCGCAACTTCATGCTTGGACTGAATGCTCCCGCTACCACACGTTCGGCAGAGGAGTTCACGTATGAGAGTCCAAATGAACAGTTGACACACGGTTCAGATGACATACTCGTGATAGACCAAAATCTGAAGGGCATTGACTTCTCGTTGGCAAAATGTTGCAACCCTATCTACGGCGATGACGTATTCGGATTTGTCACCGTCACAGGTGGCATAAAGATACACCGCGAAGATTGTCCCAACGCCGCTGAGATGCGCAAGCGCTTTGGCTACCGCATAGTAAAGGCAAGATGGAGTGGCAAAGGAAAATCGCAGTACTCCACCACCCTACGCATCATCGGCAATGACGACCTCGGCATCGTCAACAATATCACTTCCATCATATCCAAGGAGGAGAAGGTGGTCATGCGCTCCATCAACATCGACTCTCACGACGGACTCTTTTCAGGTAATATCGTAGTGATGGTGGAAGATACTTCACGCATGGAACTTCTAATGAAGAAACTGCGCACCGTCAAGGGAGTGAAGCAGGTGACAAGAATATAAAAAGACATCAAAAGGAAAAAGATTAAATACATTATTAATATATGGTAAAGATAACAAAAGAAGATGCCCTCAACTATCATCATAAGGGCAGACCGGGAAAAATCGAAGTAATACCAACAAAAGCATACCGCACTCAGACAGACCTCTCGCTGGCTTACTCGCCAGGTGTGGCTTATCCTTGTCTTGAGATTCAGGAGAATCCTGACGATGCTTACAAATATACTGATAAGGGCAACCTCGTAGCAGTGATTTCCAATGGTACGGCTGTGCTCGGACTGGGAGACATAGGTGCCATGAGTGGCAAACCAGTGATGGAGGGCAAGGGACTCTTGTTCAAGATATATGGTGGTGTCGATGTATTTGACATCGAGGTCAACGAGAAGGATCCTGAGAAGTTCTGCGAGGCAGTGGAGCGCATAGCACCTACCTTCGGCGGTATCAACCTTGAGGATATCAAGGCTCCTGAGTGTTTCTACATCGAGGAGCGCCTGAAGAAGAATCTCGACATCCCTGTGATGCACGACGACCAGCACGGCACAGCCATCATCTCTGCCGCAGGTCTAAAGAATGCTCTCGAAGTGGCAGGCAAGAAAATAGAGGACGTGAAGATTGTCGTCAATGGCGCAGGTGCTGCTGCCATCTCTTGCACAAAGATGTATCTGGCTCTCGGCGCAAAGAAGGAAAACATCATCATGCTCGACTCTAAGGGTGTCATCACCTCTGACAGGGAAAAATTGACTGAGCAGAAGAAGATGTTTGCCACTGACATCAAGGGCATCCACACTCTTGAGGAGGCTATCAAGGGTGCTGACGTATTCCTCGGACTCTCCAAGGGTAACGTGCTCAGCAAGGATATGGTGCGCTCCATGGCAGAGAAACCTATCGTATTCGCCCTTGCCAACCCTGTGCCTGAGATTTCCTACGAGGATGCTATGGACAGCCGTCCCGACGTGCTGATGTCTACAGGCCGCTCGGACTATCCTAACCAGATAAACAATGTCATCGGATTCCCATATATCTTCCGTGGCGCTCTTGACGTCAACGCTTCTGCCATCAACGAGGAGATGAAGATGGCTGCCGTGCGCGCTATCGCAGACTTGGCTAAGCAACCTGTGCCAGACGTTGTCAATGAGGTGTATCATGTGAATGACCTAACCTTCGGTCCTAAATATTTCATCCCGAAACCTGTAGACCCACGACTCATCACTGAGGTGAGTGCTGCTGTGGCAAAGGCTGCCATCGAGAGTGGCGTAGCAAGAAAGAATATCGAAGACTGGGATGCATACAAGAATAGTCTGAAGCAACTGCTCGGCCAAGAGTCAAAACTTACACAAAAACTCTTTGACACTGCCCGCAAGCATCCACAGCGCGTGGTATTCGCCGAAGGTTTGCACCCGACAATGATAAAGGCTGCCGTGGCTGCACGTGCAGAAGGCATCTGCCAACCAATATTGCTCGGTAACGAGGAGATGATTGGTAAGAAAGCCAAGGAGATGGAGCTCTCACTTGACGGCATAGAGATAGTAAACCTCCGCCACGACCGTGAGCGTGACAGACGCAACCAATTTGCTCAAGTGCTTGCTGACAAGCGCCAGCGCCAGGGCTACACATTGGAGGAAGCTAATGACAAGATGTTTGAGCGCAACTACTTCGGTATGATGATGGTGGAGACTGGTCAGGCTGACGCTTTCATTACTGGACTTTACACAAAATACTCCAACACCATAAAGGTGGCAAAGGAGGTCATCGGCATTCGTCCTGGATACGACACCTTCGCTACAATGCACATACTCAATACAAAGAAGGGCACATACTATATCTCTGACACGCTTATCAATCGTCATCCTGATGAGAACGTGCTCGTGGATATCGCCAAGTTGAGTTACAATACAGTGAAGTTCTTCAACGACGAACCAGTGATGGCTATGGTGAGCCACTCCAATTTCGGTACTGACGAGGACGAGGCTGCAGTCAACGTGCACAATGCAGTGGAGACTCTGCACCAGGAATGTCCCGACATGCTCGTGGATGGCGAGATGCAGATGAACTTTGCCCTCGACACCGAACTGCGTGACGAGAAGTATCCATTCACACGCCTCAAGGGTGAGAAGGTCAACACGCTGATATTCCCAAATATGTCATCTGCTAACTGCAGCTACAATTTGCTCAAGTCTTTGGCTCCTGACGTAGAGGTGATTGGCCCTATCCAGATGGGACTCAACAAACCTATACACTTCACCGACTTTGAGTCTTCAGTTAGAGATATCCTCAATGTGACAGCCGTGGCTTCCATTGACGCATATGTAGAGAAAGTCAAGAATAAACTCAATGAGTAATCCACAAGCCAAGATAAACCTTGGACTCAACATTGTCAGAAAGAGACCGGACGGATACCACGACTTAGAGACGGTATTCCTACCGGTTCCTCTCTGCGATGGCCTCCGTGTGGAGGAACAGACCGAGGAGTATCCCTATCCTTGCCAGTTGACAGTGACTGGCGATGCCATAGAATGTGACGAACAGACTAATCTAGTGGTAAAGGCATACAATCTATTGGCTGCCGACCATCAGTTGCCTCCTGTTCACGCATATCTCGACAAGCATATCCCTTCTCAAGCAGGACTAGGTGGAGGATCAAGTGATGCCGCATACATGCTAAGAGAACTGAACGAGAAATTCTCGCTCGACCTCACCGACTCCCAACTGGAGTCATACGCCTCACGACTGGGGGCGGATTGTGCTTTCTTCATAAAGTCACAACCTGCCTACGCTGAAGGCATCGGCGATCGTCTCTACCGCATACCTGGCATATGCTATCAGATGCGAGGACTGAAACTCGCCATTGTGAAGCCCAACTTGACGATATCCACTAAGGAAGCCTACTCTCAAGTGAGGCCTCACTCCCCTATCAAGAACTGCGTGGAGGTGGTGATGCAACCCATAGAGTCATGGAATGGAATCCTCGTCAACGACTTCGAGGAATCTCTCTTCCCGCAATATCCAGAATTGGCAGAGATAAAGCGCACTCTCTATCGCATGGGTGCTGTATATGCATCCATGAGCGGTTCGGGCAGCGCTCTCTATGCATTCTTCCGTAAGGAGACTCCTCTGACACGTAGACAACTGAAAAGGATCTTCCCTGAATGCTTCACCTCTCTGTCATCATTCAACACACAAGACGATGGACAATAAGAACGAACTCTTCCCGCGTGTGGATGCTGAAGGCAACGTGCTTGGTAGCATAACACGCGGGGAAGCACACAATGGCAGTCGCATACTGCATCCTGTGGTACACTTACATCTATTCAACTCTCGCGGCGAACTCTTTCTGCAACGTCGTCCAGAATGGAAAGACATCCAACCTGGCAAATGGGACACGGCATGTGGCGGACACGTAGACTTCGGAGAAAATCCACAACAGGCACTCAAGCGGGAGGTAAGGGAAGAACTCGGCGTGACAGATTTTAACCCTACCTTCATTGACAAATATGTCTACGATAGCCTTACCGAAAGCGAACTGGTGTATGTGAATGCCACCATCTACGATGGCAAGGTATCTCCCAGCACATCAGAACTTGATGGCGGTCGCTTTTGGACAAAAGAAGAAATCACAGCAAACATCGGTAAAGGCATATTCACTCCAAATTTCGAGAGCGAATACAAGAAATACTTCATTGGTAAGGAAATTACTTTCTCGTTTTAAATATTTTCACTAAGTTTGTAAAATATTTCACACATCACGACTTTTACATGTTGTGTGCCTAACGAAAAAGTAAAGATGAAAACAATGAAGGTATGGATGCTGTTTGCCGCTCTGATGATGGCGGTGACAGAGACCAAAGCGCAGAGCGACTTTGGATTGTGGATGAATGTAAGTTTTGAGAAGGAACTTGATGACCAATGGGCTTTGAGAGGTAGTGCGGAAGCTAGATCCCGCAATAACATGCAGGAGATGGACCGCTATAATGTGGGAGTCGAAGCACTATACAAACCCATCAAATACTTAAAGTTGGCAGCAGGTTACGATTTACTCTACGATCATCGTGGTGGTACGGAGACCTACAACGATGACGGCACTATAAGCGAGATTATCCCATTATACTGGTGGCCACGTCACAGCCTACACTTTGGCATAACAGGTAGCTATAGCATTGGAGACTTGAAATTATCGCTCAGAGAGCTATATCAGTTTAACTATCGCGCAAAGGCGGAAGGCAAGAATTATAACACCTACACGGATAAATGGGAAGACGCATTAGATGGTGTTTGGCACACTGTGCGCACACGCGTAGGTTTGGATTATAACATTGAGTACACACCATTAAAGCCATTCGCCAATGTAGAGGTATACCATGAAGATCTTAGTAGCATCTCAAAAGTACGCTACACCATAGGTACCAACATCACCGTCGGCGACCAGCGCGAATTGAGTATATACTATCGCTATCAAGACATACGAAAAGGCAATTCCGTCAATAACCACGTACTCGGCATAGGATACGCCTACAAATTCTAAATAAAGTAACGGGCATCTGAAGAATACATCTCCAGATGCCCGCTTTTTGCATATAGGGCGATACCCATAAGTAAAAATCTTATTTCTTATCCTTCTTTGTCTCAGTTGTAGCCTTTGATGGTTTGTAAGCCTTATTGAGACCAGCCACCACCTCTGCAGTGATGTCATACTTAGAGTCTGCATAGAGGATATTGTCACCCACCTTGGTAAGTATCAGTGAGTAAGCCTTGTCCTTGTTGTACACCTTCAGATAGTTCTGGATGGAGTCACGCAGAGCATCATTAAACTTGTTCTGCTCAGTCTGAAACTCATTAGTGAGTCGCTGGTTGAGTGACTGTAGGTCAGCACTCTGCTTCTGGATGGCAGCCTGACGAGCCTGTGCCTGCTCCTGAGTGAGAGCGTTTGCTTGATAGTCCTGCTGCAGTTTGGCAGCGGCAGCCTCAAGAGCCTGCTGCTTTGAGGCGAGAGTGTTCTGTATGTTCTGCGCCTTCTTGGTCAGCACATCCTGATACTCCTTTGAGAAAGTGTACTGTGACATGATGGAATCTACCTCCACATAAGCAATCTTCATCTCTGAAGACACTGGTGACACACTCTTTGTGTCGTTTGCCTTAGGGGCATTGTTGCATGAGGTGAGTGCAGCTACTGACAATGTCGCTGCAGTCAGTGCAAAGAATAACTTGTTCATTGTGATTATTTGTTTTTTGTTTTTTATTTTCTAAAAGAATTTTCCCTTGTCCTGTGCCTCTCTATCTTGATCCACCACACAGTGGATGTTGCGCTGCTTCATGGCTTGTGAATCATGGATGTGCATCGAGGGGAACTGTCCGTCTTTCTTGAGAATCACGTTTACGCATAGCAAAACCATCGCTATTGCAATAATTAACACAGTCAACAAAAGGGTTGTAACCATTATTTTCTATCTTTGTAAACGATTTTTCCGTACTATTATACTTGCAAAATTAGTATAATTACGGAAAAGAACAAGAAATGAAAGAATAAAAAAACATAAAAGTGACGATTATGGACAAAAGCTCATTGGAACCAGCCATTGTATTTGAACAGTTTGCAAAGATAAACAAGATTCCCCGTCCATCGAAACACGAGGAAAAGATGATCGCCTTTCTGAAGGAGTTTGGTGAGAGTCGCAACCTCGAGACTTTTGTTGACGAAACTGGCAACGTGCTCATACGCAAGGGTGCTACTCCTGGATATGAAAACCGCGAGTGCATCATCCTGCAGAGCCATATGGATATGGTGTGTGACAAGCTCATTGACAAGGAGATAGACTTCATGAATGACCCGATAGAGACTTATATCGATGGTGACTGGATGAAGGCACGTGGCACCACGCTTGGTGCTGATGACGGCATCGGTTGCGCCATCGAACTGGCAATACTCGACTCTGACGACATAGAGCACGGACCGATAGAGTGCCTCTTCACTCGTGATGAGGAAACGGGTCTCACAGGTGCTGCAGGACTGAAGTCTGGATTCATGACTGGAAGCATGCTGATAAATCTTGACAGTGAAGACGAGGGACAGATATTCGTGTCGTGTGCTGGTGGTAGAACCACAAGGGCTACATTCAAATATAATATGGAGAATGCACCTGAAGGGTATTTCTTCATGAAGGCTACACTGAAGGGGCTCTTCGGTGGTCACTCTGGCGACGATATCAACAAGAAGCGCGCAAATGCCATCAAACTCATGGCACGTTTTCTATATGAAACAAATGAGAAATATGGCCTTCGTCTGCACTCATGGTGTAGTGGCAAGATGCACAATGCCATACCAAGAGATGGCGTGGTGGTATTCGCTGTACCATCAAAGTATAAGGAGCAAGTGCGTGCTGACTGGAATGTGTTTGCAGCCGACGTAGAAGATGAATTCCATGTGACAGAAAAGGACATGGAGTTCTTGCTTGAAAGTAGCGACGTTGTGGCAGTAATGACTAAATCCACATCCGACAATATCATCCGCGCACTGCAGGCTGTAGACAATGGTGTGTTTGCCATGTGTCAGGATAAAGCCGTGGACTGGCTCGTGGAGACATCAAGCAATGTGGCAAGCATTCAGACCACTGACCACGAGGCACTCATCGTGGCTTCACAGAGATCTAATGTTATGAGCAATCTCACCAACATGTGCAACACGGTGAGAGCTACATTCCAACTTGCTGGAGCTGAGGTGCAGACAGGCGACGGATATCCTGCATGGAAGATGCGCGCCGACAGCAAACTGACAAAGATGACTGTCGACACTTACAAGGAGCTATTTCACAAAGATCCAATCGTGCTTGGCATACACGCCGGACTGGAGTGCGGACTGTTCTCTGAGCGCTATCCTGACCTCGACATGGTGAGCTTCGGCCCTACCCTGCGTCATGTGCATACTCCAGAGGAGTCACTCCTCATCCCTACCGTAAAGATGGTGTGGAATCACTTGTTGGCTATCCTCAAGAAATAAAAACTAACATCATCGCTACTGTTCGCCTAAGGGCAACGGTAGTCGATGGGAGTTTTTCACCTCACCGAGGACAAACGATGAGTTTAATGAACCGATGGCGGGAATATCGCCAAGGATGCGCATCACAAAACTCTGATATTGCTTCATGTTGCGCACATATATCTTAAGCAGGAAATCGAAGTCGCCTGAGATATTATAGACCTCCACAATCTCGGGTATCGCCTGTACACGTTCCATAATCTGGACTGCGTTTTCGTGAGTATGCTGTTTCATCTTGAGATAGCAGAAGACCACGAAACCGCAGTCCAATTTTTCTGCATCAAGCACAGCCACATACCCCTTGATATATCCGCTTCGCTCCAATCTGCGCACACGCTCATAGACTGGCGACACGCTGAGGTGCACCTTTTGTGAGAGTTCCTTGATAGTGAGATGACCATCATTTTGCAGTTCCTGCAAGATGAGCAGGTCAGTGGAATCCAATTCTTGTGTCATAATTACATTATTATATATATTATAGCGTTCATCGTGAGGAGGATATGCACATCATTCCCCTGACGTCCGTTTTTACCTTTCCTGCAAGTTCATGTGCTTTACCCTACTTTACAGAAACTTTTTCTGCCACACGTTACAAAATTAGATGCTTTTACTGAATCATCAAAATCTTTTGGCTATTATTTCCGATAAAACTATCTTTGCAAACGAAAACAACAAACAATAAAAATGATAATATTATGGCAGAGAAGAAACTTCACCTCGAGACTTTAGCAGTACATGTAGGACAGGAAAAACCAGATCCAGCATCTGATGCACGTGCAGTGCCTATCTATCAGACCACATCATATGTATTCCGCAACTCACAGCATGCTGCTGACCGCTTCGGTCTGCGCGACGCCGGCAACATCTACGGACGACTCACCAACTCCACTCAGGCAGTGTTTGAGGAGCGCATAGCAGCACTCGAAGGTGGTGTAGCTGGACTTGCAGTGGCATCTGGAGCAGCAGCTGTGACCTATGCGCTGCAGAATGTGTGCCTCACGGGCGACCACATCGTGGCAGCCGACAACCTCTATGGCGGTTCATTCAACCTCATCACTCACACTTTGGCAAGCATGGGAGTGGAGAACACCATCGTCAATGTCAATGACCTTGAGGCTTTGGAAAACGCCATACAACCCAACACAAAGGTGATCTACGCAGAGACATTTGGTAATCCTAACTCTGACGTGACTGACCTTGATGCCATCGCAGAGGTAGCTCACAAGCACAACATCCTATTCATCGTGGACAACACCTTCGCCCCTATCCTCATCCGTCCATTGGAGCATGGAGCAGACATCGTGGTACACTCTGCTACAAAATTCATTGGCGGTCATGGCAGTAGCCTTGGCGGTGTAATAGTAGACGGTGGAAAATTTGATTTCAAGGCAAATGCTGACAAATATCCTACACTTGCAAAACCAGACCCATCATATCATGGAGCAGTCTTTGCTGACGTGGCAGGAGCAGCAGCCTTCGTAACTCGCATCCGTGCGGTCATACTGCGTGACACTGGTGCCACCATCTCACCATTCAATGCTTGGATACTGCTTCAGGGTGTGGAGTCATTACCACTGCGCATAGAGCGCCACGTGGAGAATGCCCTCAGGGTGGTGGAATATCTGAGCAAGCATCCTAAAGTGAAGAGCGTGAGCCATCCTGCACTACCAAGCCACAAAGACCATGAGCTATACAAGAAATACTTCCCTAATGGCGCAGGTTCTATCTTCACATTCGAGATCAATGGTAGCAAGGATGACGCATGGAAATTTATCGACTCTCTGGAGATATTCTCTCTCTTGGCAAATGTCGCTGACGTGAAGTCGCTTGCCATCCATCCTTACACCACCACACACTCGCAGATGACTGACGAAGAATTGGCAGCACAGCACATCACTCCATCGACAGTGAGACTCTCCATCGGTGTGGAACACATAGACGACATCATAGCCGACCTTGATCAGGCTTTGGCAAAAATCTAAAAAACATACAAGCTTATGAGAATACATGATGCCATAACAGAACTTATCGGCAACACGCCGATAGTGAGACTCGGCAAGTATGTCAAGTCACATGACATCAGCGGCAATATCTTGGCTAAGGTGGAATATTTCAATCCTGGCGGTTCTGTAAAGGACCGCATAGCCTTAGCCATGATAGAGAATGCGGAAAGCAAAGGCATCCTGAAGGCTGGTGGCACTATCATCGAACCCACAAGTGGCAACACAGGAGTAGGACTCTCACTGGTGGGCGCTGTAAAAGGCTACAGGGTGATTCTCACCATGCCTGAGACCATGAGTGTGGAGCGTCGCAAACTGGCGAGCGCCTATGGCACGGAGATAGTGCTCACACCAGGATCTGAAGGCATGAAAGGTGCGGTAAAGAAGGCTGAAGAACTGCGAGACAGCACTCCTGGCGCAGTAATCCTTCAGCAGTTTGAGAACCCAAGCAACCCAGCCATACATGCACGCACTACAGGCATAGAGATTGTCAATGACGCCAAAACCGACGGCATCAAGATTGATGCTTTCGTAGCTGGAGTGGGCACGGGTGGCACAGTGAGTGGCACAGGCAAAGCCATCAAGGAGGCATTTCCTAAAGCCAAGGTCTTCGCCGTAGAACCAGCAACTTCCCCGATACTGTCTGGTGGAAAACCTGGCCCGCATAAGATACAGGGCATAGGAGCCAACTTCATCCCAGGCAACTATGACGCAAGCGTTGTCGACGAGGTGATAACAGTGGGCAATGAGGATGCCTTCGCCACGGCAAGAAACCTCGCCAAGGAGGAAGGCCTGCTCGTTGGTATATCGTCAGGCGCCGCAGTCTATGCAGCCACCATCATAGCGAAGCGTCCAGAGTTTACAGGCAAGAACGAAGCGTCCAGAGTTTACAGGCAAGAATATCGTGGCATTACTGCCTGACACGGGCGAACGCTATTTGTCAACAGACTTGTATTCTGAATAAAAGAGTTTGGTTTTTTCTGGCACACTGTGCACTACCCACAGGTTGCCACCGATGACACTACCCGACCCTATCGTCACGCGACCCAAAATGGTGGCGTTGGCATAGACAATGACATTATCCCCCAAGATGGGATGTCTCTCGATACCTTTCACAAGAGAGCCGTCTTCATTTTGGGGGAAATTTTTTGCCCCAAGTGTCACACCTTGGTAAAGTGTCACATTGCTGCCTATTATACATGTGGCACCTATCACCACACCCGTACCGTGGTCGATGGCAAAGCCTCCACCAATGCGTGCTTCGGGATTGATATCCACTCCTGTCTCAGAATGTGCCATCTCAGTGATGATACGCGGGATGACGGGCACGCCAAGTTCCACCAACTTATGTGCTATACGGTAACTGGAGATGGCTTTGAGGCCGGGGTAGCACATGATGACTTCGCCAGGATTGTGTGCAGCAGGGTCATTTCTATAGTGCGCCATGACATCCAGCGCAAGTATCTGACGTATATCGGGCAGACTGTTGACAAATTCCGTCGAACGTTTCTCTGCATCACTCCAAAGGTCTTCTCTGGATGCATACTGCGAATAGTCGGAATAAGCCAAACCGGCGGCTATCTGCTTCGTGAGTTTGGTGTGGAGTTCTTCCACTTCCACTCCTATGCGAAACTTTAACAACCCCTCGTCTATGATACCCCGACCATAATAGCCAGGGAAGAGGAGGCTACGACACAATCCTACTATTTCGTCAAGCCTTTCACGTAAGGGAAACGGGATATTATCCACACTATAATGATACATATCACTACCTGACAAGTCGCTCAGGCTATCTACTACTTTATCAAAATCCATCTCTCTACCTTTATATTTATACGATGCAAAGATAACGATTATCATCCACAATCTCACCTTTCATATTATAAAAGTCTACTATTCACTGGATGTTTGGCGTATGAGATAAGTAATGTTCAAAAAATCACTATCTTTGCAAATATTAAAGGAAACATACGACTTAAAAAGAGGAGAATATTGACATGAAAAAGAAGACAGTACTGATAACTGGTGCCACGAGTGGCATAGGAGAGAGTTGTGCTTACAAGTTTGCTGAGGGTGGTTATGATGTCATCATCACGGGACGCAATAAGGAGAAACTGCAGTCGCTGAGCAAAGATCTGACTGACAAATACGGCATCGGAGTGATGACCTCAGCTTTTGATGTCAGCAACCGCGATGAAGCAGTAAAAGCAGTGGAGAAGATTATGCAAAGTTATCCACAGATAGATATTCTCGTCAACAATGCAGGACTTGCACGTGGACTCGACCCTGAATATGAGGGCAACTTTAAAGAGTGGGACGAGATGATTGACACCAACATCAAGGGACTGCTGACCATGACTCGTCTCATCGTACCTAGTATGGTGGAGCGCAATCACGGCCACATCATCAATATCGGCAGTTTGGCGGGTGACGCAGCCTACGCCGGAGGCAACATCTATTGTGCTACGAAGGCTGCCGTGAAAGCCTTATCGGATGGTCTGCGCATTGACGTGGCACACACCAAGGTGAGAGTGACCAATATCAAACCGGGACTGGTAGAGACGCATTTCTCCAACACTCGTTTCCGTGGCGACGACAAGCGTGCTGACAACGTTTACCGTGGAGTGAAACCGCTGACAGGTGACGACATCGCTGATGTGGTCTATTATGCAGCGAGCGCTCCTGAGCATGTGCAAATAGCCGAGGTACTAGTGCTCGCCACGCACCAAGCCAACAGTTTTGTGCTACATCGCGAGGAATAGAATAGTAGGCGAAGCGTCCTCGCTTTGCCCTTTCTTTTACAAGAATCAGAATCTTAACAAAGCATAAAAATACGAGAAAGTAATCATCCTAAGGTTACTTTCTTTCTATTTGTGCACTTTTATACAATTTTTCTTTCGCATTCGCACTTTTATTCGTATCTTCGCATACACAAACAACAAACCCAATAAAAGAATTAGATACATGAAAGCAATTGAAGTGATTGAGAGTCTCAAACAGAGATTCCCTAATGAGCCTGAGTATATCCAGGCAGTGAGCCAGGTGCTCCCCACCATCGAAGAGGAATACAATAAGCACCCGGAATTTGAAAAAGCCAACCTCATAGAGCGCCTCTGCATACCTGATCGCGTCATCGAATTCCGCGTGACTTGGGTGGACGACAAAGGGCACGTGCAGACCAACATGGGCTATCGCATACAGCACAACAATGCCATCGGCCCTTACAAGGGAGGACTGCGTTTCCACAAGTCGGTAAACCTCGGTATACTGAAATTCCTTGCCTTTGAACAGACTTTTAAGAACTCACTGACCACACTGCCTATGGGCGGTGCCAAGGGCGGTTCGGACTTCTCGCCACGTGGCAAGTCCAACGCTGAGGTGATGCGCTTCTGTCAGGCATTTATGACCGAACTCTATCGTCATGTGGGTGCTGACGAGGATGTGCCAGCTGGCGATATTGGCGTGGGCGGACGCGAAGTGGGCTACCTCTTCGGCATGTACAAGAAACTCACACACCAATTCACTGGCATGCTCACTGGCAAGGGCCTCGAGTTTGGCGGTTCGCTCATCCGTCCTGAGGCTACTGGTTACGGAAATGTCTACTTCCTTGTCAACATGCTGAAGACTCGTGGCATCGAACTGGCGGGCAAGACTGTGCTCGTGTCTGGTGCTGGCAACGTGGCTCAGTACACTTGTGAGAAGTGCATCCAACTGGGAGCTAAGGTTGTCACCATGTCTGACTCTGATGGCTACATCTATGATGCTGACGGCATCGACCGTGAGAAACTTGATTTCATCATGGAACTGAAGAATGTGGAGCGCGGACGTATCAAGGAATATGTGGAGCAGTATCCTTCAGCTAAATACGTAGCAGGCAAAAAACCTTGGGGTGAAAAGGGCGACATCGCTCTGCCATCGGCTACACAAAACGAGATCAACGAGGAGGCAGCAAAGACATTGGTGGACAACGGCGTAATAGCAGTCAGCGAGGGTGCCAACATGCCTTGCACACCTGAGGCTATCAAGGTATTCCAAGACAAAAAGATACTCTACTCTCCTGGTAAGGCAGCAAATGCTGGTGGAGTGTCAGTATCAGGTCTCGAGATGAGTCAGAACTCTGAGCGTCTGCGCTGGTCAGCAGCTGAAGTGGATGCCAAACTGCATGATATCATGAATGACATCCATGCCAACTGCGTGAAATATGGTACCGAACCGGATGGATACATCAACTATGTGAAGGGTGCCAACGTTGCTGGTTTCATGAAGGTGGCAAAGGCCATCATGGCACAGGGCATAGTATAACGCATTTCAATATTAGGCGAAGCGTCACGGCTTTGCCCTTTTAGGAGGTACGGCGAGGGCGCCATACCTCCTATTTTTTCTATTAGCGATTAGTTGCAATGGGGGCGCTACAACTACTAATCACAAAGAAATTACTGTAAATCAGCGAATATTATACGACGGGGGGGGGAAACCTGTTTGATATTTTTAGTAACTTTGCGCCATAATATCAAACAACGGAAAAACAATACTACAAACATATGAGCAAAACATTCTTTCATTTTCTGAAGCACGCACTGTTAGCTGTACTCCTCTGCGTGCCTACATTCGCACACGCCGACAATCAGGCTTGGGTGGAATTCAGCCAAGACAGCAACAATTTCAGGATGGCATTCCATTACGACGAAAACTATGGCAGTTGCTCCTTAGCTGCAGGCGGTCAGAAATTCATCATCCCCGAATACAGTCCCAACCAAGGCTCACCGAAGTGGGTAGGTTTGTGGGGGCACTTGACCACATCCGTCGTTTTCGACAGCAGCTTTGCCAACTACAGACCGACTTCCTGCCGTGAATGGTTTAAGGACTTGACCCGTGTGTCATCCATCAAAGGCATTGAATATCTGAACACATCGGAGGTGAAAGACATGTCCGGAATGTTCTACAATTGCAATGCTCTCGGTTCCATAGACGTGTCACAGTTCAATACGGAAAATGTCATCAACATGTCCAATATGTTTCACAATTGCTATGGCATTACCGCATTGGACGTGTCAAACTTCAAAACAGGAAACGTGACAGACATGAGTAGCATGTTTAACCATTGCACCAAACTACAGTCTCTTGACTTGTCTAACTGGGACGCAAGAAAGGTGACAAGCATGAACAGTATGTTTGCCTATTGCTACAACCTGAGTTCCCTCAATATGTCACATTTCGAAACGCGAGACGTGACAAGCATGAACTGCATGTTCCTCAACTGTCAGGTACTGACTACTCTCGATTTGTCAGGTTTCAGCACTCTGCATGCCAGAGATATGGCGAGCATGTTCAATGGATGCGTAGCGTTATCTTCGTTGGACATTTCAAGCTTCAAAACTCCAGAAGTCAGGTCTCTTGACAATATGTTTGCCTTTTGTGGCAATTTATACGAACTTGATTTGTCAAACTTCGACACCAAAAATGTCACCAGTGCTTCTACAATGTTCTGTTATAAGGAATCATGGGATACAAGGAAAGTGACAATAAGTGATGCTTTTCGATTGTCGGATGCTTGCAATGCCGATGTTTTTGTAA
>CAVABU010000045.1:0-3215 GCA_963586965.1 Gemmiger formicilis
GCGGGATTCAAACCCACAACCTTCTGATCCGTAGTCAGATGCTCTATTCAGTTGAGCTAGCGAACCGTTGTTCCTTAATTGCGATGCAAAGGTACGCAGTTTTATTGTAACCACCAAACATTTCCCAAACTTTTTTGATTATTTCTTCAAATTAGCCCATATTTAGGCTCTTTCTCACTAAAAAAGGCGTTTTTCATAGGAGGAACGAGATAAAATTCCTAATTTTACGATTGCATTAGAAGAATGAACCAACAAGTAAAACCATCATAATGTCTTATATGAATACACAACTCGCACAATTGATGCAAGCCATGATTCGCTACGATAGTGGCGACATACCAAGAATACAGCACTTTGTGAAGGTACATGACTTTGCTGCCACCATCGGCATTTTAGAGAATCTAGATGAAGAGACACAATTCATCCTTGAGGCCGCTGCCATCCTTCACGACATCGGCATCCATCCTGCAGAAGCCAAATATGGCAACTGCAACGGAAAAGCACAGGAAGAGTTAGGTCCTGGTGAAGCACGCAAACTATTGCAGGAAGTGGGAGGTTTTATAGATAAGCAAGTAGAACGTATATGTTGGTTAATCGGCCACCACCACACATATGACAATGTGGTGGAAGCCGATCACCGTATACTCCTCGAAGCTGATTTCCTTGTCAATTCATTCGAAGACCATTTGCCAATAGGCAATATAAAGACCTTCCGCGACAAGGTGTTTCGTTCAACTTCTGCCATAAAAATACTGAATGACATGTGGGGAATATAAGAAGACCGCATGGTCTTCTATTCCTGCCACAAGTCTAACTCCATACCCTTGCTAAGAGCGTTTGATTCAGTATATTCGTCGTAAGTTTCTACTTCTTCTTCGAATACGTCGGAAGCTTCCATTATATTTACTGCAGATGCAAGACGCATCTCAATTGTCTCTGGTGTTATATATTCCTTTTTCATTTTACTATTACCTTTTTGCCGTTAATAACATAAATTCCTACTGGGAGATTCTCTTTTGCGCTTCCCATGCGCACACCTGAAATGCTATAGAGAGCATTATCACCGCTTGACTCTGCAACCTCAGTGCCATTGATGCCTGTGGCAATAGAATCAAATGACATAAAACGAGCATCTGAAGAAGTCTTTTCCAAAGCAAGGTAAGCCTTGTTGGCTGCAAGTTCAAACACACCGCCACCGGCTACACCCCAATAGAATCCGAGTCCCTTGTCGCCTTTAGCGAGCTTATAGTAATAACTTTCTGTATCTTCAGCTGTTATAGTAGTAGCGTTATCCACACCTTTGAGTAAATTGGATGTCGGTTGTGTGGCTGTAGCATTAGGCAAAAGGTCAAAAGTATAAGTAGTATTAGCTGCGCCCTTGAGCACTACGGCTGTAGACTTTGCCACTTCAGCACCTGAACTATAAGCCTCAACGAGCTTCAGTGTGCTGTCATCCTTAGTCACAGCATAGGCGGTCACTCCTTCTGGCACATCATATCCGCACCAATGATAATATGTGGCATATCCATCCTCTCCTGTAGTGACAGTGCCTGGTTCTAAAATATTAGAGAATGAGTCCCAGTATGTCCATGTGCCAGTATCCTTGTATGTGGATGCCGTTCCTGCAGGAACATATACAGTGCAGTGTAGTCCTATGTATTTCCATGAGTCATCATCACTACTGACACTTGTATCAGAATTCTTAAATGCGTCAGTACCTACAGTAGGAGCTTTATTAGCAGAAATGCGAATAGTGGTCAGTCCGGTGCAATTGCCGAAAGCATAATCTCCTATCGAAGTAAAGGTTGACGGGAGAACGAGTGTTGTGATGGAACTCTTTCCCCAAAAAGCACTCTTGGCGATAGAGGTAATACCCTCTGCAAGTGTCAGGCTTGTAATATTATTATCGCAAGCAGCATAACTACCCCCCGACAGCAGAAACAGTGTAAGTACCAGTAGAGGATGATGCATTGTCTGTAATCTCGGAAGGAATGGTCACATCACCAGAACCATAAATCCATGTAATGGCAGCTGTACCATCATCAAGCACCACCGCCTTGAAACCATCGGCATAAAATTCAGTACCACTGGATGCCGTACCACCAAATGACGACAAACAGGCTATCGCCATGGCAACTGTTAGTAGAGTTTTCTTCATATTAGTTTACATTATAGATTTAAAATTTTAGTTATCTTCATTGCAAAAGTAGTAAATACAATCCAAACAGAACAAGAAATATGTAAAAAAGACGATGGACAATCTTCCTATATAACAAAAAATCCCGGCAGGCTGTCCTCGAGATGGAGAACACGCTGCCGGGATGCGAAAAATAATTCTAAAATGTATGATCTGTCTACTTTATAAGGTCTATAGAGCGCTTGAGGAAGTCATTGAGCGCGGCACCCTTAAGCATACCATTCTGGAGCAGTGCAAGGTCAATGAGTTGATGCACCACCTTATTATCCTTTGCATAGGTAGCGATTACCTCATTGCGCTTATCCTCTTCTGCCTTAATCTTCTCGCGGGTATCCTTCATATCATCCTTTTCCTGCTGAGTGATGTCTTCCCACTTCTTATCCTTCTGCGACTGCTGGAGCACCTGCTCACGAGCTTTCAGTCCCTTGAGTTCGCTAACGATAGGTTTCAACTGTTCCTCAGTGGCAGTAGTACTTGCATCAAGTACCTGCTTTACGAGTGGATGATCTGAGTTAAGAACGAGAGAATATGAGTCTGGCATCTCACCATAGAACGACATGCCTGCCTGATAACGGCTCATCTCCTTCATGCGTCGCATATATTCGCTCTGAGTGATGACGATAGGCATGGCACCTTCTCCGAGAGGTTGCACCTCCACTTGGAACTCAGTCTTGTCAAGTTTTGGCAGTTGTGTCTTAAATACCTGAGACAAATTGTCAGTATCCTCTTTTGTCAGAGTTGTGGCGTGCTGGTCTTCCTTTGGTATGAGTCGGTCAATGGTGTCAGCATCCACGCGACTGAAGCGACACTTATCAAACTTCTGTTCAAACATAGACACGCATGGTACATCAAGTTCGCCGTCGAAGAGAAGCACGGAGTAACCCTTCTGCTTTGCAGAGTCTATGTAGCTATACTGCTCCTCCTTGTTGGTGGCATAGAGATAGATGATGTTGCCATCCTTATCCTTCTGGTTGTCAGCGATGAGTTTATTGTATTCATCATATGTAAACATCTTACC
>CAVABU010000045.1:3441-18181 GCA_963586965.1 Gemmiger formicilis
GGAATGTCTGGAGAATCTATGACACCATGCAAAAGGGTAAGGAATTCAGGTACTATACCCTCCACCTGATCTGTCACAAACACCTGGTTGCAATAGAGCTGTATCTTATTGCGTTGCAACTCAAGATTAGACTTAATGCGTGGGAAGTAGAGTATACCGGTGAGGTTGAACGGATAATCTACGTTGAGGTGTATCCAGAACAGAGGTTCGTCGGACATAGGATAGAGTGTGCGGTAGAAGTTCTTATAGTCCTCATCCTTGAGTGTCGACGGAGTCTTTGTCCAAAGTGGTTCTACACTATTGATGATATTATCCTTGTCAGTATCTACTTGCTTGCCATCCTTCCACTCAGTCTCCTTACCGAAGGCTACAGGCACCGCCATAAACTTGCAATACTTATTGAGCAGTTCGCCTATCTTACCTTTATCAAGGAATTCCTTGCAGTCATCAGAGATATGCAGAATGATATCAGTACCGCGCTCGGCACGCTCAGCCTTATCGAGTTCAAACTCAGGGCTACCATCGCAAGTCCAATGCTGAGCCTCAGCACCATCCTTATAAGAGCGAGTGATAATCTCCACCTTGTCGCTCACCATAAAACTGGAGTAGAAGCCCAGTCCGAAGTGACCGATGATAGCGTTGGCGTTGTCCTTATATTTATCAAGGAAGTCTGTGACACCAGAGAAAGCTATCTGATTGATATACTTATCTATCTCCTCAGCAGTCATACCCAGACCATGGTCGCTGATGGTGATGGTCTTAGCATTCTCGTCAAGAGACACACGCACGGTCAAGTCACCGAGTTCGCCCTTGAAATCACCTTTTTCAGCAAGAGTCTTTATCTTCTGGGTGGCATCAACAGCGTTGGATACCATCTCGCGGAGGAAAATCTCGTGATCACTATAGAGAAACTTTTTGATGACGGGGAATATGTTTTCGGTTGTTACCCCAATATTACCTTTACTCATAATATTAATATGTTTTGTATTTGTTATTCTATTATTGCCTCACGTCACATGAGGCTTCGATATGAATATAACAAAAGGTGTGCCAAACAGACTAATTACTGTTGACACACCCTACTCTATCGTATTAATACGCTATGTTCGCGTACTTATATACTATATGTTAGCAATACACATGATATTTGCGAAGACACCAGCTGCAGTCACGCTCGCTCCTGCACCGTATCCTTGTATCTGCATCGGATATTCGCGATAGCGCTCCGTGGTGAGGAGAATGATATTGTTGGAGCCCTCAAGATTATAGAACGGATGATTGCTATCAACAGCTTGTAGCGAAACGCTTGTCTTGCCATTATCAAGTGTTGCCACGAAGCGCCAACGCTTGCCTTCAGACTCGAGCACCTTGCGCTTCTGCTCAAAGTCAGCATCGAGCTTAGGAAGGTTCTTCCAGAAATCCTTCACTGTACCCTCAAAATACTCATTAGGCACGAAGAGATTCTTCTCCACATCATCCTGTTCTACATGATAACCTGCCTCACGAGCAAGTATCACGAGTTTGCGGATAACGTCCTTACCACTGAGGTCTATACGTGGATCTGGCTCCGAATATCCTTTCTCCTTAGCCAGGCGCACAGTCTCAGAGAATGGAACTTCGGCTGATATCTCATTGAATATGAAGTTGAGCGTACCACTGAGCACCGCCTCTATCTTGAGTATCTTGTCACCTGAATTTCTCAAGTCACTGATGGTGCCAATTATAGGAAGACCAGCACCCACATTAGTTTCGTAGAGATATCTCACACCACGAGCGATGGCCGTATCCTTGAGTTTTCGGTAGGTCTCATAGTCACCCGATGACGCAATCTTGTTGGCTGCCACAACACTGATATTATGTTGAAGCAGACGAAGATATATGTCAGCTATCTCCTGCGACGCAGTACAATCCACGAATACAGAATTAAAAATGTTCATGCCCACCACATTCTGCTCCAGCAACTCAGGATTGCTCTCTGGTGAAGCATCAAGTAGCGCGCGATAATTATCAAGGTCTATACCGTCACGATCATATATAGCATGCTTGGATGATGCTATGCCGACAACATTAAGTTTCAGTCGGCTATGCTCCTTGAGTTCATCATACTGCGAGCGTATCTGTTCTATAAGTTTGCTACCCACCGTACCCGTACCGCAGATAAAGAGGTTGAGGACCTTATACTCAGACAAGAAGAATGAGTCATGTAGCACATTAAGCGACTTGCGCAGATATTTGCCATCGACCACGAACGAGATATTGGTCTCTGATGCTCCCTGGGCACAAGCGATAACACTCACACCCGAGCGTCCTAGAGTACCAAAGAGTTTACCAGCGATACCTGGTGTGTGCTTCATGTTCTCGCCTACGATAGCGATGGTGGCAAGTCCACTCTCAATATGCATCGGGAACATGGCTCCTGTCTCTATCTCCTTCTGGAACTCATTATTGAGCACCTCAGCGGCAGCAGCAGCATCTTCATCACGCACACCTATTGATGTAGAGTTTTCCGAAGATGCCTGTGACACCATAAACACAGATATATGGTTATTGGTAAGGGCTGTAAATATGCGTTGGTTGACACCGATGACACCCACCATTGAGAGACCTGTCACATTGACGAGGCTCGTTCCATTGATACTTGATATACCCTTGATTGGTTTGCGGTCATTCTCCACCTTAGCACGGATGATAGAACCCGGATTCTTCGGATTGAAGGTATTCTTCACCTTTATCGGAATATTCTTCACGCATACCGGATATATTGTAGGCGGATAGATGACTTTTGCACCGAAGTTACAGAGTTCCATAGCTTCGATGTAAGACAACTCCTTGATGGTGTAGGCAGTCTTTATCACACGTGGGTCAGCTGTCATAAATCCATCCACATCTGTCCATATCTCGAGCACTTCAGCATCAAGTGCAGCAGCGATGATGGCAGCTGTATAGTCAGAACCACCACGTCCAAGGTTGGTAGTCTCGCCCGTATCACGGTCTTTAGAGATAAATCCTGGCACGAGTGATACCCTTGGCAGATTCTTAAATGTCTTCTGCACAAGTTCGGCAGTCAGTTCGCTATGGAGCACATGCTTTCCGTTCTTGTATACAGTCTTGATGAAGTCTCGGCTCTCAAACCATCTCGCACCACGCACCAACGTCGCTACAATGCGAGAAGAGATGCGCTCACCATAACTTACGATGGCATTCTGTGTCTTCTGCGAAAGGTCATGTATGAGATAAACGCCAAAATAGATACTTCTCAACTGTTCCAACAAGGAATCCACTTCCTTGAAAAGCACCTCACGGTCAATGGTATTTGTTATGACGGTGTCAATCATCTTATGATGACGATCGACGATGGCTTCATATTCTGCTTTCCATCCTTCATCTCCAGCAACTGCCAAACGGGATGTCTGAAGAAGCTTGTCGGTGATGCCTCCGAGGGCACTCACAACAACGACAATGGGTTGTTTCTTAGCTTCGTTTTCAACAATTTCCTTTAAGGAAAGGATACTCTCTACGGAACCAACGGATGTTCCGCCAAATTTCAATACTTTCATTTATTATTACTTTTTGTTACTATTCTCCCTTCCTCTTGACAATCGAGGTCAGGGAAAACTTGATGGCAAAATTACTAAATATTTTACTTACTGACAATGAAAAGCCACCGAAATATAGTAATTTTGCCATATGATAAGAGAAGTCCAACTGCGCCTGTTGCCCCAACAGGCTTATTCCGAACAGTCTATCGCTGACTATGTGGCAAAGGATTTTGCCATCGACCGTCGCACCATCTGCCATGTGAGAGTACTCAAGCGGTCTATCGATGCACGCCAGCGCACCATCTTTGTAAATATCACTGCACGCATATACATCAATGAGATGCCTTCCGATGAGGCTTTTGTCACCACGCATTACCCAGATGTGAGTACGTCTCCGCGTGTAATTGTCGTAGGTGAAGGCCCTGGCGGTTTGTTTGCCGCACTCAAGTTGATCGAACTTGGACTACGTCCTATCATTCTCGAAAGAGGCAAGGATGTGCGCGAGAGAAAGAAAGACCTCGCCATGATTTCCAAGACACAGAAGGTAGACGGCGAGTCCAACTATTGTTTTGGAGAGGGAGGCGCAGGAGCTTACTCTGATGGAAAACTCTACACACGATCAAAGAAGCGAGGACCCATTGAAAAGATTCTCAATGTATTCTGCCAGCATGGTGCTTCCACTTCCATCTTGTCAGACGCACATCCACACATAGGCACTGACAAACTGCCACGCGTAATAGAGAACATGCGCAATACTATTATAAAATGTGGCGGTGAAGTACATTTCCAAACTAAGATGACGCGCCTGATACTCGACGGTGATAATTGTATAGGTTGCGAGGCTACATATCTTCCCACTGGTAAGGAAGAAACTTACCGCGGGCCGGTAATTCTCGCTACGGGACATTCAGCCCGCGATGTTTATCGTTATCTTGCGGAAGCGAAGATAGAGATAGATGCAAAGTCATTGGCTATGGGTGTAAGACTGGAGCATCCTGCCGAACTCATTGACAGCATACAATATCATAACCGTAACGGCAAGGGCAAATATCTACCTACGGCGGAATACAGTTTTGTGACTCAGGTAGACGGTCGCGGTGTGTATTCCTTCTGCATGTGTCCTGGCGGATTTGTCATACCTGCTGCCACTGGTCCTAACCAGATTGTAGTCAACGGTATGAGTCCTGCCAATCGAGGCACAAAGTGGAGCAACTCTGGTATGGTGGTAGAACTGCATCCCGAGGACATCTGCAAAGGCGACGAAAAGGAGGATGCGCTCTGCATGATGCACTTTCAAGAACAATTGGAACGTAACACATGGCAACAGGGAAATATGAAACAGACGGCGCCAGCACAGCGTATGGCAGACTTTGTCAACAACCGACTGAGTTACGACCTTCCCGCCTCATCCTATTCACCAGGTCTTGTGTCATCACCTCTGCATTTCTGGATGCCAGATGTCATCAGCAAACGTCTACAACAGGGATTCCTCAAGTTTGGCAAGATGAGTCATGGGTTCCTCACCAATGATGCCGTACTCATAGCATCCGAAACCCGCACATCATCCCCCGTAAGAATCGTTCGCGACCGCGAATCTCTCCAACACATCAGAATAAAGGGACTATTCCCTTGCGGAGAGGGCGCAGGTTATGCAGGAGGCATTGTCTCTGCCGGCGTTGACGGAGAACGTTGCGCCGAAGCCGCCAAGGCATACATCGACGCATTACAATGATATAACAAGAACACAAGAAAGGATAAAATAGATAAAATATGTTCTATATTTCCACAAAAATCATAATTTTACGGGTGATATAAGAGTTACATTCCTTAAATCTTTGGAACATTAGTATAATTCTTGTAATTTTGCACATTGGTGAAAGGTGAGTAGTTATATTATTGGCCTATACCTTATATGATATATAGCGCAAAAGACAGTAAGAATATATTTACAAAAGTAAAAGACATATGAACAAGAAGATATTGATTCCACTGCTATTGCTCATCGTGGCGCTTGCAGCTGGCATCTTTTATCTTGCAAAGAATCTTGATAGTCAAAAGAAAGAAAATCAAGAGATGCAGGAATTAGCTGCCCTTGACAAGCAGGAGATGGAGAATGAATATCAGCAGTTTGCGGACCAGTATACAGAGATGAGGTCGCAAATCACCAATGACTCGCTCGTCGCCCAACTCACACAGGAGCAACTCAAGACTGAGCGCCTGCTCAAGGAATTGCAGAGCGTGAAGGCTAATGACGCGAGGGAGATCACACGACTCAAGAAGGAACTTGCCACTTGTCGTGCCGTCATCAGAAGTTATGTGCTGGAGATAGACTCACTCAACCGTCTCAACCAAAACTTGATAGCTGAAAATACTCAGGTAAAGGCACAATATGCTGAGGCTAACCGCCAGATAGAGGGTCTCAACACAGAGAAGGCTTCTCTTTCGGAGAAGGTGGCAATAGCTGCCCAGCTTGATGCTATCGGCATCAATATGTCCATGCTTGACAAGAAGGACAAGAACACCAAGAAGTTGAGTAAGTGTAAGAAACTCATGGTCAACTTCTCTTTGGCAAAGAATGTGACAGCAACGAGTGGAAACAAGACAGTGTATGTCCGCATAACATCTCCTTCAGGTACACTTCTTGGTGGCGCAGGTAGCTTCAACTATGAGAACAAGTCGCTCTCTTGCACTGCAAAGAAAAGTGTGGAGTACGGCGGTAAGGAGACTCCCATCACCGTTTATTGGGAGGTCAGCCAAGCTCTCGAAACCGGAACATATAGTGTCAACATCTTCGCGGATGGCAACATGATAGGTTCGGGTAGATTCAGTTTCAAGTAATCGGAGTATGCAAATGAAAAGAATAACAAGTGTAGTAGCCCTGCTCTCGTTCACATTGCTTGCCTCGGCACAGACAGTATTGTCACTTGACAGTTGTCGCGCCATGGCTCTCCGCAACAATAAGCAACTGAACGCGACAAAACTAAAACATGACATTGCTAAGAATGTGCGCAAGGCTACGCGCACAAAATATCTGCCAAAGGTTGACGCCGTTGGCGGATATGAATTTATGAGCAAGGAGATATCGCTCCTCAACAAGGATCAGAAATCCACTTTGGGTAATCTTGGCACAAATGTGGCGACATCTCTCGGCAATAGCATGACGGAGACACTGACTACATTGGCCACAAAGGGACTGATATCAGCGCAGACTGCTTCTGACCTCGGAACAATGCTCAGCACGCTCTCGCCAAACATCGTTGCAGCGGGCAATTCTTTCGGACAGGCTATCAATGATGCTTTCCGCACTGACACAAGGAATATATGGTCGGGAGCAGTGATGCTACGTCAACCTATCTTCATGGGTGGCGCCATAGTTACTGCCAACAAGATGGCAGACATAGCAGAGCAGATGGCACTGACCGACATAGACGGAAAGACACAGAGCACTCTCTACTCCATAGACCAAACCTACTGGCTCGTGGTGTCACTCAAGCAGAAGAAGCAGTTGGCAGAGAGCTTCCGCGACTTGGTACAAAAACTTGATGATGACGTACACAAGATGATACGCGAGGGTATAGCCACACGCGCTGATGGTCTGAAAGTGGATGTCAAGGTCAATGAGGCTGACATGCAGGTGACACAGGCTGACAACGGACTGACTCTTGCCAAGATGCTCCTTTGTCAATTGTGCGGCATACCAGTGGACTCAAATATCACTCTTGCCGACGAAAACAATGACAATCTGGCTGTATATGACGGCACTGACGTCTCTGACGATATCAACCCAGAGGCTACGAGACCTGAGATACAATTGCTCAATCAGGCTGTGGAACTTAGCAAACAATCCACAAAACTTATTCGTGCAGAATATCTGCCACACATAGCGTTGACTGGAGGATACTTGATATCTAATCCAAACCTATTCAATGGATTTGAGAAGAAATTCTCAGGTGTATGGAATGTCGGCGTCATAGTGCATATTCCTGTATGGAACTGGTTTGAGAGTTCCTACAAGATAAAGGCAAGCAAGACCGCCACTACCATTGCTTCACTCGAAATGAATGACGCAGTAGAGAAGATCAACCTCCAGGTGGAGCAGAGCAGATTCAAGGTCAGCGAGGCTAACAAACGTCTTGTCATGGCTACAAAGAATGTGACAAATGCTGAGGAAAACCTGCGTTGCGCAAGCGTAGGATTCAAAGAAGGCGTGATGGAATCCACAGACGTCATGGCTGCGCAGACTGCATGGCAGGCAGCCAAGTCACAGAAGATAGATGCAGAAATAGATGTAAAACTTGCACAGGTGGCTCTCAAGAAGGCACTGGGTGTACTACAATAAAATTACGGAGACAATCATTATGTCAGAAAAGACTCAACACAACAACATCCTGTTAGCAGTTGTCGGATTAATCGCAGTAATCGTGATTATCGGTATCATCGGCTGCTTCACACTTGGTAAAACCGAAGAAATACTACAGGGAGAGGTAGAAGTCTCTGAGTTCCGCGTATCAAGCAAACTTCCTGGCCGTGTCGTGGAGATACGTGTAAAGGAAGGAGACTACGTGCATGTGGGCGACACTCTCGTAATTCTTGGTGTACCTGAGGCCAATGCCCAGCAGAAGGTGGCAGAGGCTACAGAGGGCGCAGCCAACGCTCTGAGCAGTATGACTCAGGACGGAGCACGTGCCGAAACTGTGCAGGCAGCATATCAGATGTGGCAGGCAGCAATTGCAGCTACTGAAATAGCAGAGAAGACATACAAGCGTGTGCAAAACCTCTTCGACGAGGGTGTAGTAAGTGCGCAGAAACGTGACGAGGCTTTGGCTGCCTACAAGGCTGCTGAGGCTCAAGTCACCGCAGCCAAGAGCCAGTACGAGATGGCAAAGAATGGTGCGCGCATCCAGGAGAAGGAAGCGGCACAGAAGCAGGCTGAAGCTGCAAAAGGTGCCGTGGACGTAGTGTCATCACTGCTCAACGAGACCGTACAGGTGGCAGCCGTAGAGGGCGAAGTTAGTTCGGTATACTCCAAGGTGGGTGAACTCGTAGGTCTTGGATCACCTATCATGAGCATCATGATGATGGATGACATGTGGGGCACATTCAATATACGTGAAGACCAGCTCAATGGCATGAAGGTGGGTGACACCTTTACAGCATTCCTCCCTGCATTCAATAAGGATATAAAGATGCAGATTTCCAACATCAAGGATGCTGGTTCGTATGCCACATGGAAGGCTACCAAGACAACTGGTCAGTATGACCTCAAGACTTTTGAGGTGAAGGCAAAACCAAAGGATAAGATTGACGGTTTGCGTCCAGGCATGAGTTTGATAGTAAAAAAATAAGCGACACTGTCAACAGATAAAGACTTACAATAGGTGATGAAGGTCATAAGACGAATACTTGTCATAGCAGAGCGCGAATGCCATATCATGAAGAAGAATCCCATATTCCTCTTCTGCATGATATTGTTGCCTATCTTCGTGATAGCCTTCTTCACGTCATTGCTTGAGGACGGCCAACCGGTGGAGTTGCCTATCGGTGTGGTGGACCAGGACAACTCTGCCACATCGCGCCAACTGATACGCAAACTTGACAGTTTTCAGACCTCTCATGTGGTGAGCCATTATGAGAATATGAATATGGCACGCCAAGCCATACAGCGTGGCGACATCTATGCCTTTCTGCTCATACCAAGCGGCACGGAAGATGGACTGATGGCATCCAAGCAACCGAAGATATCATTCTATTATAACGGTGTGATAATGCTTGCCGGTTCGACCACATTCCGTGACTTGAAGACCATATCCATGTTGGGTTCGGCTGGTGTAGGATCCAAAAAGCTTGCTGCTCTTGGTAAGACCAACGATGAAATAAAGGCATTTCTCCAACCGATAAGCGTGGACTTGCACTTGATTAACAATCCGCAAGCCAATTACAATATCTATCTCACCACCACGATGGTGCCAGGACTGCTATTGCTCTTCGTATTGCTTATCACGCCCTACTCCATCGGTACCGAACTGAAATTCGGTCGTGCTCACGAATGGATGTATAAGGCTGGATTTAATCCATGCATCGCCATAGCAGGAAAGATTATTCCACAGACATTGGTATTCCTTATCGTGTTTTATGGATATGAATTCTATATATATCATGTACTCGGATTCCCTCATCCTGGAGGTGTAGTGCCCATCATGCTATTGGGACTGCTTGCAGTGCTCTCATGTCAGTGCTTGGGCATATTTGTCTTCGGACTGGTGCCGTCTCTGCGTATGTCGATGACCACCTGTTCACTGTGGGGAGTGCTGAGTTTTAGTCTCGCAGGTGCCACCTATCCAGTGTTTGCCATGGATCCTTTTATCCAGGCCTTGTCGTGGCTATTCCCACTGCGCCACTACTACATGATATACCAGATAAATATATTCAATGGCTACCAACTGTCCTTCGCATGGGAACATTGGCTTTGCCTCGCCGCATTCCTGCTTCTGCCTGCATTTGTGATGAAAAACATCCGCAGAGCGATGCTGGTCTACAAATACATACCGTAAAAAGCAATTAGAATGGCAGGAAAATGGATTAAAAAACTCATCTCGGACATTGCTACAATATGGGCTAACGAGGTAAAGGTGACAGTGAAGGACGAGGGCGTGCTCATCTTCCTTTTGGTAGCACCTTTGCTCTATCCTATATTGTATTCCTGGATATATAATAATGAGGTGGTGCGTGAGGTGCCAGTGGCTGTGGTAGACATGAGCCATTCCACTCTGAGTCGCGAATTCATACACAAGTGTGATGCATCGCCTGACGTAAAGATAGCATATCACTGCAACAACCTTGAGGAAGCCAAACAACTTGTGGGCAAGCAATTGGCCAAAGGAGTGATATATTTCCCTTCAGACTTCAGTACAAAACTCAACCGCAACGAACAGGCTGTGGTGAGTGTCTACTGTGACTTGAGTCTGATGCTGACATATAAGGCTATTTATCAGACTGCCACTGCCGTGTCATCTGAGATGAATGCTGGCATACAGATAGAGAATTCCATGAGCTTCACCCAAAGGGACGAGGAGATTACCACCAAACCGCTTGACTTCGAAGAGGTGGAGATATTCAATCCGACTGGAGGCTACGGCAATGCTCTTCTACCTGGTGTACTCATTGTCATCATCCAGCAGACACTGCTCTTGGGTATTGGTCTTGCAGCGGGTACTGCGCGCGAGCGCAACCGCAACCATAGACTTGTGCCGATGGATAAGCATTATGGCGGAGCATATCGTATAGTGCTCGGCAAGTCATTATGCTACTTTATGATCTATGCCATCGTGGCTGCCTATTTGTCATTGGGAGTGACCAGGATGTTTCACTTCACTACTCTTGCCACGCCCGAGACTCTTATAGGACTGATGCTACCATATCTCTTGGCATGCATATTCTTCGGCATGACCATCTCTGGTCTTATCCGTTATCGTGAGAATGTCATGCTCGTAGTGGTGTTCACATCCATCATCTTCCTCTTCATGACGGGTATCTCGTGGCCGGCAAGCAATATTCCGGGATTTTGGAAGAGCATCTCATGGCTTATCCCGAGCACGTTCGGAGTGCAAGGATTCTTGAAGATTAGCAGTATGGGCGCCAACATCTCCGAGATACGCACAGAGTACATCGCACTATGGCTACAGGCATTCGTCTACTTTGTCATCACCTGCGTCATATATCAATTCCAGATATATCTCACGCAGAGAAAGGCCAAGAGAGACAACGCTTCTGCGAACGATACTGAAGAATAAAAATAAAAGGTGGATCTTATTCGTGGTGATAAGGTTCACCTTTTATTATTGTGCACGCACGATAGAGTTGCTCAGTGAAGATCATTCTCACCATCTGATGCGAAAAAGTCATCTTTGACAAAGACAATTTCTCATTGGCACGACTGTATACATCCTCCGAGAAGCCATAAGGACCACCGATGACAAAGACAAGCCGACGCGCTATCTGTTGTTTCTTCTCAAGCCAAGTAGCCATTTCTATAGAGCGCAACTCCTTGCCATGCTCATCCAGCAGCACCACCACATCCGACGGTTGGATATTCTTTAGTATCAGTTCACCCTCAGTCACCTTCTGTTGTTGTTCAGAGAGTGCCTTAGTATTCTTCAGTTCGGGAATGACAGTAATACCGAAAGGCATGTAATGTCCTATTCGTGCAGTGTAGTCAGCGATAAGCGCATCTATATGCTTATTGACAGTCTTTCCCACTAATATCAGTTCGGTTTTCATCTCGTCTTGCCCTCCAACTTATCACCATTTCCTTCCACCTCGTATTCCGACTTGCGCTTGGGGTTCATCGGAAACCATCCCTTGATCACACGTTTGCGTTGCGAGAATAGTTCACCTATTGACCATAGAGAAGATGCACCGACCACACCGATGATAGAAGATATGACTACATTCTCCACAAACAGCGCCACTATGCACAAGGCAATACCAAGCAAGAGAAATATCCACCAAGGACGTACTCCGAAATAATATTCAGTCTTCACCACAATGGGATGAAAGACTCCTATGGTGACAAAAGTACAGACAGCAATGATTATACCCGTGAAAAACATTTCGATATGACAATATAAACTATATACTTAAGTAATGCAAAATTACAAAAAAATGGCTACACGCAAGTAGGTTCTCATTTCTTTTAAGTAAATTTGCAAAGTGTATGTCTTGTCATGTCACACGACGCAAGTTGGGTGACTGACGGCATTACATCAACAAACAATGTCAAACAAATAACAATAAAAACCAAAGTATAATGGACAAAGAATTAATTGCACAGTGTGAGTCAAAAGCCAAGCAGTGGCTCACCCCTGCCTATGACGAAGAGACTCAGAAGGCAGTAAAGGCAATGCTTGACAATGAGGACAAGTCTGAACTCATCGACAGTTTCTACAAAGACCTGGAGTTCGGCACAGGCGGTCTGCGCGGTATCATGGGCTCAGGTAGCAACCGCATGAATATCTACACCGTGGGCATGGCTACCCAAGGTTTTGCCAACTATATCAACAAGGCTTTCCCAGAGGGTGGCAAGAGCGTAGTCGTAGGTCACGACTGCCGCAACAATGGTAGAAAGTTTGCTGAGTCTGTAGCAGACATCTTCTCTGCCAACGGCATCAAGGTGTATCTCTTCGAGGGTCTGCGCCCTACTCCAGAGATATCATTCGCCATACGCAAGCTCGGTGCTGTAGCTGGCGTAAATGTCACCGCTTCACACAATCCTAAGGAGTACAACGGATACAAGGCTTACTGGTCTGACGGCGCACAGGTGCTCGCTCCACACGACACTGGCATCATCAGCGAGGTCAACAAGGTGAAGGTAGAGGATGTCAAGTTTACTGGCAACAAGGACCTCATCAAGATTATCGGTGGCGAGATGGACTATGACTACATGACAGCAGTCAAGGCTACCATGATCGATCAGGACGTCATCCTCCGTCAGAAGGATCTCAACATCGTTTACTCTGCTATGCACGGCACAGGACGTGTCATCGTGCCATTGTGTCTGCGCTCATGGGGATTCCAAAACATCAACGTGGTACCAGAGCAGATGGTTATAGATGGCAACTTCCCTACAGTAGTGTCACCAAACCCAGAGAATGCAGAGGCTATGACTCTCGGTATGAAGCTCGGAACAAAGCTCAATGCTGACCTCGTCGTAGCTACTGACCCTGACGCTGACCGTCTTGCCATCGTATGCCGCGATCCGAAGGGCGAGTGGGTTATCATCAATGGCAACCAGACTTGCATGATGTTCGTTTACTACATCATCAAGAATAAGAAGGCTCTCCACCAGCTCAATCCTACAGACTTCCTCGTGAAGACCATCGTGACCACTGAGGTCATCGCAGAGATGGCAAAGAAGAATGGTGTAGAACTCCGTGACTGCTACACTGGTTTCAAGTGGATAGCACGCGAGATAGCTATCTCTGAGGGCAAGCAAAAATATATCGGTGGTGGTGAGGAGAGCTTCGGCTTCCTGCCTTACGACGCTGTGCGTGACAAGGACGCTCCTGCATCTATCTGTCTCATCTGCGAGATTGCTGCATGGGCAAAGGATCAGGGCAAGACTCTCTATGACATCTTGATGGACATCTACATCGAGTATGGTTTCTCACACGAGTTCACCATCAATGTGGTGCGTCCTGGCAAGACTGGTGCAGACGAGATCAAGGCTATGATGGAGAACTTCCGCAACAATCCTCCTAAGGAACTTGGTGGCTCTGAGGTATGTGTATGGAAGGACTACAAGACTCTCGAGAAGAAAGACATCAATGGCAACGTGACCAAGATGGATATGCCTGACACAAGCAATGTGCTGCAGTGGTTCTGCACTGACGGCAACAAGGTGAGTGTGCGTCCTTCTGGTACCGAACCGAAGATTAAGTTCTACATCGAGGTGAAGAACAACACCATGAAGACTGCCGACGACTATGGTCGTTGCCTCAAGGAAGCAGCCGACAAGATTGAAGCTATCAAGAAGAGCCTCAACCTCTAAATGTGACAACACACATACAAAATATGCATAGCGTTGGTTCGAATAGAGCCAACGCTTTTTTTGTTAACAGACAGACGACCAACAATGCCATTGGCAAAAAACGATGTACAACATGAGGGATTGTTTGCACATATATTATTTTTATCTTACCTTTGTATATCCAAGCAGTTAACAGTATGGCTACAAAGAGATATCCATTGGGAATACAGACGTTCTCCGAAATCGTGAAGGGCAATTACTTCTACGCTGACAAGACGGCCATCGTCTATCAGTTGGCTCACTATGCCAAGTTTCATTTCCTGAGTCGCCCACGGCGATTCGGAAAGTCGCTGCTCGTATCTACCCTACAGGCATACTTCGAGGGAAGGAAAGAGCTTTTCGAGGGACTTGCCATCGAAAAGATGGAGACGGAGTGGACGGCGTACCCAGTCATCCACTTGGACTTGAGTTGTGGCAAGTATTACAGTTTGGAGAATACCAAAATCATATTAAACAGTATCCTTAAAGTTGAAGAGCAGAAATATGGAATAGAGGTTCCTGAATCTGAGCGTGAAGGTTTTGGTGCCCGACTTAGAAACATCCTGTTGGCAGCCACTGCCCAGACAGGCAAGCAAGCCGTGGTCCTCATCGACGAGTATGATGCCCCGATGCATGA
>CAVABU010000046.1:0-17735 GCA_963586965.1 Gemmiger formicilis
CTTTCCACCACCCAGTCGGTGATGTTCACTTGAGTAGAGTCAAAGTTGCTGAGGTACAACTTATCTTTTGCAAAGATAAACAATATATTTGTAATATCGCTTTTATGAAGAAAAACATCATTCTTGCGATGTGGCAATCATAAAAGAAGGGTAGGGGAATGGCATGCACTTATTGCTATTTATGCCTTTTTAACTCTATAGGATATATGAAAGATATCCTTTTTTCTGTAATTTTGTTGACAATATATTATATAAGGTGGCAAAGTCCACTTTAAGTGCTCATTAGTAGATGTATCTCATATGAATAACAGAAGATTTCTTTCTATAGTAGTGCTGTCATTGGCAATGTCCGTTTCTGCGATGGCGCAGTCGTATTCGTCATTATGGAAACAGTTTGACAAGGCTTGTGACAAAGACCTGCCTAAAAGCGAACTGTCTATCCTCTATCAGATAAGGGACAAGGCGCAGGGCGATGGTGCTTATGGACAATTGCTCAAGTCAGAACTGCAGATTATCTCCGTGCAGGCATCAGTGTCGCCCGACTCGCTCGCTCCACAGTTGAAAAGATACGAGCGACTTGCTGCAAGTGCTGGCAATCAGGCGCTGAGCGCAGTCTACTGCTCTACACTCGGTCACATCTATCGTGACTGGTGGCATAGTCTTGATATGCGACAGGACAGTGCCAAGGTGATAGCGGCACGCTATTTCAATCAGTCTTTGCACAGTCCTCAATTGTTGGCTTCGACAAAGGCGGGCTCTTATGAACCCCTTGTCGTGGAGGGTAGTAATTCATCCGTATTCAATGATGACCTGCTACACGTGCTGGCCATGGAGGCAGAAGACTATGACCTGATGTGCGACTATTATCAGAAGGCAGGCAATCGCCCTGCTGCATGCATATCGGCATACTATAAGATGCAGAAAGACCGTAAGGATGACGTGCGCCTTGTGAAAAAGTCGAAATATCTTGCCACCATCGACTCCCTCATCAATGTGTACAAGGACTTACCCGAGGCTGGCGAATTGGCTATCGAGCACTTCAATTTCCTTGATGGCGCCACCGATGCTTCGGCAAAGGAGAAGGTGGAATACATCGACTATGCATTGATCAACTGGCCCACATGGCCACGCATGGCAGTGCTAAAGAATGCCCGCAATAGAATTACGCTACCGTCATTCAGCGCAAGCGTGAACAAGTCGCTCGCCACTCCAGGACAGGAGATACCCGTGTATATCACTTCGCTGACTCACATCGACAAACTCAAGATGGATGTCTACAAGGTGAATGTCACTGGTGCTGACGAGTTTGACCCGAGAAACGAGGACGACTACAAGATGCTTCGCACCAGGATGTCAGACAAACCAGTGTGGAGTGATGACCGCGTCTATTATGGACTGCCAGAGTATCTGGTTGTGAGAGACACCATGAGGATAGCACCGCTACCCGTGGGAGTATATATGGTGGAGTTTACCACCGACAATAATGACATAGCCGTGGAGCGCACGATGATAAATATCTCCAATCTTCGTCTTGTAAGCATGAATCTGCCAGGCAATAAGATGCGTATGGCAGTGCTAGATGCTACGACTGGCAAACCTGTAGCAGGGGCAAAGATAAATATCAAGTTTGGTGCATGGAAAAACCATGATTGGGTGGAAGACCAGCGCACGCTGACCACTGAGGAGGACGGCGAGGTGATGTTCTCATCGACACTGTCTCCACAAAAATATCTTATTACCACCGACTTTGATAAGTCTTTCCCATGGCAGACCATAGGACATTACACTTGGCGCAACAATAGTGGCGCGACATCCTCAAGCGATGTAAGGAAGAGAGCAAAACTCTTCTCTGATAGAGCAATCTACCGTCCTGGACAGAATGTGAAAGCCTCGGTGCTCGTCTATGATGTATACTCACTAGAGCAATGGCAGGCTGCAGAAAACTGCAACGTGCGTCTCGAGCTGAGAAATGCTAAGAATGAGAAGGTGGCAGACAAGGAGGTCGTCACTGATGAGTGGGGCGTGGCTACGGCAGACTTTGACCTGCCCGCTGACGGCACCACAGGATACAACACCATCGTGGCAAATATTGACGGACATCGATATGCGACTTCATATTTCCGTGTGGAGGAATACAAGCGTCCTGCATTCAGCGTGTCAATCGACGACTATAAGGATGCCTACAAGGAAAACGACACCATACGCGTGAAAGGATGGGCGAAGACATATTCTGGCGTGGCAGTGCAGAATGCTAAGGTGACATATAAGGTGAAGAGTCAATATCGCACATGGTGCTGGCGCACTAATGTAGATGCCAACGAATATTATGAAGGTGAGGCAGTGACAGGCAATGACGGTTCTTTCTATGCTCTCGTGCCAGTGCAGATGCCTGATGCCAGCGCACGTGGCAATCGCTTTGCCACTGTCATCATGGATGTCACTGTCACCGATAAGGCTGGCGAGAGCCACACGGCAAGCGCTTCCTATCCACTGAGTGACAAACCGCAGGCATTCGCCATACAAGACTTCAGTGACAAGCAGTGTCGTGAGCGAAGCAAAGCATTCTCATTCCTATACATGAATAATGCCGAGCAGAAGATAGACTCCGTGGTGACATACTGCGTGGACGCTTCCGCTCCCGTGAAGGTGAAGACTAACACGGAGACCACTCTCAGTCTTGATGGCTTGTCTTCTGGACGACACATCCTCAAGGCATATTGTGGTAGCGATACACTGACGCAGAATTTCATTGTCTTCTCTCTCCACGATACGAAGATGCCTGTAGACACCGTGGCATGGTATTACGCCACGACGGCTGACAATGCATATGGCGCATTTAAAGAAGGAGAACAGGAATACATACAGATAGGTACGAGCGAGAAAGACCAGACGGTGCTCTATGCCGTGGTGTCTGACACCACTCTGCTGGAGTCTGGCCAGATGATTCTCAATGGTGAGGTGAAGACACGCTCCCTGGAGTATAAGAAAGAGTGGGGCGATGGCATCGCCATCAGGTATGCTTGGGCGAGAAACGGCGAACTATATACCTATGAGCAGCGTTATGCCCGTCCGACAAAGGATAATCGTCTTGTCATGGAGTGGAAGACATTCCGCGATAGACTTGTCCCTGGACAAAAGGAGGAGTGGACCATGACAGTGAAAAATGCCGACGGCACTCCTGCCAAAGCGCAGGTCATGGCGGTGATGTATGACAAGTCGCTTGATGCCATAAAGCGCCATTCATGGCAGTTTAATCATGTGGTGTCATATGGTGCACCGACGATTATGCAACAGGCGATGTACAATAATTATGCACGCAATATCTATGGTGAGCAAACTTTCAAACCATTGCCTGAATCAGATTTGCAGTTTAGTCGTCTTGACATACCAGAGTTGATTTGTGGCATGAATGAGATAGCTTATGCCAACGTCAATATGGGCAGGAGACCAATGCTCATGTCCTCGAAAAATAAGTCATTTGCGACAGTTGAATTGGCACAAGTGTCGTCTGATAATGTCATGAGCAAGGTGGCTGTGACGGAAGACGCTTCCGCATCTCCAAATGCGGGTGACGACGACCGAGAGACGGACAATGTGCCGATGAGAGAAAACCTCAACGAGACAGCATTCTTTATGCCACAACTCGTTACCGATAAGTCGGGCAACGTGTCGGTGAAGTTTACCTTGCCGGAAAGCCTTACCACATGGCGATTTATGTCACTCTCACATGACAAGCAGATGAATATCGGAAGTATGGAGAGTGAGGTCATAGCGCAGAAGAAACTGATGATACAACCCAACATGCCACGCTTCATCCGCGAAGGCGACAAGGCGCAGATGTCTGCTATCATCACCAATAATCATGACCGCGACATCTCGGGTAAGGCATATGTGCAGTTGCTTCGCTCTTCTGATGAGAAGGCGATAGCCAAGACAGAAACTCACTTCAGCGTGAGGGCTGGTGAACAAACCTCAGTGACATTCTCTCTGCCTGCAAATCTCACAAGTGACGTATATATCTGCCGTGTCGTGGCACAAGCATCCAATTACTCTGATGGTGAGCAACATCTGCTCCCTGTATTATCAGATAAGGTGGAGGTGACCACCACCAAGGCTTTCACTCAGACTAAGGCAGGAGAGAAGGCCATCGACCTCAAACCACTCTATGGCGACAATGCCAGCAAGGAGTCACTCAAGGTGGAATACACCAACAATCCTGCGTGGCTCATGCTCGAGGCTCTGCCTGTGGTAGGCAATCCTGATGCAGAGAATGCCATCTCGTTGGCTGTGGCTCTCTATGCCAACAGTATCACTGATGCCATAAAGTCGCAGATGCCTGCCGACACGACCATAGCGAAGACGACAGTGTCTGCCACAAGACTCATAGGTCAATTGAGTAATCTGCAAAATGTCAACGGTTCGTTCTCATGGTATAATGGCATGCATCCATCACTCTATGTCACGCAGTCGGTGGCAAAGATTCTTGCCCGCATGAAGCACCTCGGCATAGCAGAGGCAAGCGTGAAGCCTATGCTCAAGAAAGCCATGGCATATCTTGATGTGCAGATGGCGGAATGTGTGGCAAGACTCAAGCGAATGGAAAAGGATAACAAGACAAAACCATCACTCTCTGACACTGCCTTTGATTATCTCTACATACAGTCCATATGCGGTGACAATCTCGATGCTACGGCTAACGCTAATGCCTCTTATCTACTATCGCTGATGGACAGCTCTACATCTCAACTGTCCATCTATGGCAAGGCAAACCTGGCGATAGTGTCTGCTCTGCACCCAGTGAAGAAGAATAAGGCTTTGGCTAAACAACTCCTTGAGAGTGTGCGTCAGTATACTGTGCAGACAGAGGAGATGGGACGCTATTTTGACACTCCAAAGGCAAGCTATTCTTGGTGTGACTACAAGATTCCTACTCAGACTGCTGCCATCGAGGCTTTGCAGACTATTGCTCCTGATGACAAGCAAACAATCGCAGACATGCAGCAGTGGTTATTGCAGGAGAAGCGCACTCAGCAGTGGAACACTCCTCTCAACTCAGCATCTGCTATCTATGCTTTCTTTAATGGATGGAACTTCTCTGACAAGCACAACTCAGTGGCTGAGGCTACGGCGGATGTAGAGTCTACACGCCTTTATGTGGATAATAAACTTCTCGCTGGTGGCAATGAGGTGTCTGGCAAGGGATATGTTAGCCAGACTCTCGACGGTCGCCACTCATCATTCCGTGCAGTGAAGACTTCTGACAACATCTCTTGGGGTGCAGTCTATGCCACATGCACACAACCAATAAGCGATGTAGAGTCTACGGGTGAGTCGCTTGCAGTGAAGCGTGAGATACTTGATGAGAAGGGAAATAAACTCACTGGCGTGCCTCAAGTGGGACAAAAGGTGACGGTAAGACTTACTGTAGTGGCAAAGCGTGACCTTGACTTTGTGGAGATCATAGACAATCGTGCCGCATGTCTTGAACCAGTGGAGCAGACTTCTGGTTATTCACGTGGTTACTTTGAAGCTCCTGGAGATAATAAGACAACATATAGTTTCGATAAACTTGCTAAGGGCAAGCATGTGATGGAAACGCTTTACTATATAGACCGTGCAGGAAACTATACCTCGGGCATCGTGACGGCAAAGTGCGCCTATGCTCCCGAGTTTCAGGCACGTGACAAGTCTCTTAATATAGAAACAAAATGACAAGATGAAGAAAATCATAATACCCGTGCTCTCGCTATTGCTTTGTGGCAATGCTGAGGCACAAAAGATAAAAGCATCGCTTCAGATGCTCAATATAGGGCAGGTGAAGTATTGCCAGCCTGCTAATGGTGTGTTTGAACTGAAGAATACTGGCAACAAACCTCTCGTGATATCTGATGTGGACTCTGGTTGCGGATGCACCGTGGCATCATATCCCACAGAGCCTATCGCACCAGGTGATATGTTTACAATCAGCGTGACGTATGATGCGCGCATGATGGGACACTTTCAGAAATATGTAGACATCCACAGCAATGCTTCCTCCAAACCGCTGACACTGCAGTTGGCAGGCGTGGTGGTGGAAGAGGTGCAAGACTATGTGGGCGACTTCCCATTTGCACTCGGTAGTCTCACTGCAGACTGCAATGCCATCGAGTTTGAGGATGTGCATTTAGGAGAGAAGATACAGCAGCGCTTCCATATATTCAATCCTACTGGCAAGACTGTGCGCCCACAGGTGATGCACCTGCCGTCTTACCTGAAGGCTGAGGTGTCGCCTACAAAGGTGGCATCCAATCGCTCGGCAGAGGTGACCATCACTCTCGACTCCAGATTTATCCGTGATTATGGTTTTGAGGATACGCAGATATATGTCGGTGCCAACCCTGGTGAAAAGGTGTCTGCTTCCAAACAAATAAACGTGTCGGCTACTTTCCTTCCAGCCAAGGATGCTCTCACGACGGCGAAGAGGACAGCAGCTCCTAATATAGAGATCTCATCTACCGAACTGCTCATGCCTGTGGCTGACGGCAAGAAGCGCACAGAGACGGTCATCATACAGAATACTGGTAAGTCGCGCCTTGAGATATATCGCATGCAGATGCTTTCAGAGGGCATAAAGGTGCAGCTCAATAAGACTTCGCTTGCTCCCAATGAGACTGCAAAACTGAAGGTGACAACTGTGCCACGACAACTCAAACATCAGACCGTGATGCCACGCATACTCATGATAACCAATGATCCTGACAATCAAAAGATAATTGTCAATGTAAAGACTAAGTGACGATGAAGGTAGAGATAGACGAAAATTCGGGTTTCTGCTTTGGCGTGACCACTGCCATCAATAAGGCAGAAGAGCAACTTGCTGACAATGACACCCTCTATTGCCTTGGTGATATCGTGCACAATGGTATAGAGGTGGAACGCCTTACTTCTGAAGGTCTTAAGACCATAGAGCATGAGGATATGGCTAATCTGCACGATGTGCGACTGCTATTGCGTGCTCATGGTGAACCGCCACGCACGTATGAGGTGGCTGCGGAAAACCATATAGAGATAATAGATGCTACGTGCCCTGTGGTGCTGGCTCTGCAACGACGCATAAAGACTCAGTTTGCACAGCATCCAGATGCTCAGATAGTCATATTCGGAAAGAAAGGTCATGCTGAGGTGCTCGGACTGGTGGGGCAGACCAATCAGAAAGCGATAGTCATAGAGAGTCTTGATGATGTGCACAAGTTGGATTTCAATAATGACATATATCTCTATTCGCAGACCACAAAGTCGCTGGATGAATACCACCGTATCATAGACTATTGTCAGCAACATATCTCGCCAAACTCTGTATTTCGCAGTTTTGACACTATCTGCCGTCAGGTGGCAAATAGGATGGGCATGATGAAACTCTTTGCAGCAAAGCACGACCTCGTGCTATTTGTCTGCGGTCACAAGTCGTCAAATGGTAAGGTGCTATTCAATCAGTGCCTATCGGTCAATAAGAACTGTCACATGATAGAAAGTTCGGCAGAGATCAATCCCGCCTGGCTTAATGGTGTGGAGACCATTGGCATCTGTGGTGCCACCAGCACTCCCAAGTGGCTTATGGAGGAGTGCAAGCACGCTATCGAGAATCTGTAATATAAAGTAGGAGGTACGGCGCCGTACCTCCTAAAGGGCAAAGCGAGGACGCTTCGCCTACTATTGGTTACCTTTGTACGCCTGCAATATAGGTTAATATGCGTTTGGCGCAAACAAATAAAACAGTGTTTCGAGGAGATTGTCACGACCAGAGGAACTGATGCTCGTCGTAGGTATGTCAAGTCTCAGTCCGATGTTGAATCCTGTGCTGAGTTTGCCGATGCTATGAGTGGCCCTCTGACCAGTGTTAGAACCACTGAGGTATCTCACATCCGTGGTGTTGTGTCCCCACAGTCCGTAGTACAAGTTAAAGTCAGCAAACAGTGAGACTGTGCTAATAACCCTGACATCCACTCCCACCTTGGGATTTAGGCTCACGGCAGGGCACTGTACATCGTAAGCGGTCTCCACGCTCGTGTTGGCAATGACGTCTTCGATATTGAATGTCTCCGTTGCCTTTGTCGTCCCCAAGTTGAGGAAGTTAGTGCGTATATTCACTCCTATATTGGGTTGTATAATCCATTTCTTGGGGAAGAAGTAGGCTTTAGCTCCCAAGGAGACACCCATGCGGTTTACTTTCTTCAATCCAATACCGTTGCTCAAGTCGGAGAGTAGTCCGTCCTGCTCGAAGTAAAGACCTCCCGTGAGAGCTATCTTCTGTGTGATGAAATAGTCGCCGTTGATAAAGACATTGAGTCCCTTGTCGTCACCAAAATATGCACTTTGGTTGTCTGGACTATTGTTATACTGATTGACGTTTCCTACTCCTGCATATATGGCCCAATGTGTGGGTTCGTCATCCTGAGCGGTGACATAGCAAAAAGGCATCAGTGATACCATGAAGGTAACCGCTGATGCCTTTATCTTATTTGTAACTTTAAGCATTTTGCTCTTTGTTTTGCTTGTCTATAGTCTTAATCTTTTCCTTTGTGAGTTGCAACTCTTCCTTCAGTTTCTCTATCTTGTGAGTCACCTCATTGACCAGTGAGCTACCCTTCTTGCTTGCAGCCGAGAGGAATCCAAGGTTATTCTCGTAAGTCTGAATTTCCTGACGCAGAGTGTCGTAGTATCTCATCAAGCGTGAGCGCTCACCGTCGATAGAGCCTTCGCCCTTCTTCGCTATAGAAGCCTTGAAGTTGCCAAGACGTCTCTTGTTGTTGCCTTGGCGCAGTTTACCATATGCAGCATCCAGGGCAGAGCGATATTCCTCATAGAGTTTGTCCTTCTCTTTGAAAGGTACATGACCGATAGTGTTGAATTCATCGCGTAGAGCCTGCAATTTGTCTTGCATGATGTCTTCTGCACTCTCAGCCAAAGCTTTTATCTGCTCTATGACGTTCTTTTTCTTCGTCAGGTTCTCACGCTCCTCATTGTGGCTACCCTCATTGGCTGCTGTGCGTGCGTCAAAGAACTTGTCGCATTCTGCACGGAACTCCTCCCACAGTTGGTTGCCAAGTTTCTTTGGTACCGAACCGATGGTCTTCCATTCCTTCTGCAGTGCTATGAGTTTGTCGCCTGTAGAGCGCCACTCTGTGCTTCCCGATAGAGCCTTTGCCTTCTCGATGATGGCTCTCTTCTTCTCTGCATTCTCACTGAAAGTGGCTTTGAGTTGCTTGTAGTATTCAGCCTTGGCGGTGAAGAATTTGTCGCATGCTGCACGGAAACGCTCAAATATCTTTACGTTGACCTTCTGCGGTGCAAAACCTATCTTCTTCCATTCTGCCTGCAACTCGATAATCTGCTTAGAGTGGTTGTCCCATGCAGAGTTGCTGTCATTTGGTTCGTTGACGATAGCCTCCACCTTCTCACAGAGTTCTGTCTTCTTTTGGAGATTTGACTCCTCTTCAGCGCGGAGAGTCTCGAAATGCTGTTGGTGAGCCTTATTGATGACTGTGCTTGCAGCCTTGAAGCGTGCCCATATCTCTTCACGTAGCTCTTTTGCCACAGGACCAGTCTCGCGATACTGATTGTGCAGTTCCTGCAACTGGTGGAATGCGCTCACTACGTCAGTCTCCTCTGCCAATTTCTCTGCAGCTTCGCAGAGAGCAGTCTTTATCTCAAGATTCTTCTTGAAATCATAGTCGCGAGCCTCAAAGTTGAGTTTCAGCAAGTCATAATACTGCTCAGTGATGTGCTGGTAGTTGCGCCACACCTCAGTAGAGTTCTCTGGTGGCACTGCGCCAATCTCTTTCCATTCAGCTTGCAGTTCCTTAAACTCCTTGTATGTCTTGTTGGCTTCATCAGGTGATGTAGCCATATCTTTTATCTTGTCGATAATCTCAAGTTTGCGCTTGAGGTTTTCCTTGCGCTCCTCTTCCTGCTGTTGCAGGAGTGCTGCGCGCTGCTCCCTTACCTGAGCTAGGACAGTCTTGAAGGTTTCTTCGTCAGGATCATGCTCCGGTTTGTAAGTCTCGGGATCTCCGCCTGCCTCCAAGTAAGCTTTTTGCTTGGCATCGCTGTCGGCGATGAGCAGTTTGTAGAACACGTTCTTGAGCAAATCAAGCTCATCGCGCTCTATGTTTTCTTTGTTGTCGGCAATTTCTTTCAGACGATCGATAACCTCCTGCTTGGAAGTGTAGATCCTTTTAGTTTCTTGAGAGTCCATTATTTCAGGTTTAAGTTTATGCTATTGTGCACATGCACATTACGTTATAGGGTACAAAGATAATAAAAATATTTCTTCTGCCTAATATTTTATCGCTTTTTTCTATAGTAGGTTCTTGTGTCTCAGTATATACCATGATCCCGCCGCGGTGATTATGGATATCACTATGGCTAAGATAAATCCCCAGGGACTTTCTTCAAGTCCATTGATGACGTTCATGCCAAATGCGGACGTGATGAGGGTGGGGAACATCAAGATGATGGTCACGGAGGTCAGCGTACGCATCACCGTGTTCATGTTATTATTGATGATTCCCTGGTAGGTGTCCATCGTGGATTCCAGGATATGCGCGTAGATGTTGGTAGTCTCGCGTGCCTGGTTCATCTCGATGTTAACGTCCTCGATGAGGTCGGCGTCAAGTTCGTCCACCTGCAACTTGAACTTAAGTTTTGCCAACAAGTTTTCGTTGCCACGGATGGAGGTCTGAAAATATGTCAGCGAGTCTTGAAGACGTGACAATCCGATGAGGCTCTCATTGTTGACGCCCTGGTCAAGATTCTGCTTGGCCTTGTCTATGAGGGTAGATATCTGCTTCAGACGCTTCAGATACCACACGGCAGAACTCAAGAATAGACGGAATATCATGTCTACATAGTCGGTAAATCCGTTGGCACGTTTCTGCTGATATGACACGAAATCTATCATCATGTTGGTCTCGTGAAAGCAGATGGTGATGGTGACATCGCGCTTGTGGATGATACCAAGTGGCACTGTGGTGTAAGGTGTGCGTGAGCGAACCTCCTTGACATAGGGGATACGGAGGATGATGAGCATCCATCCGTCATCATACTCATAACGTGCGCGCTCGTCAGTATCCGATACGTCGGATATGAAGTAGTCGGGCAGTTGGTATTTCTCTTCTATTTCGCGCTGTTCTTCTTCCGAAGGACATGTCACCTGAACCCAGCAGTTAGGTTCCCATTCCGGTATCTGCTTCAGGCAGCCGTTGGTATTCCAATAAGTTCTCATTTCCTGTTAGACCTCCATGATAATTCGGACGGGAGGCATAACAGCCTCACGCCTAAAAGTTCATATTTTCCGCGTGGTAATCGTCCATTTCTTTGTTGATATTAATAATCCGACTGCAAAAGTACGAATAAAAAATGAGTAAAAGAAATGTCACTTTATAAAATTAGTTACAAAGTGACATTTCATAGTATTGGAATTATTTTGCTGGCACTTCCTCGAGTGTCTTCACGAGCAATGTCCAGAATTTAGGCATGGTGCTAATCTGACAACGCTCCTTTGCTGTGTGTGGGCTTTCGAGTGTAGGACCGAAGCTGACGATGTCGAGTCCTGGATATTTGCTCAGGATGACTGAGCACTCCAGTCCAGCGTGTACGACAGATACTGATGGCTTGTTGCCAAACTCGCGCTCATAGATGTTTTCCATAATCTTTATCATCTCTGAGTTTGGATTTGGATCCCATCCACTGTAGCTTCCACCGAGTTCCACCTTCATGCCAGCCATAGAGAAGCAACTCTCCAGGGATGAAGCGATAAATTCCTTCTGGCTCTCAGATGCGGAGCGTGCGAGAATTTGGATTCTTGCCTTGCCACCCTCTATGTCAATGATAGCGAGGTTGCTTGATGTCTCCACGATTGTAGGGATGCTTGGGATGTATCTCATCACACCATTGTGACAAGCGTAGATAGCGTCCACGAGATTGTCCTGTATTTCCTCTGGCACCTGTGTGGCTGGTGTCTCCACCTCTTCTACTACCACGCTGATATGGTTTTCGATGCCAGCATATTCATTATTGAATGTCTCTTCCCATGCCTTAGCTGCCTCTTTTACGGACTCTACGTTTTCCTTTGGCAGGGTCACCACTACGCTTCCTTCAAAAGGAATAGCATTACGCATGTTGCCACAGTGCCATGAAGCCAGGCGTGCCTCGTCGCTACAAATGATGTCTTCCACCACACGCACGAGAAGTTTGTTGGCATTAGCGCGTCCAAGGCAGATTTCTATACCAGAGTGTCCGCCCTTGAGACCCTTTACGGTGATCTTGAGAGCTACGTCCTGAGCATCTGTCTCCACCTCTTTATATTGCATTGTGGCAGTCACGTCGATACCACCTGCCGAACCGATGACCATCTCGCCCTCGTTTTCTGTATCGAGGTTGAGGAGTATCTCACCATGGAGTTCGCCTGCTGGCAGGCCATTGGCGCCTACCATGCTTGTCTCTTCGTCTGCGGTGATGAGAGCCTCCACAGGACCATGCTTGATGTCCTTAGACTCCATGATGGCCATGATGGCAGCTACGCCCATACCATCGTCAGAGCCAAGAGTGGTATTGTTGGCATATACCCAGTCGCCTTCGATATGTGTCTCAATAGGGTCGGTCTCGAAATTGTGGTTTGAGGTGAGAGCCTTCTGTGGCACCATGTCCATGTGAGCCTGAAGGATAACGCCCTTCTTGTTTTCCATGCCAGGTGCGGCAGGTTTGCGCATCACCACGTTGCCTGCAGGGTCGAGGAAAGCCTCTACGCCTGCATTCTTTGCAAACTCCAGCAAGAACTGCTGTACTTTCTCGAGATGTCCCGATGGACGGGGCACCTGTGTGAGTGCATCAAAGTTTTTCCAGATGCACTCTGGCTTAAGATTCTTGATTGTGCTCATATCTTTTTGCTAATGATAGACTTGTCCATGCATATATTCCGAGTAGCACCACGAGCAGAGTCTGCATCGTGTGCACTATCAGTACGAAGTAGAGGGCATCGGTGTCGGCAATGCCATAGAGGATGAGCATTGTCTTGACTGCAAAATGCCATGGGCCTGCCCCGTTAGGGGTAGGGACTATGACTGCTATCGATCCCACGATGAATGTCACCAGTGCGCACATGATGCCCAGATGCGATGTGGAAGCGAAGCAGAAGAATGTAATATAATAATGTATGAAATAGCTTGCCCAAATGCCTAATGTAAGGGCGATGAATAGAGGGACGTTTTTCACACGTCTAAGCGAACCTATACCCTCAAGCATTCCCTTGGCGGTGGCTTTCACCTTGTCGAGTAGTGCCATCTTCTTCATGAGTACGTAGAGTAGGAGTAGTACTGCCACACCGCATACGACCGTCACCATGTAGCCTTCATATGAGAAACTTGCCAGTATCTGTGTCAAACTGGTGTCTGTGCGGTCAAAAAACTTATTGAAGACGCTCAGCTGTGACAGTATGACGCTCACAGCGATGGCGAGTAGCAACAGGGAGTCGATGATACGCTCGGTGACTACTGTGCCGAGTGCTTTAGGAAATGATGTCCCGTCCTGTCGCTTCAGTACTATGCATCGTGAGAATTCTCCCACTCGTGGTACCAGCAAACTTAGTGCATAACTGATGAATATGGAGTTTATGCAAGTGGAGTAGCGTGGATGCTCGTCCAATGGGTCGAGGCTCAGTCGCCATCTCCATCCACGAAATGCCTGTGCCGTTATGCCGAAGGGCATGGATATTATCATCCACCACCAATTCATCTCCTCGAGCATGACGTGCTTCACTGCGCCGAAATCGAAATCTCGGTACATCCAATAGAGTATCGCTCCGCCGAGGAGGAGCGATAATGCTATGTTGGAAATGTTTCTGACAGTCTTGCTCAATTCTCTTGTTTGCTCGTTCGTGAGAAACTTTTATAACTACAAAATTATGAATATATCCTCAGATAGCCAAGGAAATGGCCTCTTAATATTCTATCTTGTCAGTTTTGTTCTCCCAGTCTTCGAACGCTTTCAGTGCTTCCTCTCTCATGAGCGGTTTAGTCGGGATGGTGCGCTTTTCCATAGGTTTGTCCAGTTCTTCGTAGATGAAATTATCTCCAAAACCTATCTTGTCGGCATCCAGTTTGGTGTTACCATAATATATCTTGGAAATGCCTGCCCAGTAGATGGCGCTCAGGCACATCGGGCAAGGTTCGCACGATGTGTATATGGTGCAACCTTCCAGTTTGAATGACTTTGTCTTGGCACAAGCATTTCTTATGGCGCACACTTCGGCATGTGCAGTAGGATCGTTGTTGGCGGTGACGCGGTTGACACCACTTGCCACAATCTCTCCATCCTTGACTATCACGGCGCCAAAAGGACCGCCACCATTCTTCACATTGTCTACACTCAGGTCTATCGCCTGACGCATGAAATCCTTATCTGTCATAATTCGTTTTCTTTGTCTTAAAAAATCAGTTGAGCCTACAAAGATAATCATTACGACCAATAAGACCAAACTTTTAAACATAAACAAAAGAAATTTTGGCTGAAACGTTCATATTCAATACGTGTCGATGGAGTCCCATAGCATGTATTGCTGTGCTACGTATCCCACCTTGTTACCAAACTTAATCTTCCACCACATGCCCCACTCTTGGGTGTCACTGTCGCGCACGAAGCCCAAACATTGGTATACCTCGGGCAGTTCGCCTGGGTGGGCGGCGATAGTGCCTATCTTCTTGCTCTTTGCATTAGGGCGCATTCTCACGTTTACGCGTGTCTTCACGGTCTCGTCATTTAGCACTACGATGCCGTTGCCCTTCTCTGCGCTATATTCCTCGATGTGACTTTCGCTCTTCTTTACCAAACCGTAGTCTTGCACCATCACTAGATAACTGTCTCCGCAGTCGGCAAGATAACGACCTTTGTTGCCCTGCTTGTCTATCACCACTTTCTCGGAGTTGCGGTGCAGATAATAGGCGTTTTCAGAATCCCAATCAGGCGCATCAATGCTGATATTGCTGGTAGGGCAGAAGTTTGTGGCGTGCCACGTCACGGTGTCTCCCTCGCCTACGCTGGCGAAGAGCATCTTCTCGCCATATTCAGACGTGAGATGATAAAGTTCTCCCATTTGTGGTTGTGACTTTGCGAATGGAGCTCCACTGAATAATGTGTCACAGAGGCAAAACTCGGTGTTGTCGTCGGCTGTAATCTTAAGTGTAAAGTCATCTATGCGATGGTTGGCCCATCGAGTGGCTGGAGTCAACCAATAGGGCACCTCAAAGCGTTTGCCTATGCTATAGCTCATCGTGTAACTGTAGGTGTGGTGCACGATGTTGAGTCCGTGCTTGAATGGAGCCTCAAAACAGTAGGCGTAAGCATAACTGGTCACGCTATCCAGTTCGGCATTGTAGAGCGCATTCTCATAAGGCACCAGTGAGTCAGGAGCTTCACCCAAGCCTTTCCATTTGCTCATGTCGAGCGGTTTGAAATCAGTGCCCATATTCATGTCTGCATATTGTGTCGCCACCAGAGAGTTCTTATTGGTGAGTCGCTGATTGTTCATCACCACAGTGAAGTCCTTGATAAAAGGATGTATGCCTTCGCGATTGACTGTAAGCCCCACGTTGTAGGGCGGGTCAGCTTCGAAAGCCATAGTCACGGTCTTTGCATCGCCATTGTTGATAAACTCGTAATACACGTCCACCCGTGCAAGGCTATCCTTGCCGATAGTGATGGTGAGCACTTCTTTAGCCACGGAGATGTCGGTCTCGTGGATAGGCACGAGGAAGTTGCCACTTGTGAAATACACGCCGTCGTTGGCATTAGCGGAGCAGATGCCGAGGATGGCGAAAAGATATGCGATGATGTTTCTCTTCATAAATCGTTATGGTATTTGTACATTGATTATTATATTATATATGTCTTTCAAATCAGTCAATCCCTTGCAAGTGCAAATGTACGACTTTATTTGGTAAATAGTACCAGTGATGGCAAAAATACTCTTTTGTCTCTTTCCTATGTCCGTCTTTTCCCTTACCTTTGCAAAAACAATTTGCCCTCATGCTGCATATACGCTGTAAGAACAATTCGTTGACCAAGGAAGTAGCCTCAGGTACAACCTTGCTAGAGATTCTAAAGTCGTGTCCGGAACTCAAATTCAAGTATCCTGTCGTTTCGGCAAAAGTGAATAACGTGTCAGAAGGGTTGCTCTTCAAAGTATACCAAAATAGAGATGTCGAGTTTGTTGACATCAGTGACCCATCGGGCATGCGTGCCTACATCCGCTCTTTGAGTTTTATCCTTTATAAGGCCACGCAGGATGTGTTTCATGGTAGTAGGGTCTACATCGAGCACCCCATATCCCATGGTTGCTATTGTAATTTCCGTAAGGCTGACGGATCGTCACCGACAGAGGAAGATGTGACTAAGATAAGGAAAAGAATGCAGGAAATAGTGGATGCGGACATCCCTTATCATAGGATAGAAGCCACAACGGAAGATGCAGTAAAGGTGTTTCGTGAAAGCGGTTTCGCTGATAAAGTAAAATTGCTCTCTACATCTGGTAGCCTCTATAGCGACTATTACACACTTGATGGACTTGCAGACAATTTCTATGGATGCCTGGCTCCTTCGACGGGATATATCAAACTCTTTGGTCTGGAGAAATATGGCAACGGTCTGTTGCTACTTGCTCCTGACAATAGCGATCCGTCACGCCTAGCTACGCTCGTACCCCAACCACGCACCTTTGAGATGTTTTCCGAAAACATTAAGTGGAATATCATTATGCGTATGTCTAATGTGGGTGATGTCAACAAGTTTATCCAGCGTGGCCATGCATCAGAACTTATCCAAGTGTCAGAGGCACTGCAGGAGAAGAAGATAGTGCAAATAGCGGAGGAAATCAATCGTCGATTCCGTCAAGAGACAAATGCGTGCAAGGTGGTGCTCATCACAGGACCATCATCGTCGGGAAAGACCACCTTCTGCAAGCGACTCTCGGTGCAGTTGCTCGCTTGCGGGCTCCGTCCGATGTCATTCTCTACGGACGACTATTTCGTAAATCGTGTCGACACACCATTGCTGCCAAATGGAGAATACGACTTTGATAACATCAAGACGGTGGATTCTGACCTTATGTCAGAGCATCTCTCAAAACTAATAGCGGGAGAAACGGTGGAGGTGCCAGAATATAACTTCACTACTGGCATGCGAGAATACAATGGCAAACGCTTGCGTCTTGACGACAATAAGATTTTGATTATTGAGGGAATTCATGCACTCAACCCTATGCTGACCTCGCAGATACCCGATAATGTGAAGTTTAAGATTTTCGTGTCTACGCTGACAAGCGTGTCGCTTGACTCACACAACTGCATATCGCCTTATGATACTCGTCTCTTGCGTCGCATTATCCGTGACTACAATAAGGGCGCATTCTCTGCACAGGAAACTATCAAGCAGTGGAAGAATGTATGCGAGGCAGAGGAGAAGTGGATAAATCCTTATCAGGAGAATGCTGACATGATGTTTAATTCGGCACTCAATATAGAGATAGCCGTACTGCGCAATCATGCCGAACCAATCCTATCGAGTGTGCCACGCAACTGTCCCGAGTATTCAGAGGTGCATCGTCTGAAGAAATTCATCCACTACTTCGTGCCTGTGAGCGACAAGGAGATACCACCGACGTCTATCATGCGCGAGTTTGTCGGCGGTTCGGTATTCAAATATTA
>CAVABU010000047.1:0-4156 GCA_963586965.1 Gemmiger formicilis
GATGATTACCTGGTCGAAGTCATCACCACCGAGGTGAGTATCACCATTGGTAGAAAGCACTTCGAATACGCCACCACCAAACTCCAGGATAGAGATATCAAATGTACCACCACCAAGGTCAAACACTGCAATCTTCATATCCTTGTTAGCCTTGTCGATACCATAAGCCAAAGCTGCTGCTGTAGGTTCGTTGACGATACGCTGCACGTTCAAGCCAGCAATCTGACCAGCCTCCTTAGTAGCCTGACGCTGAGAGTCAGAGAAGTATGCAGGCACTGTGATGACAGCGTCCTTCACCTCCTGTCCGAGGTAGTCCTCAGCGGTCTTCTTCATCTTCTGCAGGATGATAGCGCTTATCTCCTGAGGAGTAAACTTCTTACCATCTATGTCTACGCGTGGGTAACCATTCTCATTTACTACTGAGTAAGGCACTCTTGACACTTCCTTTGCGCTCTGATCATAGGTCTCACCCATGAATCGCTTGATAGAGTATACAGTCTTCTTTGGGTTTGTGATGGCCTGACGCTTTGCTGGGTCACCCACCTTGCGCTCACCGCCGTCCACGAAGCCTACTACTGAAGGAGTGGTGCGCTTGCCCTCGCTGTTGGCGATTACCACTGGCTCATTTCCTTCGAATACTGCCACACATGAATTTGTTGTACCTAAGTCGATACCAATAATCTTTCCCATAGTTGTATTTGTTTTTATTTGTTTCTAAAATTAATATTTGAGTTTCATGGTCACGAGGACTACACCCCATCTTTTGCAAAGTCAGTGCCAAACGTCTGACAGTCATCTGCCATATGACAAGTTGTCAGAGGTGTGTCATAAGTGATTTTTTTATGGATACGTTGCATAATTATCGACAATTATAGTTAACTTTGCCACATATTATGTTAAATAACAATATTTTAGGAGAGAAAATCATGCATAAATCTTTACGCTTACTTGCTTTCTGTATGCTTTTTTGTATGGCTATCGCTGCCAACGCTACAGTAAAGATTCTGACAACCAACAGTACATCAACCTCTTGGACATCCACCGCTGACAGTTACTCGGGTGTCATCGAAGGCTTAACTCTCACATGTGAAAAAGGTACAGGTAGTTCACTTGGCACCTGTGCAAACACTGTCTACATTCAGATAAAGAAAGGCAATGTCTTCACCATAGAGGCTGGTGGCGAGTCCATCACCAAGGTGACATTCAATTGTAGTGGCAATGCTCAGAAGATGACCATCGATGGCACTGACGTCGCTCCTGACGGTAGCACACTCACTTGGACAGGTAGCACCACAAAGTTTCAGGCCACTAACGCTGGCACACCGATGAAGGTCACATCCATCGAGGTGACCTATGGCGCTGCGGCATCAGATGGCCCTACAGCACCAACATTCACAGGCGCAGAGACATTCTCTGGTTCTTCTGATGTAGTCATTGCTGGTGAAGAGGGCACGGTCGTTTACTATACCACCGATGGCACAGTGCCTACCACCTCATCTCTCACCAATAATACAAACACCGTGACCGTGACCCTCAAAGCCACTACCACAGTGCAGGCCATCGCAGTGAAGGACGGCAAGACCAGCGAGATGACTACTCAGAAATATATCTGTTTTGAAGGCGTGACCATCGCTGACCTCAATAATCTGACTTTTGACAAGAGCAACGTAATGCTGACCCTTACCAATGCAAAGGTAATATACAGTTATTACAACGGCTATTATGCTTATGTGCGTGAAGGTGACTACGCCATACGTCTTGATGCATTATTCTTCAAGAAGGATATTAAGACCAATAGCATCCTCAATGGTACTATAGTCCTGGATTACAACAACTATGATGGCGCTCATGCTGTAAAGGGCAATGGTTACACCACATTTGACAATCTCACAATCACCGAGAGCGAAGAGGCTGCTGAGCCAGTAAAGACCACTATTTCAGAACTTCTTGAACTCAAGCATAAGGAAGACCTTGTACAGATCGAGGGAGTGACATTCTCTATGACTAAAGGCTCTTATCAGGACATATACTCCATCTCTGATGCTGACAAAAACACCATTTCTGACATTGTCGCTATGACAGATGTGGATGACTATGTAGACAATGGCAAGTCTTACACAGTGACAGCCGTATTTGATGGCGTGTCATCTGAGCATACTCCACAACTTGTTATCATCGATGTGCTTGATCCTACAGGCATAGATAGCATCAGCGCAGATGAGGCTCAGGATGATGCCACATTATATAATATTGCTGGACAGAAGGTGAATGACTCATACAAGGGCATCGTAATCAAGAACGGCAAGAAAATATTCAACGGTAAATAAAAATCATAACAAATCCATAGCGAAAGGGAATGGCTACGGCACATCATGCGTGATGGACTGTCGCCACTCCCTTTCTTTTGAAAGTAACACTCTTTGATGACAAAGATGACAAAAAAGGCAACATTATTGTTGACAATCACTCTTGTGGCAGTGTCGCCAGCGATGGCTTCGGCTCTCCCTGCTGACACCATCAAGACTGCCAAGACCGCCCCACAATCCAATCTGACTATCCAAGGCACCGTCACCGACCAAAATGGTGAGACTCTGCCTGGTGTCTCCGTGGTGGTCAAAGGCACTACCCACGGCACCAGTACAGATATCGATGGCCACTTCTCGCTCCCCTATACGCTCAAGGAAGCCCGCCTTGTGGTGTCCTATCTCGGTATGAAGCGCCAGGAGGTGACATGGCGTGGCAAACGACTCAAGATAGTCATGGCAGAAGACGGCAACCAAATAGAAGAAGTGGTGGTGACGGGCTACGGCAATATCAACACTCGTAAGAACACCAGCGCCGTGACATCTCTCAAGATGGAAGACATCCTGCAACCTGGTATGACCTCGCTCACTGACGCTCTCAATGGACGTGTGCCAGACATGATGTTCGCACAAAACTCTGGTGAGGTGGGTGCGACAGCGCGCATCCGTGTGCGTGGTACGTCGACCCTCATTGGCAATCGCGAACCGCTATGGGTGCTCGATGGAGTGCAGTTGACTGACCCTGTCGATGTGTCCACCGAACAACTCAATGACCCCGACTATGTCAACTATATAGGCAATGCCATCTCTGGCATCAATCCCGAGGATATCGAACGTGTAGACATCCTCAAGGATGCCGCTGCCACCGCTCTCTATGGCACGCGTGCTGCCAATGGTGTCATCGTGGTCACCACCAAGAAGGGTAAGGCAGGACCGCCTCACATCACCTATTCCACACAGTTGAAACTGGTACGTCGCCCACGTTATACTGACAACAATATCAATCTCATGAATTCCCAAGAGCGAGTGCAGTTTGGTAAAGATCTCGTCGACATGCACTACGCCTTCCCGTCCAACATGACGATGGTGGGATATGAGGGAGCCTACTACAATTACATCAATGGCAACACCGATTACGAACAGTTCCAAGAACAGGTGCGACAGTATGAGAGTGTCAATACTGACTGGTTTAAAGTTCTCAGCCGTGATGCTCTCACTCAGACTCACTCGCTGAGCGTGTCGGGTGGTGGTGACAACAATCGCTACTATGCATCATTGGGCTATACCGATGAAGATGCCGTCGTGAAGACACAAAACAATAAGCGCTACACGGCTGCGATGAGCGTGCAGGTCAACCTCACCAAAGACTTCCAAGCCAACGTGCGTCTCAATGGTAGTGTGCAAAAGAAAGACTATCTGCCGTCTGAGATAACGCCTCTCAAATACGCTTACAACACCACGCGTGCCTTGCCGTGCTATAATGCTGACGGTTCGCTCTACTATTATCAGAAGCACGCTTATAATCTCGGCAAGAAGACCAACTCTTATTATAAATACAATTACAACATCCTCAACGAGATGGAGAATTCATCGCAGACCTATGACTCCAACTCGCTCATCGCTGCCCTCGACCTCGTGTGGCATTACCGCAATCTGCTCGATGTGGATGCCTCGGCATCTTATCAGCGCACCACGACCACCAATAACACGTGGTTTGGTGAAAAGACCAATTATGTCGCCACACTCAAGAATGGCGAGTATGACGAACTGCCTATATCTGGTTCGGGTGGCCTCTGCGAACTCCCTTATGGCGGTGTGCTCAATCTGAAGAATAGCACCACCGAGAATTTCAC
>CAVABU010000047.1:4379-17724 GCA_963586965.1 Gemmiger formicilis
GCCACACGCACCAACAAACTGAGTGGATATCTCACCCTCACGTATAGTTACGGCAGTTATTTTACCCTCAATGCCAATGGACGCTTCGATGCTTCCAATCAGTTTGGTAGCCGTAGCAATGAGAAGTTTCTCCCCGTCTGGTCAGTGTCGGGCATGGTCAATCTGAAGGAGTTGCTCCTGTCCAAAGCCACATGGCTCGATGACCTGCGCCTGCGTATGTCATATGGTAAGACAGGAAATATGGTCGATGGCCAGACTCCTAATCTGCTGATAAAGCAGGGCAGCATGGACACCTACTGGAATGCCAACACCTCCACGGTCTATGCCTTCCCTAATCCTAATCTCCGATGGGAGCAGACCGACCAGTGGAATGCTGGTATCGATGCCTCATTCCTTGGCGGTAGACTGGTATTCAATGTCGATGCCTACAACAAACTCACACATGATGCCTTCACCACAGTGCCTGTGTCAAAGGTCAATGGCATCAGTTCTTATGTGATGAATGGTGGCGACATACACAATTATGGTTTTAGTTTCTCTATCATCGGTTATCCCATCAAGACCAAAGACTGGACGTGGTATCTCTCGACCAACTATTCCTATGTGAAGAATCAAGTGCAGAGTGATGTCATCAATGAATACACCATCGACGACTATCTCAATGGCACAGCCATCATCGGAGGCAAGAGTGTCGGCACATTCTATTCGTATAAATTTCTTGGACTTAACCCCACCAACGGCATGCCGATGTTTGACGACTACTCCGACCGTCGCCATCTGCTCGAGGGTAAGTCACTCGAGGAGATATGCAAGATGGTGCTCGTCGAGAGTGGCACGCGCGACCCTAAGTTTACTGGCGCTCTCTATAGCACCCTGCGCTGGAAGCAACTCTCGCTCACCACGAGTTTCACCTACAGCATAGGCAATAAGATACGCCAATTGGCGCTCTACTCTGACATCATCGACGGTGTGTCGTCTGAGACCAATGTGCGCAAGGAGATGCTCCAGCGCTGGCAAGTACCTGGTGATGAGCAGCGCACCATATTCCCTGCATTGCTAAGCCCGTCTGATCCGCTCTATCAGAGTTATAAGAATCACTGGAGCAATGCCAACTCTGCCGACATACAGGGATTTAAAGCCTTTGCCACCAACTATTGGGATATGTTTGACCAGTCTGATGCGCGTGTCGTGTCGGGCAGTTATCTCAAACTCTCCCAACTGGTCATCCGCTACCAGTTCCCGCAGTCCATGCTTCGTAGCACTCCGCTTACCAATGCATCCATAGACTTCTCCACCACCAATGTGTTTACCATCTGCTCCAGCAAACTCAATGGCCAAGACCCGAGCCAGAGCGGATTCTCATCGGATGTGGTGCTGTCTACGCGACCTACATATGTGATGAAACTCTCCGTAACGTTCTAAACACTGACTAACACTCGACATAATGAAAACAAACTATATACTTGCCGCACTCCTTCTGCCGATGGTGCTTGGCAGTTGCAGCAATTTCCTCAGTGAGTACTCCCAGGACATGGTGGTGCCACAGAGCGTGTCTGACATCGAGGAGGTGCTCCTTGGTGAGACCTACATGAAGAGCACCGAGGTGTCCTATGGTATGAATAATGGCACGTGCGGATTCTTCAATCTGCTCGATGATGATATCAACACCGTCAGCGTCAACTCCACGGAGAAACTCGGTAGTTATGATGCCTACACCTATGTGGTCAACGCTATGTTTGGCTATTACGCTTGGCAACAGGATGTGCGTTACAATTATGAGCGCGACTCCTACAATTCTGATGACGGTACATGGAATGACCTCTATCACCGCATCAATGTGGCAAACATCCTCCTCAATGAACTCGAAGATGTGCCTCACACCACCGACAGTGACCTGTCTGACTACACTCGTGTGAAGGGCGAGATACATTTCCTCCGCGGACAGTTTTATTTCATCCTTGCCAATCTCTATGGCAAACCTTACGCGCCCGCTACTTGTGCCACCGATCTCTGCGTTCCTCTCAAACTCACCCACTATGTGGAGTATGACAAGGACAAGGATACGCAGTTTGACCGCGCTTCTATCAAGGATATCTACGCCCAGGTGGTGTCTGACCTACAGCAGGCAGAGCAGTTGCTCAAGGAGAGTCCGCAGAAAACCAGCGCCACCCTGCATCGTGCCAGTTGGCAGGCAGCCTCACTGCTGCTGAGCCGTGTCTATCTCTACATGCAGGACTGGGCTTCGGCTGAGGCTCAAGCCAAGGCAGTGATGGATGACGGCCAGTTCTCCTTGCAGAGTCTTGCCTCATTTACTGCCGATGCACCAGCGCTCACTGCCGACAATGGAGAGATTATCTTCTCGCAGGGAGGCAACAATCTCGCACCCAATCGCAGTGCCAGCCTTGCCGCTACAGTCTATGGCAATCCGTCGGAATATTGCGTCACACGCCAACTCTATGACCTCTATGACGACGATGACATGCGCCTGACATCATTCTTTGACAAGAACAGTCGCTCCGACAGTATCAGTCTCAAGAAATATGAACGTGAGGTGAAACTCAATAACGTCTCTGATGCACTTGCCATGCGCAAGGCTGAGGCTTACCTCAATTATGCTGAGGCGTGTGCCATGCAGTCTGGCAAGGAGCAGCAAGCCAACGAGGCTCTCAATACTCTCCGTCGCCAGCGCATTGATGGTTGGCAGGATGCTACCTACGCAGGACAGCAACTTGCTGACGAGATCATGCTTGAGCGTCGCAAGGAGTTGTGCTTTGAGGGTCAGCGATGGTTTGACCTTCGTCGCTATATCGTGAGGGATAAATATCCATCGGGCAAGAACATACTGCACGTATTTAATGAATACACCGATAATGGTGTCTTCGTGCGTGCACATTATTATCTGCTGAAGCCTACCGACAAGTCTTGGACCTTTGCCATACCGCGTGCCGTGCTCGAGGCTGACAAGGTGCCAATGCCTGACAATGAGCGTGACCAGCGTGAAGAAATAGAAACCAAATGACAATTATCATTATGAAGATAAAATATATATGTAGCCTCCTCCTTGCCCTCACAGTGATTGCCATGACATCATCCTGTGGCAACGAGCATCTTTCGGGCGATGGCGTAGACCTCACCAATGAGTTTGCCATCGAGGACGACGCCACTGACGAGGTGCAGCATGAGCGTTATCTGATATACCAGGAGTATGGCGTGCCGGTGCTCTTCAATGACACCATCACCGTGCGTGAGATAGGCACTGACCTCTATGGCAACCCCATCAAGCAGTATGAGACCGTGGACCTCAATTGGGATTTTGACTCCTATTCCAATAGTGTGACCTATAAGTATGACTACCTCACATCTGCGGAAGACCGCATGAAGGCTCTGCACTTCGTGCGTCAGTTTCTTGAGCAGTGTAGCAAGCGTATGCGCCCCTTTAGTATCATGGTGGCAGACAGTGTCAGCACAGAGCCAGAGTCTAAGTCGCTCGCAGAGAAGAAATACATCTCTGGTTTCCGCACGTTGGTTTTCTATAATGTCACCTCTCTTGATGACAGTGAGATCACTGCCACTGCCACGGAGGTCATCAATGACATGGTCATACAGAAGGTCAAAGCCAATCGTGACCTCTGTTCGCAGTTTGAGGAGGTGTCATCCAAATACTATTACCGTGCATGGGAAGACATGGGCGGATGCTCCACACTCTTGGCTTACAAGGAACTCAACTCCAATGTGTCGCCTAATACGCTTTTCTATGGCGATCCATACAATGCTGTAGAGGGCAGCACCGCCGTTCACCGCATAGACCTGTGCGACCTGCTCGTGAGCCGCAATCTTGTCGCTAATCGTGAGGAGGCCGAAAAAGTGCGGTCTGCCATAGTCACCGAGATAGGCAACTATGGTTTTATCCGTGGCAATAAGAATACGGGCGCGCTTTCGCCCACTGATGCCGAGGAAGACCGCAACTACTTCATACAAGCCATACTGACACTTGGTGCCGAGGGATTCCAAAATCGCTACGGACGCTGCTTGCCAGTGATGACCAAGTATAAACTGCTATATAATTTTATCACTAACGAATTGGGTATAACTCTTTGATGTATGAATAAATCTATAATAACCAGTGCCTGTTGCCTCTCCCTATGTCTGCTGTCTGTCGCTTGTAGCGATGAGAATAGCAGCGCGGTAGACTTTCATAGCGATGTCGTCTCGTCTGCTGATGACTTCACCGACCCTCGCGATGGCAATACCTATCACTGCATACAGATAGGCAATCAGATATGGATGACGGAAAACTTGCGCTATATGCTACCTGGCAATAGCCTTGCTGGGTGCTACACCTGGGATGAGTCAATGGCAGATGTAGAGGATGCTGAGGTGGATGACGACACCTTCCGCCAGACTGCCACGGATGTGGCGCAAGACGCGCAGTATAATGGTTGGCCACAATATGCCACTGCCGTGGCTACGGGCACGCAGAATATTGTCACCATGGTCAATATGATGGACTATGGCTATAAGCAGAGTGAGGTGATGCAGTATCTCGAGTATTATCCCGACTATTACGAGGTGCTCCTCGTGGCTCTCGATGCTGCCAAAGACTCAGTGCAGATAGGTTTGGACAATTATCTCGAGGCTGAGGCTGACAATGGTGGTTATGTGCAGAAATACGGTTTTCTCTATTCGCATGACGGTGCCCTAAAGGCTGTGCCACAGGGATGGCGCTTGCCCTCGGATGATGACTTCCTCACCCTTGAGCGCACGCTCGGACTGTCGTCGTCGGAAGCCACTGAGATGGAGGCATGGCGTGGCGAAGGTCTTGCCACACTGCTCCAGGATGGCGGTGCCAGTGGCTATAATGCCCAGCGTGCTGGTGGCAACACATATATCATAAAGGCGAGTGGCAACAATTACTCTGGTAAGGACGAAAACTGGTATTACTGGACATCCACCCTGGACAAGCAGAAGGACTCCGTGGATGTGGCCATCATACGTATGTCTGCCATATATACTAATAAGGTGTGGCGCGGCACAAGCCCACTGACTACGGGCTATAGGGATGTGACCTACAGTGTGCGCTGCGTGAAAGATGCAATAAAAGAATGAGAAATATGAAGAAATATCTATTGGCACTCCTTGCTCTCATGGCAAGTGCTTCGGTGCCTGTTACAGTCAGTGCCCAGTTGGAGCACAGTGTCTATGGTGATGTGGTGAAGGCTGATGTCAAGATGCACTATGTCTACACGATGGAAGAGGCGTTCTCGCTGTCGCGCCAAACTAAGAAGCCTATCTTCATCAACTTCTTTGCAGACTGGGCTATCCCATGCCACGGCATGAATATGGAGGTATTCTCTGATGCTGACTTTTGCGACTACATGGACAAGCATTTCGTTTGCCTGTGGCTCAATATGGACAAGAAGGAGAATGAATCTGTGGCTGACCACTATGGAGTGAAGTCTTATGCGCACTTTCTCGTGATAGATGCCGATGGCAACATCCTGCTCCGCATGGTGGGCGGTAGCCGTCTGCCTGACTTTCAGGAGTCGGTGGCACGAAGCCTCAGCCCAAAGACTTCGCTGGCTGGCACCACTAAGATATATCAGAGTGGCAAATACTCCAAGAAGGATCTCTGCAATTATCTCGAGGCTCTGCGCCTGGCAAAGGATACGGAGCAATTTAATCGGGTAGGGGAGCAGTACATGCAAATGCTCAAGCCTAAGGAGTATGCAGCGAAGGAAAACTGGGCAGTATTCTGCTCCTCCATCAAGGATCGTCAGTCACCCAACTATGACTACCTTGTCACTCACAAGGCAGACTTTGTGAAGAATGTCGGTGACGAGAAGGTCAACAAGCAGATGGAGTCGCTCTTCTATTATGATGTGTTGTCGTATGCCGTGGGAGAGAAGAGGTATGACAAGATGGCGCTCATAGACCTCTATAATGGTATGCAGAAAGCCATGCTCCCTGACACTTGCTCCACCTACGCGCTATACAAGGTGGCGCAAGAGCGTGGCACTGCCAGCACTCACGAGTTGCTTGACTGCTTGCGCCAAATGGCAGGGCAGTTGGGTGCATCCAAGTTTTATATTGACATGTCGCTCAAGACTCTCGACTGCGATGAGGCTTCCAAGGCAGAATTGATCACATATCTCAAGGAGTCGGCATCAAAATATGAGGGCAGTCAGGCACGCAAGATAAAGGATATCGTCATCTCCATGGAAAATCATGACGGCATCAAGTTTGAGGATTGCACCTTCGCCGAGGCATTGGCAAAGGCATCAGCCGAAGGCAAGCGCGTCTTCATGGACTGCTACACGTCATGGTGTGTGCCATGTCGCAAGATGTCCAATGAGGTGTTTATCTTGCCCGAGGTAGGAGGTTATTTCAATGAGCATTTCGTCAGCATCAAGATGGACATGGAGAAGGGCGAAGGTCCCGAGTTGGCTAAGAAATACAAGGTCAATGCCTATCCCACTATGCTCGTCCTCGACAAGGACGGCAATGTGCTCAACACCGTCCTTGGTGCCCGTAGCGCCAAGGAGTTGTTGCAACTCATCAAGTAGTAGTCTCATAGGAGGTACGGCGTTCTCGCCGTACCACTCAAAGGAGAGACTTCCATTATAGGTTTTCTTTCTTGCGATGGTACGGCGAGGGCGCCGTACCTCCTATGCTGCAACTACTATATATGCCAGCGCTTGCTTTCTGCGCAGATAAGCAATGTCCTTCAGATAGCAGTCATATGAAATAGGGAGAGGACATGACTTAGATCCTCGAGAAGTATAGCCTCTATGACCGCACACCAGCTGGTGTGCGCTTGCATAGCAGCTGGTGTGCGACTGCACAGCACCTGCTGTGCGCTCGTCCTTCACCTGCTGTACGGTCATTAACCAATAGCCCTTAGGAGTATGGAAATATTGCTATTCATAGTAGGCGAAGCGTCCCCGCTTTGCCCATTAGGAGGTACGGCGCCAAATAAAATAATACGGGAAAATTGTTTTTTGTCTCATTCTCTTGTTAGATATACTCCTTTTTATTACATTTGCCACCGCATAAATGTTATTTGTATATGGATACCACAGCATTACGTAGAAACAATTTAGCAGGAGTCTTGTCTTCTTTGTCTGTAGATGACATGACCTGGGCCATGAAGTTCTTGGCAGATAAGTTGTCTTCACAATTGAAAGATGCGACATCAAGTAATAAAATGTCAGAACTTGACAAGGCTATTCTTGATGTCGAAAATGGTAATGTGCACAACTTTGATACATTACAGGATATGATGGCTTATTTGGAAGCTTGACAATGAAATATAGGTTACAACTTTCAGGACGTTTCAAAAGGTCGTACAAGAAATGTATGAAACGTGGATACGACAAGTCTTTGTTTGAGAAGGTCGTAACCATTTTGATGAATGGTGAGCAATTACCAGAGCAATATCATAATCACCCATTGCATGGTAATTACGAAGGATGGAATGATTGCCACATTCAGCCTGATTGGATATTAGTCTGGCGATATAAAGATGATGAGTTAATACTGTGTTTACTTGATACAGGAACTCATTCTGATTTGTTTAAGAAGTAATATTCTTAGATACTTTACCCCGCTTTGCTTATAGTAGTTGCAGCGTCCTCGCTGCAACCTTTATGGCAAAGATCTCTCAAATATGCTTGGTTGTAGCGGGGACGCTGCAACTACTATACTAACGAATTATTCCTTTTTATTGCTTGCTCTGTATCTTTTTCGTATAAATCGTATATCCGTTGCAGAGAATTTATTACTTTTGCATACTACTCTAAATGATCTCCTGTGACGCTTTCGGCGCGTGGAATCGCAATATGATATGGTATGAAAGAGAAACTCGAAGTAAAGGAACTCGATGAAGTGGTAGTACGCTTCTCTGGTGATAGCGGTGACGGCATGCAGTTGGCCGGAAACATCTTTTCCACAGTGTCTGCCACTGTGGGTAATTCCATCAGTACATTTCCCGATTATCCCGCAGATATACGTGCCCCACAGGGTTCGTTGACAGGCGTGTCAGGTTTCCAGGTGCACATAGGTTCTGACACTGTCTACACTCCTGGTGACAAGTGCGATGTGCTGGTGGCCATGAATGCTGCTGCACTCAAGACCCAGTATAAGTTTGCTAAACCCAATGCCACCATCATCATCGATACCGACTCCTTCAAGGAGGCTGACCTCAAGAAGGCTGACTTCAAGACGGACAACTTCCTCGCGGAGATGAATGTTGACCCCGACCGCGTCATCGCTTGCCCCATCACCACGATGGTGAAGTCAGCACTTGCCGATAGTGGCATGGACAACAAGGCGATGCTCAAGTGTCGCAATATGTTTGCCCTCGGACTGGTGTGCTGGCTATTTAGCCGTGACTTGGACCTTGTGGCAACATTCCTTCAAGAGAAATTCAAGAATAAACCTGGTGTGGCTGACGCCAACATCAAGGTGATACATGCTGGCTACGACTTTGGTCACAACACCCACTCGAGTGCTGCCAATGTCTATCGCATCGAGAGCAAGGTGAAGGTGCCAGGCAGATATATGGATATTACTGGCAACAAGGCCACGTCATATGGATTCATAGCCGCTGCCGAGAAGGCTGGACTCAAACTCTATCTCGGATCGTATCCCATCACCCCTGCCACGGATGTGCTGCACGAACTGTCTAAGCACAAGTCGCTTGGCGTGACCACTGTGCAGTGTGAGGACGAGATAGCAGCCTGTGCCTCTTCCGTCGGTGCTTCCTTCGCTGGTGCATTGGCAGTGACGAGCACGTCTGGTCCTGGCATATGTCTCAAGAGTGAGGCGATGAATCTGGCAGTCATCATGGAGTTGCCCTTGGTGGTTCTCGATGTGCAGCGTGGCGGTCCTGCCACAGGATTGCCCACAAAGTCGGAACAGACTGACCTTCTGCAGGCACTCTTCGGACGTAATGGTGAGTCGCCCATGCCAGTGATAGCGGCAGCAAGTCCTACCGACTGTTTTAATGCTGCCTATGAGGCTGCCAAGGTGGCTTTGGAGCACATGACTCCAGTGGTATTGCTCACCGACGCATACATAGCCAATGGTTCGGCAGCGTTTAAGTTGCCTGACCTTGCAGACTATCCCGCCATCAATCCTCCTTACGTTCCCGAAGATCTCAAGGGCAAGTGGACCCCATATATGCGCACTGATGACGGCAGTCGCTACTGGGCAGTGCCAGGACGCGAAGGCTATGAGCATATCCTCGGCGGACTGGAGAAGGACTGCAATACGGGAGCCATATCCACAGACCCAGAAAACCATGACAAGATGGTGCGCCTGCGTGCTCAGAAGGTGGCAAATATCCCTGTGCCCGACCTGAAGGTGCTTGGCGACAAGGACGATGCCGAACTTCTCATCGTGGGCTTCGGTGGTACTTACGGCCATCTGCATGCTGCCATGGACAGTCTCAGAAAGAAGGGACACAAGGTGGCAATGACACACTTCCGCTATATCAACCCTCTGCCAGCGAATGCTACTGAGGTGATGCTACGCTACAAGAAGGTGGTGGTGGCAGAGCAGAATATGGGTCAATTGGCTACATGGCTACGTATGAAGATAGATGGCTTCGTGCCTTACCAATATAATGAGGTGAAGGGACAGCCATTTAAGGTCAATGAGTTAGTGGACAGAATGGAATCTATAATCAATGAATAAAAGAAAGGGCAATGACCATGACATATACAGCATCTGACTATAAAAAAGGACAACCGCGCTGGTGTCCAGGTTGCGGAGACCATTTCTTCCTTGCCTCATTTCATAAGGCGCTTGCCGAGATAGGCACTGCACCGAGTGACATCGCCGTGATATCGGGCATCGGTTGCTCATCACGACTGCCACACTATATGGCTACCTATGGCATGAACACCATCCACGGACGTGCTGCAGCCATAGCCACAGGCGTGAAGGTCACCAATCCCAATCTCACTGTGTGGCAGATAAGTGGCGATGGCGACGGACTTGCCATCGGCGGTAATCACTTTATCCATGCCCAGCGACGCAATATCAATATCAACATGATATTGCTCAACAATCGCATCTACGGACTTACCAAGGGACAGTATTCGCCGACATCACCACGAGGATTTGTGTCAAAGTCTTCTCCTTATGGCACGGTGGAGGATCCGTTCCGTCCAGCAGAATTGTGCTTTGGTGCACGTGGACATTTCTTTGCTCGCACCGTGGCTACCGATAGCAAGCACACGGTGGAGACGCTCAAGATGGCAAATGCTCACAAGGGTGCTTCCGTGGTGGAGGTACTACAAAACTGTGTCATATTTAATAATGGTACGCATGAGTCGGTATACAACTCGGCTGAGCGTCTGAAGAATGCCATCTATGTGCGACATGGCGAGAAACTCGTCTTCGGCGAGGATAATAAGTATGGACTGGTGCAACAGGGATTTGGCCTGAAGGTGGTGGAGATAGGCAAGGATGGCTACACCATCGATGATGTGCTCGTGCATGATGCTCACTGTGAGGACGACACTCTCCAACTGAAACTCGCTCTCATGGGCAATAATGATGGATTCCCCATCGCCCTCGGCGTCATCCGCGATGTGGATGCCCCCACCTATGATGAGGCGGTGCATCATCAGATCGAAGAGGTGTCGGGTAAGAAGCATTATCACTCCTTTGCCGAACTCCTCGAGACCAATGACATCTGGGAAGTGAAATAGGAGGTGCGGCGTCCTCGCCGTACCACGCGAGGGAGAGTGATAGTAATGTAGGAGGTACGGCGCCCTCGCCGTACCACGCAATGGACAGTTTTCTATATTAGGTTTCTTACTTGAGATGGTACGGCGAGGGCGCCGTACCTCCTATATTATCGTGCGTGGCGGAGTATCTCCTGCAACTCATAGACCTTCTCGGGATACTCGTTGGCTTTGTTTGTCGTCTCACCACCATCGACATCCATACGATAGAGTTGTGGCATATTCTTAAAACCCGTCTCTATCTTCGGTCCCCACTTTATCATGGACGGTCCGTCACTCGGTTCGATATATTTCCACTCCTTTGTTCTCACCGACAGCGTATGATTGTGTGCTTCCTCAAGCACCCATGCGCGGTCTTTTAGGTCTGTGCCAAGGATATTTCCTATGTGATTCTCACTGTCGGGAGCACTGCCCTTGGGCAATGTGGCACCGATGAGGCTACCCAGGGAGCGCATCACATCGATGTGTGACATGAGAGTGCCGAGTGTCTGACCAGACTTCACCATGGCAGGCCAGCGCACGATGAATGGCACTTCGGTGCCACCCTCAAAGGCACTATACTTACCTCCACGCCATGGTCCTGACGGGCGATGCTCGCCAAGCAACGCCTCTGCCTGATCCTGGTAGCCGTCGTCTACGACAGGGCCATTGTCGCTCGTGAGGATGATGAGCGTGTTGTCCGCTATGCCGAGTTTCTCCAGCGTGCGCATTATCTCGCCCACGGACCAGTCAAACTGTGATATGGCATCGCCACGTACGCCCATTGTACTGCTACCACGAAAACGCTGATGAGGGAAGCGTGGCACATGCACATCATTCGTAGCGAAATACATGAAGAAGGGCTTATCACGGTTTTGCTCTATAAACTTCACTGCGTGACTGGTGATGGAGTCAGCGATATTCTCATCCTTCCATAGAGCCTTGCCTCCGCCACGCATATATCCTATGCGGCTGATGCCATTGACGATAGACATGTCGTGGCCGTGACTTGGATGCATATTGTAGAGTAGTTCGGGATTGTTCTTGCCCGTGGGTTCACCAGGGAAATTCTTTATATAACTCACCTCTATGGGCGCCAACGTGTCATGATCTGCCACCATGCCATTCTCGATAAAGACGCACGGCACGCGGTCGGCAGTGGCTGCCATGATGTAGTGATAGTCAAAACCAAGGTCGGCAGGCGTAGAAGCAAGTGGAGCATTCCAGTCCTGCTTGCCTGTCTTGTCTCCCAGTCCCAGATGCCACTTGCCGATGGCGCAGGTGGCGTAGCCACGACTCTTAAACATATCTGCCATGGTAAACTGCCCTGGATCGATTATCATAGCGGCATTGCCCGCAGCCACGTCAGTGCCCGACTTCTTCCATGCGTATTCACCAGTAAGCAGGGAGTAGCGTGAAGGAGTGCTCGTGGCAGCCACGGCATGAGTGTCGGTGAAGCGTATGCCCTGGTCAGCCAAGCGGTCAGCATTAGGGGTCTTCACACCTTTGACACCATAGCAACCGAGGTCGCCATAGCCGAGGTCATCAGCCAGAATTATTATCACGTTGGGGCGCTGCTTGTCAGTGTGCGACTTCTTTGCCACGAGAGTGAGGGAGGCAAAGGGAGCGACCAGCGCCAGAGTGAGATATACTTTTCTCATAGATTGTGTAATAGGTTTGTGTAGTGCAAAAATAAGAATAAAAAGCGACATATGCGTCCGTATATAGGGAAAACCCTCATGTTTTTAGGGAAAGACGGCATAGTGTATGAGATTTTGTCACTACCTTTGTTGTATGAAATTAAATTATGGGAGACGATAAGGTATGAAAAAACTGTTTACACTACTTACTGTGATAATGACGACCATAGGGTCGATGTCACTTACATCATGCACGGCTGACGACCTCATAGGTCTGACTCTTGACGGTGACTGGGAGGGAGAGATGTATATGTATTCCACATATAGAGGCCAGAGATATCAGTCTACACACTCCGTCGTGCAGTTTGATGCCTCTGCTGGTATGTCGTATGGCACTGGCTATTGGGTGGACTATTATAGCAATGCTCCATATGACTATTATGCAAGCCATATCAGGTGGAGCGTGGAGAATAGGACTATAACGATACATTTCATAGAGGACGACTATTACGTACGCATCTACGACTATGATGTCAATAGCCGCTATTTCTCGGGACTCATAGAGGGAGAGGATGGCAAGCGATTGCAATTCTCACTGCGCAATACCAATTCACAGAACTGGCATTCATACAACTACGGTTGGAGTTCGTGGGATAATTACGGCTATGGATATTCCAAGCCTTCGACGCTGACACGCTCTGCCGAAGCAGACTCCACCATGACGGAGAAGCCCGTCCTGCACGTAGGAAAAGAGTGAGAAAAGGGAAAATTATAGGAGGTACGGCGCCCTCGCCGTACCATCTCAAGCAAGAAACCAATATAGAGAAATTCTATCTTGTGTGGTACGGCGAGGGCGCCGTACCTCCTATGAAAACTTCAATACATTGTAATAATATATGGACGAGAGTAAAAAGACAGGATACAAGATGCTGGTGCTCGACCTTGACGGTACGCTGACCAACAACAAAAAGG